>DASZCC010000103.1:0-14148 GCA_035943485.1 Rhizomicrobium sp. | reverse complement strand
CGCCTCGACATCGGCTGCGCGTTCCCAGGCCACGCCCGCAAGGTACGCATCCTTCAGCGCCATGAAGCTGCGGGCATAATCTTCCGTCCATTCCGGATGCCACACGCTTTTGAGCAGCAGGTGATTGAGACAGAAGGCGAGGTCGAACACCGGATCGCCGATCGCCGCCGTCTCGGCGTCGATGAATACCGGACCATCAGGGCCGCAGAGAATGTTCTTCGGACTGATGTCGCCCTGCATCACGGCAATGCGGGACGCCGCAATGCGCGCCGCCTCAGCGCGAATGGCCGGCGCGAGGCCCTGGTGCTTCTCGGCCGTAAAGAGGAGATAAGGCTCAAGTCGCAGCGCATGAAATAGCGCGCCATTGTCGAACGCCTTCGCGATGTCGGGCTTGCCTGCTGTCGCCGCATGAATCTGCGCGAGTGCGTCACCGACCTTCGCCGCGAACGGGACGTCGATGCGACCGGCCGCCAGTTCCGCCTTCCACACCGGATGGTTTTCCGGTGGCAGAAACTCCATGACGAACAGATTGCGGCTGTGATCCTCGGCGAGGACCTTCGGCACCCAATGCGGTTCGATGCCGGCCACGAGCTTGATCCATGCGACCTCGCTGGCCGCGCGCTCGACAGGCGCCAGCCACTCCGCCGCCACACGAAGACGGGGGAGGGCGCGCTTCACGACAACGGGGACACGTCCGGCCGCATCGACGCGCCAGACATCGCAGGACACGCCGCCTGACAGACTTGTGACAGTGAAGCTCTCGCCAGGTTTGAGCAGCCCCATCGCGGTCAGCGAGGCCGCAATTTCCGAGTGTTCGCTCTGGCCGGAGTTTGTGGTCATATCCCGCCAACATTCTTCGATTTGGGCATCCTCGCCAAGGGCGCATGACGAAATCCTTCACCGATCCCGACGCGCTGGCCGACGCCATCATCGCCGAAGTCGGACGCGACATCGTGCTGGGACTTCCGCTCGGGCTGGGGAAGGCCAATCATATCGCGAACGCGCTGTTTGCGAGGGCGCTGAAGGACCCGGCGATCTCGCTGCGGATTTTCACAGCGCTCACGCTGGAGACCCCGCCCGCCAAGACCGAACTTGAGCGGCGCTTTATCGGGCCGGTTATGCAGCGTCTTGTCGGCGGCTATCCGCCGCTCGCCTACGCCGCCGCCGTGCATCGCCAGAACCTGCCGTCCAACATCCAGGTCAACGAGTTCTTCTTCCTGGCCGGACGCTGGCTGACCAACGCAACAGCGCAGCGCCGTTACATCTCGGCCAACTACACCCATGCGGCGAGCTATTTTCTAAATCAGGGGATCAATGTCGTCGCCCAGCTCGTGGCCAAGCGTGGCGATCGCTACAGTCTGTCCAGCAACACGGACATCACGCTCGACATCCTGTCGGCGCGGGATGCCGGCGAGGCGAAATTCCTTCTGGTCGGCGAGACCAATTCCGAGCTGCCTTTCATGCCAGGCGATGGCGACCTGCCGGCAAGCACGTTCAGCCACATCCTCGACAGCCCGGCGACTGACTTCCAGCTCTTCGCGCCGCCCAAGACGCCGATCAGCACCACCGACTATGCGATCGGCCTCCATGTCGCGCGGTTGATCGCGGACGGCGGCACGCTGCAGATCGGCATCGGCGAAGAGGGTGATGCAGCGGTTGCGGCGATGATATTGCGTCACCGGCACAACGCCGAATTTCGCAAGGTGGTCGCCGCACTGACGCGTGGCGCGCCGCCGCTTGCGATCGAAGAGCACGGAACGTTCGAGGAAGGCCTCTACGGCGTCAGCGAGATGCTGGTCGACGGTTTCCTGGAGCTGATCGACGCTGGCATTCTCAAGCGCGAAGTAGGCGGCGTGATTCTGCATGGCGGCTTCTTTCTCGGGCCGCACTCTTTCTATCGCCGGCTGCGGGAGTTGGCGCCCGAGGCACTCGCGCGCATCCAGATGACGCGCATTTCCTTCACCAACCAGCTCTACGGCGACGAGGCCGGCAAGATGGCGGCACGGGTGAAGGCGCGCTTCGTCAACAACGCGATGATGGCGACCGCCCTTGGCGCAGTGATCTCTGACGCTCTGGAAGACGGCCGCGTCGTCAGCGGCGTCGGCGGCCAGTTCAATTTCGTCGACCAGGCTTTCGCGTTGCCGGGGGCGCATTCGATCCTTGCGTTGCACGCCACGCGCAACGGCAAGTCCAATATTCTCTGGTCTTATGGCCATACGACCATCCCCCGCCATCTTCGGGACTTCATCGTAACCGAGTACGGCGTCGCCGATCTGCGCGGACAGCCGGACGAAGAGGTCGTCCACCGGATGATCGCGATCACGGGCTCCCGCTTCCAGGACGAACTGGTGCGACGGGCGAAGGACGTCGGCAAGCTCGCGAAGTCATATGAAGTGCCGGCGGAGTCGCGCGAGAACCATCCCGACCGCATTGCAGCCGCTCTGAAGCCGTTGCGCGACAACGGCATGCTGCCGAGCTTTCCCTTCGGCTCGGATTTCACCGATGTCGAGCTCCGACTTCTTCCCGCGCTGGAGCGGCTGCAGGGCGCAAAGCCGATGGACCTTCTGAAGCTCGCGCTGGCGGGCTTGGGCAAGGCCACCGATATCGAGGCGCTGGGGCGCATGGGGTATGCGAAACCTGCGTCACTGGGCGACCGGTTCTGGCGTGCGCTCCTCAACGGCGCATTGAAAGCCTGACGCCGGAGTGTGAAACATCACGCGCGCGTGACCGCTGATGTATTGCTCCGCGAGGCGCGATAGGCTCCCGCCGCCTTTGAAAGGACATCGGGGATGAAAACGAACTGGATTCTGGCCTTCGCATTTGCAACCGCATTCGCCCTTCCGGCGCACGCGGTGTCGGACAACATCACCTCATCCGTCGCCGACTCCGCGCGGCCGGATGAGGACAAGCAACTCGACGCCGAGCGCAAGCCGGCCGACATGCTGACCTTCGCCGGCATCAAGCCTGGCATGAAGGTTATGGACCTGATACCGGGCAAGGGCTATTTCACGCGCCTCTTCGCCAAGGCGGTTAGCGACAAGGGTTATGTCTATGCCTTCTCACCGTCGGAATTCGCGTCATTCAACAAGGGCAAGCCGCCGGCGATCATTGCTGTCGCGGCCGGGTATCCCAATGTCAGTGTGATCACGGCGCCGATCAATTCGCTGACGGCGCCAGAAGCGCTCGATGTCGTGTGGACGGCGCAGAACTACCATGACCTGCATGACAGCTTTTCCAAGCCAGCCGATTTGGCGATCATCAACAAGCAGATATTCAACGCACTGAAGCCGGGCGGCATCTATGTCGTGCTCGATCACGCAGCGGCGGCGGGTTCAGGCCTGAGCGCCACCGAGACGCTGCATCGCATCGACGAGGACACGGTCAAGAAAGAGGTCGAAGCTGCCGGGTTCAAACTGGTTGCCGAAAGCAATGTTTTGCGGAACCCGGCTGATCCGCACGACAAGCTTGTGTTCGATCCGTCGATCCGCCATCACACGGACCAGTTCATTCTGAAGTTCATGAAACCGAGGCACTAGGGCATGGCAGGCAAGCGCGGCGCAGTTCTCATCACAGTTCTCGCCGCGCTTGCCGCCTCTTCCGCCCGGGCTGACCATGTCCACGGCATTGTCACGTCGCTCGACGGGCAGATGCTGACCATCAAAAACGACAACGCGAAGTCCGTGATCGTCCAGCTCGATCCGAATGCGCGGATTGTCCACAACCGGCGTTTCGCGCTGACGGATATCCAGCCGGGCGCCTTTGTCGGTACGTTTGCCGTCATCACCAGGGACAAGACCCTGCGCGCCCAGGGCGTCCGCGTGTTTCCGGACGCGATGCGTGGCGTAGGCGAGGGACAATATCCGATGGCCTCGAACGCCGACCGGATCATGACCTATGGCACCGTAGCCGGTGTGACGCCGCAGCCGAGTGGCGGCGTGCTCAAGCTCACATTTCATGGTGCAGGGCCATCGGGCGATGCGGCCTGCACTGGGCACGCACCAGCCGGCGGCGCTGGCTGTGAAGGAAGCGCCGACATCTTCGTGGCTCGTGGCGTGCCGGTGATGTCGATTGAATCGGGCGATGCGAGCCTGTTGCTGCCGGGAACGGTTGTTGCTGCCGATACCACGATCGATGCAGGCGGTCTCTCCACGGCAACAATCGTCACGATCGAGCGCGAAGCGCCGGTGCCGAAGGATTAGACGCCGCCACCATGGGCGCGGATAATAGCTGTGGCGTGCGCCACCGTTTCGCGCACACCCTGTTTCATACGGCCGGCACTTATCACCGCCTGCACGCCATCCGCGTATTCACCAGGCAGAGGGGCACGGATCGCGGTGATCGCCCCGACGTCGATCGCCGCCGGCGATCCATTCGGCCGCGTCAGTGTCGCCTTGACACCCGAACCGCCACCCGGCGAACCGCCATTTAGAACGCGTGTGATGCCGCCCATATAGGCGACCGTCTCAGAGGGAAGTGTGCGCTCGCCTGCCTGTGCTGCATCGAGCGTCGCGGGGCCTGCATTGTAGGCGGCGAACATCGCCGGGAAGCCATAGCGTGCATACAGGATCTTGAGCACCGCTGTTCCGGCCATCACGCTGTCATGCGGATCATAGGGGTCGTTTCCAAGGCCATAAGCCGCGCGCATTTCGCGCCAGGTCTCCGGCATGAGCTGCATAATGCCCATCGCGCCTGCCTTCGATGTGATCGGCGTGTTCTCCGCGAGCATGGTGCGTCCGCCACTCTCAAGACGCATCGCGGCGCGGATCCATGCGGCGGGGAAGCGAAAGCGTCGTGCGGCTTCGCTGATGAATGGATCCCATCGCTTCATCAGATAAGATGGGCTCATCGCCTGTTCCTGCTCGAACACCGATGGCGCGTGGGCCGGGGCCGCCGCCGGTTTCGCTGCTTTCCGCGGCGCTGACTTTTCAGTGCGTATCTGGGCGATGTGATGCACCGGCGTTATCCTCGCCGCGACGACCGGTGCGGGCGGACGCGGTCGCATCAACACGACCGCGAAGGCGGCCGCGAACAGGACGAGGACCGCCGCAAAAGCAGCTGTCGCGCGTGTCCGTCCGTTCACCATGCGGGCTCGATTCTCGGGTTGCGGAATGGATGTTTCCACAACATCAGATAGCGCTCGTGCCGTTCTGTTTCAAAGGACTGAGGAAGTTCCATCGGGGAAAGGGAAGAATCCGCCGGAAACAGGGGAAAGCCAAGTCGATAAAATTCGAGGTAAATGCAACGCACTCCATTTGAGACAAAATGGCGAACGATTGCTTTACCCGGAGGTACAAAAATACCCTCGCCGCCAATCCGGCGGAAGGGGAAGCTGTCGATGGCGCCACGCGCTACCGGATTCGCAAAGAAGCCGGCCGCTGCAAAAGCAGCGCCCGCGGCGAAGGCTGCGCCCGTCGTCCTCAGCGAGCCGCCACCGCCATCGAAGCCCATGCCGCTCCGCCTCGCGCGGCTGATCACACCCTACAAGAAACACGGACGGCTTTCGCTTCGTGTCGAACGCGTTCCCCAGAAGGCGCGTCTCACGCGCGGGCGCAATAACGGCAATGGCTCCTGGTCGCTAGCATCCGACGAACTCGAAGGTCTTGAGTACCAGCCGCCGGATGGCGTGACGGAGATCGCCGCGCTGGCGATCCGCATCATCGCGCTGGACCAGGATGGCGCCACGCTCGCCGTGGTCGATCTGCCGTCTTCTGATGAAGCCGGTGCGCCGGAACTGGATGCACCGGACGATGCGTATCTCGGCGAGATTGCCAGTGAGCTTGAAAAGGCGAGGGCGTTGCTCGCCGCGCGCGAAGCCGAGATCGCTGGCCTTCGCCAGAAGCAGGTCGCCGGCGCGGGCGGCGGTGGCGACAAGATCGTCCATCTGCATCAGGAAATGGAGCAGGCGCAGACAGCGCTGCGCCTGGTGCGCGCCGAAGCCGAACAGGCCGCTAGACGCATGGAGCGCGATCTGGCCGAGGCTGTCGCTGCTGCCGAAGCAAATTGGAAGGCGGGAGAGGCTGCGCGCATCGCTGCGGCCGAAGCAGCGGCGCGGATCGCATCGGATAAGGCAATCACGCAGCTTACGCGCCGCTCCGAACAGGCCGAAGCCGCACTCGCCGAAGCGCGAACGAAGTCCGTTGGCGAGGCGGAACTGGGGCGCCTCAAGGATGAACACGCTGCGTTGACGGCGAAACTTGCCGAGCGTGAGGCTGCAATCTTCGCTTCCGCCGCCGCGCACGAACGGGAATTGCGTCGCCTCAAGGACGAGCAGGCGGCTCTGACAGCCAAGACAACCAAGAACGACGCGGCCGCGCTCACCGCACTTGAGGCGGAGCTGCGCCGGCAAAAGGACGAGCAAGCGGCGCTGACGGCGAAGCTTGCCGAACGCGAGGCGGCTCTTGCTTCTGCCAAGGCGGCGCATGAGGCCGAACTCAAGCGGCTGACGGATGACAATTCAGCGCTGAGGGCGAAGTCCGCGGAGCGCGACCAGGCGTTGTCTTCCGCTGCCGTCGCCCAGACTACCGAGCTGCAGCGCCTGAAAGACGAATTGTCCTCGGTGAACGCCAAACTTGCAGAGCGTGAGACGGCGCTGACCGAAGCGCGATCGAAGACGGCCTCCGGTTCCGCGCAAGAGGCCGAACTTCGCAGGAGCGACTATGCCGCGCTTGGCACCAAGCTCGCCGATCGCGACGCGGCCTATCTGGCATCGAGCAAAACGCATGAAGCCGAACTTCGCCGTCTGAAGGACGAGAGCGCGGCCATCACCGCCAAGCTCGCGGAGCGCGAGGCGGCGTTTGCGGATGTTCAGGCCAAAGCGGCCGCCGGCGATATGCAGGAGATCGAACTCCGCCGCCTGAAGGACGAACTCGCAGCCGTCGGCACCCGGCTCGCCGATCGCGATGCGGCGCTATCCGCGTCAAACACGGCCCACGAAGTGGAGTTGCGCCGGCTCAAGGATGAACACACCGCGGTGGCCGAGAAGCTCGCGGAACGCGAGGTCGCGTTGACCGAAGCGCGCTCGAAGACGGACGCCGGCGCGGCGCAGGAGACCGAACTTCGCCGTCTGAAAGAAGAATTCGCGGCTGTAAGCGCAAAACTGGCGGACCGTGATGCCGCGCTTCTGGCGTCCAACACCGTCCACGAAGTCGAATTGCGCCGGGCCAGGGATGAGCATGCGGCGACGAGTGCCAAGCTGGCGGAACGTGACGCGGCGCTGTCCGAGGCGCGCGCCAAGGTTGAAGCCGGTGCCGTGCTGGAAGTCGAGCACCGTGGGACAAAGGCCGAGAATGCTGCACTAAGTACCAAGCTTGCAGAGCGCGATACGCTGCTTGCAGCCGTAGATGGCGAAGTCCGGCGCCTTCGGGACGAGCACGCCACGGCGACAGCGAAACTCGCGGATCGCGAGGCGGCGCTGGTCGATGCCCGTGCCCGTGCGGACGCCCTGGCGCCCCTGATCACCGTGACGGAGTCGGAGCTGCGCCGTCTGAAGGACGAGCATGCCGTAACGACGGCCAAGCTGGCAGACCGCGAGACGGCGCTCGCCGAGGCCCGATCGCGGTCGGCGTCCAGCGTCGATAGCGAACTGAATCGTCTTCAGGACGAGAACACCGATCTGCGCGCAAAGCTCGGCGAAGCCGAGGCGCGGCAGGGCGCAGGCGCAGTGGACGCCGCCAAAGCCACCTGGCAGCGCGAAGAGTCGGCGCGCGCCGCCAGCGCACGGGCGGAGTCTGATGCCGCGCTCTCCCTTGCAACGGCTCGCTTCGAAGCAGCGCAAACGACGATCGAGGAGCTGCAAGCGCGCGTGCGCGCCGCCACGCTGTCGAACGACAGCGTCGTCATCGCGCGGTTGCGCAGCGAGATGGAGGATCTCCGGCGCACCCTTGCAGAGCGCGAAGCCGAGCTGGCCAAGATCCAGATGCCGGCCGAGTCGCAGATCACGCTCGATCCCGATATCTTCATCGATAGGCCTTCGCGCCGCCGCAAGCGTCCGCGGACGCGCGCCGATGAGGAGCGTGAGGGTCGTCACCGCCTGACGGTCGATATGCTGATCGTCATGCTGTTTGCTGGTGCGATCGTCCTGGCGTGGCCGTTTGTCCTGCCGCTGCTTCCCAATGACTGGCAGTGGTACATCTACGAGGCCACCACATCGATCGAGGGTGAGCTCAGTGTCACGCCCCATCCAACGGCGCCTGCAGGTACCGTTCTGGTGAAGCCGGTAGCGCCGGTGCAGGCGACGGCGACAGTCACCCACGGCGCGAATATGCGTGCGCAGCCTTCGGCAAGCGCGGCCGTTGTCGGCAGCCTCAGGCGCGGCGACGTCGTTGTCCCCGGCGAGGTGCGCGGCAGCTGGACCGCCGTGCAGGTTGGCGGCAAGCAGGGCTGGGTGTTCAGCACCTATCTGAGGCCTGCTGGGAAGTAATTGCTTCCGTCGACATGGGAACAAAATCAGCGCTGGCGATTGTGCGCCGCACACGGTCATAATCGTGGCCGGAGGCGGGCGTCCCCATGTTGCAATCGATCACGATCGAGAAACCTGTATTGGGTCTCGGCCAGGAATGGCTGATCGAGTATGTGAGCACCATTGACGGTTCGGTGTTCGCCGATCACACAGCCATAAGCCAGTACGCCGCCTTCGAGCGCGCGCTTGCCCTCATCGGGCAGGGCTTCGATGTGATCCGGATAACGGAGCCGGGCGGACGCGTGATACGCGCCGACGCGATCGCCGAATTCTACCTGACCCTGAGCCGGCGCGGCATGCCGGAGTTGACAGCGGGGGAGGCGGCCTTGGCCGAAACGCCCGCTGTGGCCAAGCCGCGCACGCCCGTCATCAGGCGGCCACGGTCGCGCAATCTGATGCTTGTCGTCTGGATTGCGCTTTCCCTCGCGGCAACGGCGACGGCTGTCGCCACGCTCTTCCCAAGCGCGATCGGAATCGTGGGACCGCATGGGACGGTCTCTGCCGAACCGAACTACCGCTGAATTTCTGGACTAGGCCTTGGGACCATGCGCGTGGGGGTCCGGCGTGCGCGGGCGACCGACAAGCGCGTGGAAATAGTCGGTCACGAAATAGCCGGCTGTCGTCGAGATCACCGCGACCACACCCATCACAATATAGATGGCGTGGAAGCCCCACCGGCCACCGAACAGAAAGTCGACCGAAGCCGCCATCAGGGCGACAAGGCACACGCCACCCACCGCCAGGAGGAGGCCTTTTGCGATCGCAAAGAATGTCTGCCAGATCTTCGACATAATGCGCCCAGACGCATACACCGACACATCTATACTCTATTTTTATTTTGTCTGCGCCGCCCATTATGGGCCCTGACAACAAACAGTGGATAACCTTCGTCAGGCCAAGGCACGACGTTTACCAAGCAATTATTGCGTTTTCGGCATTCTCTCAGGTCAGCAAGTATTTGCTGCAACGCAACCTAAATACGATTGCGATCGAGGCGTGTCATAGATGGCACGATCTTCGGACAGCGCTGTTGATCTTGAAAGGCGCACGCACGACATGGAGACGATGATCACCGCACCGTTTGCCTTCGACAATTCCTTCGCACGACTGCCGGGGAAGTTTTACGTGAAGCTCGCGCCGACACCGGTTGCTGCACCGCACCTGATCCGGCTCAACGACGGCCTGGCGCGAAGCCTGAATCTCGACCCCTATCAACTCCGCGGTTCGGCAGGAGTCGAATTCCTCGCCGGCAATGCGGTTGCACCGGGCAGCGAACCGCTTGCGGCTGCCTATGCCGGACATCAGTTCGGCAATTTCGTGCCGCAACTCGGTGACGGTCGCGCGATCCTCCTCGGCGAGGTGATGGATCGCGAGGGTGTCCGCCGCGATATACAGCTGAAGGGGGCGGGGCCAACGCCGTTCTCGCGCAATGGAGACGGCCGCGCCGCATTGGGGCCGGTGCTGCGCGAATACATTGTCAGCGAGGCGATGGCAGCGCTGGGCATCCCTACGACGCGTGCGCTCGCGGCTGTGTCGGCGGGTCAGGCGGTGATGCGGGAAGAGCCGCTGCCGGGCGCCATTCTGACGCGCGTGGCGGCCAGCCATATCCGTGTCGGCTCGTTCCAGTATTTTGCCGCGCGCGGCGATGTCGACGGCGTGAAGACGCTCGCGGACTATGTGATCGCGCGCCACTATCCCGAGGCGCTGGACGCCGGCAACCCCTATCTTGCTTTGCTCGACGGGGTGATCGCGAAGCAGGCTGCGCTGATCGCACAGTGGCTTTGCGTCGGCTTTATCCATGGTGTGATGAATACCGATAATATGACGATCAGCGGCGAGACAATTGATTTCGGCCCCTGCGCGTTCATGGACGCCTATCATCCGGCCACCGTATTCAGTTCGATCGACGCGCAGGGCCGCTATGCCTATGGCAACCAGCCACGCATTGCGAAATGGAACCTGACCCGCCTGGCTGAGACGCTCTTGCCGCTGCTGGACGAACAACAGGACGTCGCGATCAAGCTGGCGGAGGAATCTCTTGGCCGGTTCGCCGGTCTGTTCGAAGGAGCGTATGCATCCGGACTGAACGCCAAGATCGGTCTGACCGAAGTCCAAGACGGCGATCTCGACCTGACACAGGATCTGCTCGGAAGAATGGCCGCCAACCAGGCCGACTTCACGCTCACCTTCCGCCGCCTGAGCGATGCCGTGACCAGCCATGACAATGATGAACCGGTGCGCGGACTGTTCGTCGATCCGACCTCCTTCGACGAATGGGCGAAGCGCTGGCGAGAGAGACTTGGCAGCGAGCCTGGCCATCCTGCCGCGCACCGGATTGCGATGCGCCGGGTCAACCCGCTGTTCATTCCGCGAAACCACAGGGTCGAAGAAGCCATACAGGCCGCCATGGGCAACGACTTCATACCGTTCGAGACGCTGCTTCAGGTTCTCTCACGTCCGTTCGACGACCAGCCGGAATTCGCGGGCTACGCTGATCCTCCACGCGTCGATCAGATTGTGACACAGACGTTCTGCGGGACGTGACTGCGACGACCTCATCGCCACTGCTTATGCGTTTCCTATATTCCGGCCCAAATTTCCGTCTCGAATTCTTATCGTCGAACCCGGTCCACTATCTAGGGTCGCGCGATGAGCAGTCATGCACAGGTCCAGACTTGAACCGCAACTGACATTGCCAGAGTTCGGCGAATTGCTGCGCCAGCCTTACTCGCAGGCGAGCATTGCGGAACTACTTCATCGCTGGTTCGGCTATTCGATGTCAGGCTCGCTAGTGTCGACCGAAATACGTTCGGCCACAGGCACGCCGGTTAGTTTGAATGAGATCTACAATTCCATCCAGAGCGATCCCGTCAAGAAAAGCGCGCTTGGCGATCTCCTGCGTCGGCTGCGCCGGTAGTTAATCGCGTTCACGCAAGTCCTTGCGCACCGCTCACTGGATGCTGAGGCGCTGTGCTCAAACTTTTATGGAATTCTTATAAATCTTATGCGGGTTCCCTCTCGATCTTATATGCTGGAAGGGCCCATTTGAGCACAGAACCATCTGGCTTTCGCATCAGCGAATGAGGGCCCCATGCTCGACATTATGTTCATTGTGATCGGCCTCGCCTTTCTGGGGGCAACGATGCTGTACGCCGTCGCGTGCGACCGGCTCTAGGAGGCGACATGACGTTCGATCTTGTTTTAGGCGCGGTCGTGACCGCTGGCCTGCTTGTTTATCTCATCTACGCACTGATCCGTCCCGAGCGGTTCTGAGGAGCGCGATCTCATGACGACCAATGGCTGGATTCAGATCGCGCTTTTCTGCGTGATCGTTATCGCCCTGACGAAGCCCTTTGGCGGGTACATCACGCGAGTCTTCAATGGCGAGCGCACGTTCCTGTCATTCCTGTTCCGCCCCGTCGAACGCGTGTTCTACGCGATTGGCGGTGTTGACGAGAAGGAGGACCAGCACTGGGTCGTGTACGCGATCGCGATGCTTGCCTTCTCCATGGCGGGCTTTGTCGTGCTTTACGCTCTTCAGCGCTTGCAGGCGGCTTTGCCGTTCAATCCCCAGCACCTTCCTGCAGTCGGTGAGCATCTGGCCTTTAACACATCGGTCAGCTTCGTAACGAACACGAACTGGCAGTCTTATGTCCCCGAAACGACGATGAGCTATCTCGTCGAGATGGCGGGGCTGACGGTCCACAATTTCCTATCAGCCGCAACCGGCATCGCGCTGGCTGTAGCCTTCATTCGCGGATTCGCCAGGCGTTCCGCACAGGGTGTTGGCAACTTCTGGGTCGATCTCGTGCGTTGCACGCTCTACATCCTCCTTCCCGTCGCGGTCATTGTCGGCCTGTTCTTTGTCTGGCAGGGCATGCCGCAGAACCTGAACGCCTATACCAACGCGACGACGCTGGAAGGCGCGACGCAGGTTATCGGACAGGGTCCGGTGGCGTCGCAGGAAGTCATCAAGATGTTCGGCACCAATGGTGGTGGCTTCTTCAACACAAACTCGGCGCACCCCTATGAGAATCCGAACGCGATCACTGATCTTGTTCAGATGGTCCTTATCTTTTCCATCGGCGCCGCGCTGACGAATGTGTTCGGCCGGATGGTCGGAAGCCAGCGCCAGGGTTGGGCGATCTTCGCTGTGATGGGACTGCTGTTCCTCGGTGGTGTCGCGATCGTCTATCCGGTCGAGGCGGGCGGAAATCCGGCCTTCACGGCGCTGCACGTCGATCAGACTGCAAGTGCGCTGCAGTCCGGCGGCAACATGGAGGGCAAGGACGTCCGGTTCGGAATCGCGAACTCGTCGCTCTTCACGGTTGTTACGACTGATGCGTCCTGTGGTGCGGTCAACACCATGCATGACAGTCTCATGCCGCTCGCCGGCATGGTGCCGATGGCCAACATCATGCTGGGCGAGATCATCTTCGGCGGCGTCGGCTCCGGTCTCTACGGCATGCTGCTGTTCGCGGTCCTGGCGGTGTTCATCGCCGGATTGATGGTTGGCCGCACGCCTGAATACCTGGGCAAGAAGATCGAGTCGAAGGACGTGAAGATGGCGATGCTCGCCATCCTGGTTCTGCCGCTGTCGATCTTGGGCTTCACGGCGCTTGCCACGGTCCTGCCGGCCGGATTGGCGGGTCCGGAAAATGCCGGCCCGCATGGCTTTAGCGAGATCCTCTACGCATTCGATTCTGCTACCGGCAATAATGGCAGTGCGTTTGCCGGCCTTACCGCCAATACACTTTTCTACAACACGACGCTTGGCCTCGCGATGTTCATGGGACGGTTCCTGATGATCATCCCGATGCTGGCCGTCGCTGGATCGCTGGCCGCCAAGAAGATCGTGCCGCCGTCGGCGGGCACGTTTCCGACCGACAGCGGACTGTTCGTCGGCCTGTTGATCGGCGTCATCTTGATTGTCGGCGGCCTGATCTATTTCCCGGCCGTCGCTCTAGGCCCCATCGTCGAGCATTTCGCGATGCTCGCGGGCGCCACGTACTGAACGATCTCGAAAGGCATTCGCCATGGAACTTGCAAAATCCCGTCAGCGTTCAGTCACGGCAACGATCACTGATCCCAAGCTGCTGGTCCCCGCGATAGGCGAGGCCTTCAAAAAGCTCAACCCGCGCGTGATGATCCGCAATCCCGTCATGTTCGTGGTGGAGGTCGTGGCCACGCTGACCACCATCCTTTTCATCCGGGATCTGGTGATGGGCAAGGGCGGGTTATTGTTCTCGTTCCAGATCAACCTCTGGCTCTGGTTCACGGTCCTCTTTGCCAACTTTGCGGAAGCGGTGGCGGAGGGACGCGGCAAGGCTCAGGCGGCAACGCTGCGGCAGACCAAGACCGACGCGATGGCAAAGCTGCTCGAGAAGGGCTCATCACCGCCGCGTCTTGTCTCCGCCACCCAGCTGAAGCCGGGCGATATCGTTCTGGTCGAGGCGAACGATCTCATCCCCAGCGACGGCGAAGTGATCGAAGGTGTCGCTTCGGTGAATGAAGCGGCCATCACGGGCGAGTCCGCGCCCGTCATCCGTGAAAGCGGTGGGGATCGCTCGGCGGTCACCGGCGGCACGATGGTGATATCCGACTGGATCAGGGTTCGGATTACGGCAGCGCAGGGCCATACCTTTCTCGACCGTATGATCGCTTTGGTCGAAGGCGCCGAGCGCCAGAAG
>DASZCC010000102.1:0-4357 GCA_035943485.1 Rhizomicrobium sp. | reverse complement strand
CATCCGGTCGAGCAGCCGCTTGAGAGCTTTCAGATAGGCTTCGGTCTTCTTTTCCGGATAGAGCGGCGCGAAGAATTCTGCCGCATAACGCATCTTCTTCAATGCGATGCGCAGCTTGTGCACCCGGTTGTCGAACTCGCGGCCGATGCGCTTGCCGCGCTTGCGCACCTTGCGGAAGTGGGTTTCGAGTGCCTTGCGGCCGGCTTTGCGGATGCGCCGGCGGTCAGACGGCACGGATTCGGCCGCCGCCGACATCTCGTTCAGGAAGGCGCCGAACTCGGGGTTCAGGATCTCGCCCAGCGCATCATCCCACGCCTCGCCCCGCGCGTGACGCACGGCGCGGTCGAGCGCGGCGAAGGATTCGCTGTCGCGGAACCCCTTGGCGACCGGCTCAAGCAATTCTGTGGAAAACACGTCGAGATCGCGCGCCGGGCCGAAGGCATCGGCCAAGGTGCGGCCGCGCTTGCCGAGCGCCTTCATCTCCGGAAGGTCCGCATAGTCGCCGAACGAGGCCAGCGCCATCTGCAGCCGGCGCAGGCCGACGCGAATCTGGTGCACGCCTTCGGGATCGCGGCCGCGAATCGCCGGTGCGTTGCCGCCCACTTGTGCCAGGCACTCCAGCACCGTGGCGCGGAACGCCTCTTCCACTGTCATCGCGCCAACAAGCCGGACGCGGCGCGCCTTTACCGCGCGCGCATGATCATAGGCATGGGCGGGACGATAGGAGCGGACAATGGCGACGCGCGGTTCTTCCATCCGCGCATCATTCATCAAGCGAAGCGCACCGGCAATCCTGCTTTTGCGAGTGCGGCTTTCGCGTCAGCGATCGAGGCTTCGCCGAAGTGGAAGATCGAGGCGGCAAGCACCGCGCTCGCATGGCCGTCGCGCACGCCTGTCACAAGATCGTCAAGTTTGCCGACGCCGCCCGACGCGATGACGGGAACCGGCACGGCATCGGCAATCGCGCGGGTGAGCGGAATGTCGTAGCCGGACTTCGTGCCGTCGCGGTCCATCGAGGTGAGCAGGATCTCGCCCGCGCCATATTCGACGAGCTTCACGGCATGGGCGACGGCATCGATGCCGGTGGCGTTGCGGCCGCCATGGGTGAAGACCTCGAACGGCGGGGCGTTGTGATTGTGCGAACCCTGCTTGGCGTCGATCGCGGCTACGATGCACTGGCTGCCGAACTTCTCCGCCGCCTCGCGGACGAATTCGGGACGCCGCACGGCCTCGGTATTGATCGAGACCTTGTCAGCGCCGGCCAGCAGCAAGGCGCGGATATCGTCGAGCGTGCGCACGCCGCCGCCCACGGTCAGCGGCATAAAACAGACATCGGCGGTGCGGCGGACGACATCGAGGATGGTGCCACGGTTCTCATGGCTGGCCGTGATGTCGAGGAAGCACAGCTCGTCGGCGCCGGCGGCGTCGTAGAGGATCGCCTGCTCCACCGGATCGCCGGCGTCGCGCAGCTGCTCGAAATTGATCCCTTTGACGACGCGGCCATCCTTCACGTCGAGACAAGGGATGATGCGGACTTTTAACAAGAAACCTCCCTCTCCCCCGCCGGGGGAGAGGACCGGGGTGAGGGGGAGATGCAGCGGGTGATATCAGAATTTCGGGAGCGGTGCTTCATGCCAAGCACCCCCTCGCCCTGACCCTCTTCTTCTATTATCGCCGCCTCGCCAGTGCCGCGATATTAAACAGGGCGCGGGCTGTCACCGTCTCGGCCGGCATGGCCGTCGTCTTGCACAGTGCTTCGGTTTCCAGCAGCGCGTCGAGCGCGTCGAGAAGGCGCGGCGTGTCCCACTGGTTGAGCTGGGCGCGGAAGCTGTCGGCGCGCATGAAGTGGAGCGGCGGGCGCAGTTTCTTCACCGCCACATCATAGGGCGTGCCCTTGTCGATCTCGGATTTCACCAGCGCGAGACGCTGGAAATGCGATAGCGCCAGCCGCACGACGGCGATCGGCGAAGTGCCGGACACCCAGAGCCGCTCGAGCGCGAGATCGAGCCGCTTGAGATCGCCCTGGCCGGCGCCATCCAGCGCTTCTTCCATCCGCACCTCGGCCTCGTCGCCCAGCACGGCGCGGACGTCATCCAGCGTCACCTGCCTGGCGCCGTGCGCATAGAGCGCGAGCTTGTCGAGTTCGCTGCGGGTCACGCCGCGGTCGGAGCCAAGGCGCGAAGCTGCATCGGCCAGCGCCTCGCCGTCGATCGACAGACCTTGCGCTTTCAGCGCGTCGCGGATCACGTCTGGCAGGTTGCGCGCGGTGTCGCCGTAACAGGCGATCGAGACGGCATTGTCCGCGCTGTCGAACACGCGGCGCAGGCCGGTACCTTTGGAGAGGTCGCCGCCCTCGACCACGAGCAGCGCGTCGCCGGCGGGTTCATCCAGAAACTTCTCAAATAGCTTCGCGAGGTTGTTGCCCGCGCCGCGCACCCGCACGACGCGCCGCCCGCCGAGCATGGAGATCGCCGCGGCCTCGTCATAGAGCCGCGCCGGATCGGAGACGAGCACGCTGTCGTCGAGATCGGCGATCAGGAACGGGTCCTTGAGATCGGGCACGATGGCCTTGATGAGTTTCTCAGCCCGCTCGCGCACCAAGCCCTGGTCAGGCCCGAACACCAGCGCTGCGACCAGCTCCTTCGGCGGATGGCTGAGCGTGCGCTCGATATTCGCGGCCTTTAGCTCCGTCATCGTTTCGCGAAGAAGACGTTGAGGTCGAGCTGGATGCGCTGCGCGATGTCTTCGGCGGCGCGCTTGTCGGCGTCCTGCTGGGCGGCAAGCGTGCCGTAGTTCGCGTTGGGCGATCCGATCGCCGTGCCGTTCGGTGCAGCAAAAGACGGCAGCACGTTGTAGTCCGACAGTCCCGTCTCCACGCCCTTGGTGATGACAGTGCCTTTGAGATCGGTCAGCGTGAAGGTGACCTTCAGTGTGTTGTTGTAGCGCGTGATCGCCGCATTATCCTGCAGGGCCACACCCTGTGTCGTCTGCGTGAGCGAGAGCGTCAGATGATAAGTCGCACCCGCCGGCGATCCCGGTCCGTTCAGCAGATCGATCATCGAATTGCGCAATTCGTAGCCGAGACGGTCCTGCATCGGCTCGACATAGATCGTCGACAGCGTGGCACTCATCCCGCCATTCGCGCCGCCATACAACGGATGGAAACCGCAGGCGGAGAGGAAGAGCGAGACCAGCACCACACTTAACCTCCCCCTCGTGGGGAGGTCGAAGCGCGCAGCGCTTCGGGTCGGGGGCGGTGCGGGGCGAATAGAATCCCCCCACCCGAAAAATCTCTGCGAGATTTTTCGACCTCCCCACGGGGGGGAGGTTAAAGGAGCGAGTGATTTCGATTTATCGCTCATGCCACGATATTCACAATGCGGTTGGGCACGACGATCACCTTCTTCGGCGTCTTGCCTTCGAGCGCGCGCAGCACGCCGTCTTCCTTCAGCGCCGCTTCCCGCACCTGATCCTCAGGCGCGTCGAGTGCGATCGTGATCTCGGCGCGGCGCTTGCCGTTCAGCTGGACCGCGATGGTCACATTGTCGGCGCGCGTCAGTGCCTCGATCGCCTTGGGCCATGGCGTGTCGATCACCAGCACGTCGTGGCCCAGCGCCTTCCAGCAGGACTCGGCCAGATGCGGCATCATCGGACCGATGAGCAGCACCAGTGTCTCCAGCGCCTCGCGCCGCACGGCGCCATCGACATTCGCATGCTGCTGGATCGCGTTGGCCAATGTGTAGGTCTGCGCCACGGCGCGATTGAAGCGCAGTTCAGCGAGGTCTTCGGTCACTGCGGCGATGGCGCGATGCGTCGCCTGGCGGAGCTCGCGGGCCGTGCCGGTAACGTCACCGATCTTTGCACCGGGCGGCGGCAGGGCTTCGGCTTCCGTCACCAGACGATAGATGCGTTGCACGAAGCGCCACGTGCCCTCGGCACCCTGCTCCGACCAGTCGACATCGCGCTCCGGCGGGCTGTCCGACAGCATGAACCAGCGGATCGCGTCGGCGCCATAGATGTCGATCATGCCCATGGGCGCGACGACGTTCTTCCTGGACTTCGACATCTTCTCCGACGGGCCAACCGTGATCTCGATCGCCGTACCTTTCAGGAACGCCTTGCCGTCGCGCTTCTCGACGTCCTCGGGCAGCAGCCAGTCGCCATTGTGACCCTTGTAGGTCTCGTGATTGACCATGCCTTGCGTGAACACGCCGGCGAACGGTTCGTCGAGCTTCACCCAGCCGGTCTCACGCATCGCGCGCGTGAAAAAGCGCGCATAGAGCAGATGCAGAATCGCGTGCTCAATGCCGCCGATATACTGATCGACCGGCAGCCAGTAATTCACCGCGTCACGATC
>DASZCC010000101.1:0-4061 GCA_035943485.1 Rhizomicrobium sp. | reverse complement strand
CTGGCGCGTGGCCGGACTGTTCGATCTCCATGAGTCACACTTCGGCGACGGGGCATTCGATCTTGTGCGCCAGGCCAGTAGCTATCTCGATACCGATCCACACCTGGCGAAGGTTTTCGTCGATGCCTATCGCGCGCGAGCGCCAGTTGATCCGTCGATCGCGGAGCGCATGCCGCTCCATATCGTCAATGACCGGATGAAGATCTGGCAGTTCTTCACGCAACCTGGGGCTCGCGCCGACTGGACCGAGAGAAAGACGTTCCGCGGCTGGGCGCAGCGCTACATGGATCGAATCCTTGAATTACTGTGAGCCGCGCATCGCACCAAAGAAAAAGGGCGGCCGGAGCCGCCCCTGATCGGATGCTGCATGCGGTGAGGACTACTCCTCGTCGCCGCCTTCGTCGTCGCGCACTTCGACGGGACCGGAGTCCAGACCCTTCGCGTCTTCATCACGATCGACGAACTCGATGAAGGCCATCGCGGCGTTGTCGCCGTGACGGAAGCCGGCCTTCAGCACGCGGGTGTAACCACCCGGGCGCTTTGCGTAACGTGGACCGATCACTTCGAACAGCTTCTTGACCTGCGTCTCGTCGCGGACGGCCGACAGGGCCTGGCGGCGGGCATGCAGGTTATTGCGGCGCGACAGCGTCACGAGCTTCTCCACGACGGGGCGAAGCTCCTTGGCCTTGGGCAGCGTCGTCTTGATCTGCTCGTGCTTGATCAGCGCGGCAGCCATGTTCGCGAACATGGCGGTGCGGTGCGATGACGTCTTGTTGAGCTTACGGCCCTGGTTGCGATGGCGCATGGCGCTCTATTCCTTGAAGTGGATCAGTACTGGTCTTCGTAGCGCTTCGCGAGATCTTCGATGTTCTCCGGTGGCCAGCCCGGCACTTCCATGCCGAGATGCAGGCCCATTTCCGCGAGAACAGCCTTGATCTCGTTCAGCGACTTGCGCCCGAAGTTCGGTGTACGGAGCATCTCCGCTTCCGTCTTCTGGATCAGGTCGCCGATGTAGACGATGTTGTCGTTCTTCAGGCAGTTCGCCGAACGCACCGACAGCTCCAGCTCGTCGACCTTCTTGAGAAGGACCGGGTTGAAGGCGAGATCGGGCTTGGACTCCTCGGCAACACGCTCGCGCGGCTCCTCGAAGTTGATGAACACCTGGAGCTGGTCCTGCAGGATGCGCGCGGCATAGGCCACGGCATTGTCCGGCGTGACCGCGCCGTTGGTCTCGACCGTCAGCGTGAGCTTGTCGTAGTCGAGGATCTGGCCCTCACGGGTGTTCTCGACCTTGTACGAGACCTTCTTGACCGGGCTGAACAGGCTGTCGACCGGGATCAGGCCGATCGGCGCGTCTTCCGGACGGTTGCGGTCGGCGGGGACATAGCCCTTGCCGGTCGCGACCACGAGCTCCATGCGCAGCTCGACCTTCTCGTCGATGGTGCAGAGCACGAGTTCAGGATTGAGAATCTCGACATCCGACGTGCCGGTGATCATGCCGGCGGTGACTTCCACCGGACCCTGCGCCTTCAGCGACAGGCGCTTCGGCTCTTCGGCGTGCATGCGCAGCGCGAGCTGCTTCACGTTCAGCACGATGTCGGTGACGTCTTCACGCACGCCAGGAATGGACGAGAATTCGTGCAGCACGCCCTCAATCTGAATCGAGGTGACGGCCGCGCCCTGCAGCGACGACAGCAGCACGCGGCGAAGCGAGTTGCCGAGCGTGAGGCCGAAGCCGCGCTCCAGGGGTTCTGCCGTGATCGAAGCCGAAAGGCCGGCGTCGTGGCCGCCCTCGATCTTCAACTTTCCCGGCTTGATCAGTTCTTGCCAGTTTTTCTGAAACATATTTGTCCTCATCGTTTCCCGGACGTGTCGGACCACGCCCATACGTTCGACGGGTTAGTTCTAAGTCCGATAGAATTAAACGCGGCGCCTCTTCGGCGGCCGGCAGCCATTGTGCGGGATCGGCGTCACGTCACGGATCGACGTCACGACAAGACCAACAGCCTGCAGAGCGCGAAGCGCCGACTCACGGCCCGAACCCGGACCGGAGACTTCGACTTCCAGCGTGCGCATGCCGTGCTCAACCGCCTTCTTGGCGGCGTCTTCGGCGGCGACCTGGGCGGCATACGGCGTCGACTTGCGCGAGCCCTTGAAGCCCATCATGCCGGCCGACGACCACGAGATGGCGTTGCCCTGCTGATCGGTGATCGTGATGATGGTGTTGTTGAAGGTCGCGGCGACATGGGCCACGCCCACGACCACGTTCTTCTTTTCCTTCTTGCGGGCGCGAGTGCCCTTCTTGTCTGCAGCGGCCATGGAATTACTTCGTCACTTTCTTCTTGCCGGCGATCGCCTTGGCAGGACCCTTGCGCGTGCGCGCGTTGGTGTGCGTGCGCTGACCGCGGACCGGCAGACCACGACGATGGCGCAGGCCGCGATAGCAGCCGAGGTCCATCAGACGCTTGATGTTCATCGAGGTGTCGCGGCGCAGATCGCCTTCGACGAGATAATCGCGATCGATGACTTCGCGAATCTGGATGACTTCGGATTCGGTCAGATCATGCACGCGACGGTCCGGCGCGATGCCGACCTTCTCGATGATCTCGCGCGCCTTGGCGGGACCGATTCCATGGATATAGCGAAGGCCGATCTCGACCCGCTTCTGAGTGGGAATATTGACGCCGGCGATACGGGCCACGTGATGCTCCGAGTTCAGTAAGCCGTTCTGTGGCCTACACAATTAATGAGCGCCAGCCGTCCTTCCAATACCGCTTTGCGCCCGATCCGAGAAAAGGGGCGTTAAGCCGATGAATTGGACAGGAAAACTGCCGCGAGGGCGCGGAGTATATTAATGCACCCCCCTCCGTCAACGCCTGATTTCAAAGAGTTTCGGCCTGGAGGGCTGGCCGGGCGGGACCGAGGTGTTAACGGGCCCAGGGAGGGCGGTAAAGGGGGATTTTGGTGGATTGCCCTCTGTCATCCCCGGCCGAGCGACAGCGAGGGGAAGGGGACCCACGACCGGATGCCGAGCCCAGTCATGGGTCCCCTTCCCTCGCCGCGCCTTGCGCGGCTCGCCGGGGATGACAGATGGGAGCGGGGAACGCCCTACCGCTTCTGATCGAGCGCCGTGCTAATCGCCGCGGTGACGCTGTCGATCGGCGCCATGCCGTCCACCGTCACCACCTTGCCCTGCTTGGCATAATAGTCGAGCAGCGGGGCCGTATCGCGGCGATAGACGTTCAGGCGGTTCCGCACGGTCTCCGGATTGTCGTCGGAGCGGGCGGTGCCCTCCTTGATGCGCTGTTCGACGCGCGACAGGAGAATCGCCTCGTCCACCTTCAGCTCGATCACCAGATCGATCTTCTTGCCGCGCGACGCGAGCATGGCATCGAGCGCTTCGGCCTGCGCGATGGTGCGCGGGAAGCCGTCGAACACGGCGCCATTGGCGCAGTCGGGACGATCGTAGCGGTCGGCGATGATCTCGATTACCGTCTTGTCGGGAACGAGATTGCCCTTGGCGAGGATGTCCTCGACCTGGCGGCCAAGCGGCGAACCGGCTGCCACGGCCGCGCGCAGCATGTCACCGGTGGACAGTTGCGGCAGGCCGCGCTTCTCCACGAGGACCTTCGCCTGTGTGCCTTTACCGGCACCCGGAGGTCCAAACAAAACCAGATTCAACGACGCGCTCCCCGCAGTTTGGACTTCTTGATGAGTCCCTCATATTGCTGCGCAATCAGGTGGCTCTGGATCTGCGCAACCGTATCCATCGTCACGCTCACGACGATCAGAATCGACGTGCCGCCGAGATAGAATGGAATGTTGTAGTAGCTGAGCGCAATTTCCGGGATCAAACAGACTGCCGCAAGGTAAAGCGAGCCGATGACGGTGATGCGGGTCATCACATAGTCGATGTGCTCGGCGGTCTTCTTGCCGGGACGAATGCCAGGGATGAACCCACCGTATTTGCGAAGGTTCTCGGCCGTCTCCTCCGGGTTGAACTGGATGGAGGTGTAGAAGAACGAGAAGAAGATGATCATCAGGCCGTACAGGACCAGATA
>DASZCC010000100.1:0-4298 GCA_035943485.1 Rhizomicrobium sp. | reverse complement strand
TGACGCTCGATGCGTGCGCTTGCCGACGCGACCGCTGCATCGAGCTCATTCGAGGGATCGAGTGGTGTGCCGTCCGCCAGCAGGTGATGTATGCCGCCGAGCCGCGCCCGCGCGGTGCGCAGGAACGGCTTGAGCGCGTCGCGCACATCGTCGACCAGCGGCGCGCCGGACAAGGCGCGCGTGATGAAGATGATCGTGCCATGCGTGCGTCCCAGCGCTGCCGTGAACTGGTTGGGAAGCGTATCAGGTCCGTCGCGTTCTTCCTTGCGGGCGCGTATCTGGCGTGCGGCGATGACGAGTTCGCGCATCTCGCGTTTCGTGCGCGCGTTCAGCCGGGTGAACTTGTCGCGCGCTTCGACGTCTTCCGGCCGCGCGCCGAGCGACAACAGGTTGGCCAGCGGCATCATCAATGCCGCCGCATCGCGCCGCAGGTTGCGGATCGCATTCGACGGCAGCAGGACATAGGACACGAACAGCGCGACAAGCGTGCCCATCCCAACATCGAGCACGCGGAACAGCGCCACGCCCATGCCGGCCGTGCCGGATTTTCCGGCCGTTGCCGCCGACAACACGATCATCGCGGCCATCGGCGCGGCGCGGAACGCGGAATTGTCCGCCGAGATGAACGCCAGCGGCGCCATGGCCAGGAACAGCAGCAGCCAGTCCGGCAAGCCGAAGTGATGGAGGAAAGAGGCCGCAAGACCGACACCTGCACCAGCGAGCGTGCCGACAAGTCTGTCACTCGCCGAGCCGCCAGCACCCTTGGCGCCACCGCGCGCGACAATGACGGCTGACAGCACCGGCCAATAGGTCTCGGGCAAGTGCTGCAGCGTCGCGATCAGGTACGCCAGCGATGCCGACAGCCCAACACGGGCCGCGATCAGCAGAGCATCCTGATGGTGCTCGTGGAGCGACCGGACGGACTGGACGAGGGAGAGGAGGCGGGTCTTCATCGCGCCACTATACCACGCGAGATTTGTTGAAAGTTTCGCGGCGCGATAAAAGCGGCGTGAGGGAGATCACAACATGACGGAACCGCCGATCGAATCCGGCACCGACGGAATCCAGCCGCGCGTGCCCCGGGTCGGGCATCGCGTGCTCGACTTCACGATCGCGACAGTCGCCATAGTAATCTCGCTGATTTCCCTTGGCGTGGGCTTTTACAACGCGCGCAGCGAGCAGCGCATGGTGGCGGCTTCTTCCTGGCCTTTCCTGGTCTACGGCACGGCGCGTTCGGGCATTGCGAACAGCGACACGAAAATCTCGATGAACATCACCAATCAGGGCGTCGGACCGGCACGCCTGAAGTCCCTCGTGGTCCGCTATAACGGCAAGCCGGCGCGCGGCTTCATCGAACTCCTGCATCTGTGTTGCGGATTGCCGGCGAACACGACCTGGGCACAGATGGTCAACCTCGGTCTGGTCCAGGAGAGCAGTGCCGTGGGCGTCGTTGCACCGCGCGACTCCATTGATCTCATCGAGCTTGCGCGCAATCCGGCGAACGCAGCGGTCTGGGACAAACTTGCCACTGCGCGTCTGCATATGTCTTTCGAGGCCTGCTACTGTTCGGTGCTCGACGAGTGTTGGACAAGCGATCTCGCACCCGCAAGCGATCCGGTGCCCGTGGCCGCGTGCGTGAAGAAAGACAATGCCTATATCGAGTGATCACGCATGCGGCGGATACTGATCTGGTCGGGCGTGGCGGCTAGTGTGGCGCTGCTTCTCGCCGCTGTGCTGGCTTATCTGTATGTGAATGGTGCCTATCGCTTCTCCTATCCTGATGCCGTCACCTATCCCGTGCGCGGCATCGACATCTCGCATCATCAGGGTGAGATCGACTGGAAGCGGATCGCCGGCCAGAACATCCGCTTCGCCTGGCTGAAGGCGAGCGAGGGTGGCGACTGGACCGATCCGACTTTTGCCCGCCACCTCGCCGAGGCGCGCGCCGCAGGCATAGCGGTCGGCGCCTATCACTACTTCACGCTCTGTGCATCGGGGGCTGAGCAGGCGGCAAACTTCCTGCGCGCCGTGCCCGAGAAGCTCGACCTGCCGCCAGCGATCGATCTCGAGTATGTTGGCAACTGCGCCGGCCGGCCGCCGAAAGGCAAGCTCACGCATGAGGTGCAGATGTTCATCGCCGCCATACGCGCGCAGCACCGCGTGACGCCTGTCCTCTACACCGGCGAGAACTTCTACGACGACTATCTGGCGAACGATCCCAGGCTAGCAATCTATCCGCTCTGGGTCCGCAACCTTTATGGCGAAACGGCGTGGTCGCATGACCACCCCGTCCTGTTCCGCCAGTTCGCCAGCCACGCGCGTCTCGCCGGCATCTCGGGTCCCGTCGATCTCGACCTCTTCATCGGCACCAAGCGACAGTTCGCGGAGCTGCTAGCGCACCCGCCCTAGGCCGGCATCTCGCCGATATAGGCCGAGCTGGGACGCAGCAGGCGGCCGCGGCGCTGCTGCTCGCGTGCATGCGCCGTCCAGCCGGCCGAACGCGCCGTCGCGAAGATCGGCGTGAACGCCTGGCGCGGGATGGACAGCGAGTCGAGCAGGATCGCGGTGAAGAACTCGACATTGGTGTCCAGCGGATGGTCCGGCTTCTTGCGGCGCAGCGCCTCGCGGGCATACGCCTCGACCTCGGCGGCGAAGACCAGATCGGTGGCGTTGGTCGAGAGCTTCTCGATCGCGACCTTCAGCACATCGGCGCGCGGATCGCGCACCTTGTAGACACGATGGCCGAAGCCCATCAGCCGCTCGCCGCGTGACAGCGCACCATCGATCCAGGGTTTGATGCGCTCGCGCGTGCCGATCGCATCAAGCATCTCCAGCACGGGCTCCGGCGCGCCGCCATGCAACGGGCCGGTGAGGGCGCAGTAGCCGCCGGTCACCGCGCAGAACAGATCGGCCTGGGTCGACGCGATCACGCGCGCGGTGAAGGTCGATGCGTTCATGCCGTGATCCGAGACCGTCACGAAGTAGGCATCGAGCGCCGCCGTCTCGCGCGCGTTCGGTGCACGTCCGTGGAGCATCGACAGCGTGTCGGCTGCGTGGCTAAGTTTCACATTGGGGATCTGTGCCGGCTTGCCCAGCGAGCGCTGCACGAGCGCGCCGACGATCACCGGCATCGCACCAACGATGGTCGCGTCATGGGTCAGACCGTGCTCGGCCTTGAGTGCTGCGACTGCGGCCCGGAAGCCGTCGACGATCGAGAGCCCCTCGCTTGCCGCCAGAAGCTGCGGCACGCGGGCGAAGGCGCGAACGCGGGCCTCGCCGAGGGCGGCGCGGACTTCGGCCTCGCTGATCGGCGTGCCGGTGGCGGCGGTCCAGAGGCGGGCGGTGACCCCCTCGAAGCTGGATTTGGCGGCCAGGTCGGCCACCCGCTCGCCGGCGATGATCAGCTCGCCCTTCTGGCCGTCGACATGGCTGAGGGCGGTTTCGGCGGCTGCCACGCCGTCAAGACCGATAGGGGATTTGCTGGGCTGCATCGTCATTTCGATCTCCGTTGCTGCGTTGCACAAAAGATCGGACGGCTGGACGTGTTGATCAATCTTGATTAGCATAATCAACATGAATAAATCTGACGATGCCCTCTACCTGACCGCCCGGGATGCCGCGACCGAGCTCTCGGTCTCGCCGGCGACGCTCTACGCCTATGTCAGCCGCGGCCTGATCCGGTCGGAGCCGGGCGACAGTCCGCGGAGCCGCCGCTATCGCGCCGAAGACGTGCGCGGCCTGAAAAACCGTCGTGCGCCGCTTGTCGAAGGGCAGGGGCTGAAGGCCGCCGATCTGCCGGTGCTGGATTCGGCCGTCTCGACGATCACGGAGGAAGGCCCGATCTATCGCGGCGTGCGCGCCGTGACGCTGGCGGAGAACGCGACGTTCGAGCAATGCGCGACGCTGCTGTGGGATTCAAAGTCGGCCGACCCGTTCGCGAAGTCGAACATGCCGGTGATCTCGCCTGCCATGCGCACCGTGCTGGAAGCGTCGCGCGACGCGCCGCCGATCGATCGCGCGGTGGCGGTGCTGGCGCTGGCATCCGAAGCCGATCCGCGTGCCTACAACAGTGTGAGCGAGGGGCGAGCGGCGACCGGCGCGCGCATCCTGCGTCTCGCAGTGGCGACGATGATCGGCACCGAGCCGTCGGCGGAGCCGCTGCACCGCCAGATCGCGCGCGCCTGGGCGCCGCGGCACAAGCATGCGGAGGATCTCATTCGCCGGGCGCTGGTGCTGCTCGCAGATCATGAGCTCAATGCGTCCACGTTCACGGTGCGCTGCGCGGCATCGACCGGGAT
>DASZCC010000099.1:0-3293 GCA_035943485.1 Rhizomicrobium sp. | reverse complement strand
GGTCGACAGCAAGGACAGGATCCGCGACGCGATCGCGATCCCGGCGCACTCCGCCAAGACGCCTGAGTTCAGCGACATGAACTGCAAGCTCGGCGGCAAGGACACGCCCTACCTTGTCGTCGCGATCTTGCGCAACGACGCAGGTGGAGGCGGCGACAAGCTGCTGCCTGCGACCACGGCTTGGCGGATCGATCAGAAGGCTGTGAAGTTCGTGCCGCTACCGGTTGCCGGCCTCACCTGCCCGTCTAGCGGCATCATTACTGCAGACGGCGGCCACTAGAACAGTTTCACCGCAAGGTGGATCAGGACGGCGATGCCGAACCCGGCGATGGCGAAGCCTGAGATGCGGTTGATGATGGACATGACGCGGTTGCTGATGCTCGCGTGAAACAGGCCCACGACCGTCGTCAGCACCAGCCACCATAACGTCGAGCCCGCCGCGACGCCGATCACGACGAAGGCGGCCGACATGATGTTGGGATGGCCACCCGCCAGTCCGCCGAAGCCGGCGAACAACGCGGCGAAGCCCAGCAGTGTCGCGGGATTGGTGATGGTGAGCGCGAAGGTTGACGCCATGGCGCGCAGAAGTGTCGAAGCCCCCTGCTCCTTGGAGTCCTTGTCCTCCAGCCGGGCCACGACCTTAGCGAAGAACGTGTGGATCCCGAAATAGACCAGCATCGCGCCGCCAGCGAGCTCGATCCACGAGGAGAACCCCCGGATCAGCTGGGCGATGACCGTGAGGCTGAACCCCGTGACGATCGCGAACACCGTATCGCCGACCGACGCGCCGAGACCCGACATGAATCCGTTCAGCGGCCCGAAGGCGAGCGTGCGGCGGATGCAGATGAGGTTCACCGGTCCGATCGGCACGGCCACGATAAGGCCGATGACGACGCCGGAGATGATGAGCTTAAGGGTGTCCATGCCAGCGGTGGCGCTCAGATCTCGACGACGAGCCGGCCACGCACTTTGCCGGCCAGGATGTCTTCCGCTGCCTGGCGCACGCCGGACAGCGGGATCGTCTGCGTCATTGCCGCAAGCTTGCCGACATCGAGATCCTTCGCGAGCCGGTTCCACGCCTGCACCCGCCGCGGCTTCGGCATCTGCACGGAGTCGATGCCGAGCAGCGAGACGCCGCGCAGGATGAACGGCGCGACGCTGGTCGGCAGGTCCATACCGGCCGCAAGACCACAGGCCGCGATCGCGCCCTGATACGACGTCGCCGCGATGACATTGGCCAGCGTCTTGGAACCGACGCTGTCGACGCCACCGGCCCAGCGCTCTTTCGCAAGCGGCCGCGGATCGGAAGAGAGTTCCGAGCGCGGAATGATCTCCGCCGCACCAAGTTGTTTGAGATAAGCCTCTTCTTCCGGACGTCCGGTCGATGCGATGACCCGGTAGCCGAGCTTGGCCAGGATAGCGACGGCAACCGAACCAACGCCGCCGGCTGCACCCGTGACAACCACCGCACCGCGCGCCGGCGTGATGTGCGCGTCTTCGAGCGCGAGCACGCTGAGCATCGCCGTGTAGCCCGCCGTACCGATCGCCATTGCCTGCGCGGGTGTGAAGGCGGACGGCAGCGGAACCAGCCAGTCGCCTTTCACGCGTGCGAGCTGCGAATAGCCACCATAGTGTTGCTCGCTGAGGCCGAAGCCGTTGAGCACGACCTTGTCGCCCGGTTTGAAGTCCGGGTGCGAGGATTGTTCCACCGTGCCGGCAAGATCGACACCGGGGATCATCGGGAATTTGCGCACCACCGGCGAGCGGCCGGTGATCGCGAGGCCGTCCTTGAAATTCACCGTTGAATGACTGACCGCGACGGTAACGTCACCGGGCATCAGATCATCCGGCGTCAGTTCCACATCGTCGATGGTCTGCTTGTCGCCATCCTTGCGGATGAGAAGCGCCTTGAAGCGGCTTGTCATGTTCGGCCAACCCAAAATTGTTGCCGGAGGCGACCCGAATTTCCGCGCCACGTCAAGGCGATGGCGGCATGGTCTCGGTAAAACGGATCGGCGCGCCCTGTGCGCCAAGCACGAGAGCGCGATCACGCATCACGATCTTGCCGCGGATGATAGTCGCCATGGCCCAGCCCGTTGTGGTTAAGCCGTCAAAGGGCGTCCAGCCGCAATGCGAGGCGATCCACGAATTCTCGATGGTCTTGCGCGCTTTCAGGTCCACCACCGTGAAGTCGGCGTCGAAGCCCTGCGTGATGCGACCCTTACCGGCGATGCCGAAGATGCGCGCCGCCCCTGCGCTTGTGAGATCGATAAAGCGCTCAAGCGACAGGCGTCCAGCATGCACATGATCGAGCAGGATGGTTACCAGAGTTTGCACGCCCGGCATGCCGGATGGCGTGTCGGGATAAGTCTGGTCCTTCTCCGCGCGCGTGTGTGGCGCGTGGTCCGAACCGATCACGTCGATCACGCCATCGGTCACCGCAGCCCACAAAGCATCGCGATGATGCGCCTCACGGATAGGCGGGTTCATCTGCGCATAGGTGCCGAGACGCTCGTAGCACTCAGGTGCGGTCAGCGTGAGATGCTGCGGCGTCGTCTCCGCGGTGACGAGTTCGCGCGCGCCGGCCAGCAGGGGAATTTCATCCGCTGTCGTTACATGCAGCACATGCAGACGACGGCCTGCGGCGCGCGCAAGGCGGATCACGCGTTCAGTCGACATGCGTGCGACTTCGGCGTCGCGCCACACGGGATGGCTGCGCGGATCGCCACGCACCGTGAGGTGTTTGCGTTGGCGCAGACGTTCCTCATCCTCCGAATGCACCGCAACCCGGCGACGCCCTGCACGCAGCATCGCTGCGATATCGTTCTCATGGTCGAGAAGCAGCGTGCCTGTCGACGAACCGAGGAACGCCTTCACGCCCGCGACACCGGGCATGCGCTCGAGTTCCGCGAGCGCACCGATATTCGCCGGCGTCGCACCGACATAGAACGCGTAGTCGCAATGCATGCGATTGGCAGCGCGCGCGAGCTTGTCCTCGATCGCGGCGCGCGTCGTCGTGGGGGGATTGGTGTTCGGCATCTCGAACACGCCGGTAACGCCACCCAGCACAGCCGCACGGCTGCCGCTTTCCAGATCTTCCTTGTGGGCATTTCCCGGTTCGCGGAAATGGCATTGGCTGTCGATCACACCGGGGAGCACATGCAGCCCCTTGGCGCCGAAGGTCTCGGCGGCCTTGGCGCCGGAGAGCGATCCGATGGCGGTGATCCTGCCTGCGGTCACACCGATGTCACCCTCGGCGATGCCGTTTGGTGTGGCGATGATTCCACCGCGGA
>DASZCC010000098.1:0-2121 GCA_035943485.1 Rhizomicrobium sp. | reverse complement strand
ATCGATCAGGGCCGGATGCTTTACGCCCGGCACAAAATGCGTTGCGACACCGGCATACAGCGCGTCGGGCGTTCTCAGACGTGCGCCCGTCAGGCCAAGGTACATACCGAGCTCACCCGGCATCCGCGGCAGGAACCAGCTGCCGCCGACATCGGGGAACAGGCCGATGCCTGTCTCCGGCATGGCGAACAATGTCGTCTCGTCCGCGATGCGATGGCTGCCATGCACTGACACGCCCACGCCGCCGCCCATGACGAAACCACGGATCAGCGCGACGTAGGGTTTCGGAAAATGCTTGATCGTTGCATTCAGCAGATATTCGTCGCGATAGAAGTCGAACGCGTAATCGGTGCCTGCCTTGCCGCTCTCGTAGAGCGTGCGGATGTCGCCACCGGCGCAGAACGCGCGGTCCCCGGCACCCTGGATCACGACTGACCGGATAGCATTGTCGGCACGCCATGCATCGAGCTGCGCCTTCAGCTTCAAGCACATGTCATGCGTCAGCGCGTTCAGCGCTTTTGGCCGATTGAGCGTGACGAGGCCGATCGCGCCACGATGTTCGAAAATTATTTCTGGCTCGCTCATCCCGATGCTGCCTCAAATGCGCCAAATCCCATCAGGATCACCGACAGGAAGGTGAGATACAGGGCGAGATTGAAGCGCGCCCCGCGATGACCGGCAAGCCGCGCCATCAGCAGGAGCGCTTCCATCTCCAGTTCGGCCGGATCATCGGTCGTGGACGGCGCGTCCATATAGACCGAGTGCAGGTTCATCATCACAAGGAGCGCGGAGAGCACCAGCGCCACGACCGAGACAAGCACCGCCAGGCGCGGCCAGCCATGGTCGATGCCATAGGTATCGACGACGATAAAGATGGCCTGTGCCGCCAGCAGCGCGCCGGACTTCTGCGTGATGTGCGCGATGTTCTCGCTCAGCGTCGCGCGCAGATCGCCCGCTGCGCGAAAGCGCAGATGGCTCTCGACCGCGGCGCGTTGTCCCGCGCGGGAGAACGGTACACCGAACAGTCTCTCCAGCGCCGTCGGCATGACCGCCTACTTCATCGTTGGGATGACGAAGCTTGCATTTTCGCGGACGCCGCCCTTGGGCCAGCGCTGGGTGACGGTCTTGACGCGGGTCCAGAAGCGCACGCCCTCGGGGCCATGCTGGTTGACGTCGCCAAACGCCGAGCGCTTCCAGCCGCCAAAGCTGTGATAGGCGAGCGGCACCGGGATCGGCACGTTGATGCCCACCATGCCGACCTGGACACGGGCGGCGAACTCGCGCGCCGCATCGCCGTCGCGGGTGAAGATCGCCACACCGTTGCCGTATTGGTGGTTCGATGGCAGGGCGATCGCCTCGTCGAAGTCTTTTGCCCGCGCGATCTGCAGCACAGGCCCGAAGATCTCTTCTTGATAGGTCTTCATCGCGGGCGTCACGCGGTCGAACAGCGAGCCGCCCATGAAGTTGCCCTTCTCATAGCCCTGCAGCGAGAAGGCCCGGCCATCGACCACCAGCTCGGCACCCTCGGCGACACCCTGGTCGATATAGGCTTTGACCTTGTCGCGGTGCTGGGCCGTCACCAGCGGGCCGTAATCGGCGTCGGGATCGGTGGGCACACCGACGCGCAGGGCTTCCACGCGGGGCTTCAGCTTCTGGATCAGGGCGTCGGCCGTCTTCTCGCCCACCGGCACCGCCACCGAGATCGCCATGCAGCGTTCCCCGGCCGAGCCATAGCCCGCCCCGATCAGCTCATTGGTCACCTGGTCGAGATCGGCATCCGGCATGATGATGGCGTGGTTCTTGGCCCCGCCCATCGCCTGGATGCGTTTGCCGTGCGCCGTGCCCCGGGAATACACATACTCGGCGATGGCCGACGAGCCGACAAAGCTCACCGCCTTGATGTCGGGGTCCTCCAGGATGGCGTCGACGGCTTCCTTGTCGCCATTGACGCATTGCAGCACCCCGGCAGGCGCCCCCGCCTCCATCATCAGCTCGGCCAGCCGCATGGGGACGCTCGGGTCCTTCTCGCTCGGCTTGTTGATGAAGGTGTTGCCGCAGGCGATCGCCACCCCGAACATCCACATCGGGATCATGGCGGGGAAGTTGAACGGGGTGATGCCG
>DASZCC010000097.1:0-3086 GCA_035943485.1 Rhizomicrobium sp. | reverse complement strand
TCCGTACGCGTGCATGTTCTCCACAATAACGCCGGAGTCGGCGCTAGCCGCTTGCACAATGCGCGGCCGTGTCGAAGCCGGAAGGAAGCGTAACCCTACGCTGGGCGGCTGGTCTGCAAGGAGAACGCGGATTGAGGGACGCACCGCGGTGTTCGAAATCCGGACGAGGTACCAGCCTGAATGATCAGTTGCCGAATTAGGACCATGATACGGCGTCAGGCCCGATGTGATGGCGATCACGCTGTCGGGCGATGCGAAATCGATTGCGGGCACCGGGTTCGCTGGCGCCGCTGCAATCGCGGCGCAGGCCGCAAACAAGGCGGCCGCGAAGGACGCGACTAGAGCGAATCGTCTCATCATCTGTTTCTATACGATTTCGGCGACGGACTTAGCTCAACGGCGCTTCGTCCGCCAGCAAGGCGAACAGGACGTGATCGCGCCATTCTCCATTGATCTGGAGATAACGCCGCGCCAGGCCTTCCTGCTGGAAACCTGCCTTGCTGAGAAGGCTCCTGGAGGCATCGTTGCTGGGCAGGCACGCGGCCTCGATGCGATGCAGGCCCAGCGTCGTGAAGATGAACGGCACCAGCGCGCAGACCGCGTCATACATCGCGCCCTGGCGGGCGAAACGTTCGCCGATCCAATAGCCGAGGGAGCACGTCTGGGTCACGCCGCGGCGGACATTGGAGAGTGTGCAGCCGCCCATCAGCGCATCATCCTCGGTGCGGAACACGAAGAACGCGTAGGCCGAATCGAGCCGCGCCTCCTTCTGATAGCGTTTGATGCGACGGCGGAATGCACCTTTGGTGAGCTCATCACTCGCCCAGATTGGCTCCCAGGGCGACAGGAACGCCCTGCTCTCGCCGCGCAGCCGCGCCCAGGCGGGAAAATCGGAGATGCGGGGGTAGCGCAGATACACGCCGCCAGACCGGATGATGGGCTGTTGCCCGCCGGGGAAGGTCAGACCGCGCATGAACGCCATGGGACCGGTATTCATTCCGCGGCGCGCAGCGTCCTCACGCCAAAGCGCCTAGCGAAGGCGTCGAGCGTCTCCAGCTTGTCGACCGGACCGATCGAAGCCATGGCGGGATTGGTGCTCAACATGACGCGTTCCCCGAAGCGCCGCACGGCTGCAGCGTCTACCGCATCAAGCTTGGCTGTCATTTCCTCGATCGGCAAGACGCGGCCATAGGCGAGCATCTGTGCCGCGATCTGCTCGGCGCGCTGACCCGGTCGCTCAAGGCCCATCAGAAGGCTCGACTTCATCTGCGCCTTGGCGCGCGAGGTCTCAACCTCTGTCGCGCCGGCTGCGAGGTTCTCCATCTCCCCGGCGATCACGGCGGAAATCTCGCCCGCCTCTTTCTCGCCAGTGCCGGTGTAGATGTTGATCGTGCCGCCATCGCTGCTCGACTGCCCGAAGGCCGAGATCGCATAACAGAGACCGCGGCGCTCGCGTGCTTCCTGGAACAACCGCGACGACATCCCGCCGCCCAGCGCCATCACATAAACCTGCGCGACGTAGTAATCGGGATCGGTGTTCGACACACCCGGGAAGGCATAGGCGATGTGCGCCTGTTCGAGGTCCTCGTCCTTGTGCATCTCACCGCCGATGTAGCGCGCCGGCAGCGGCGTCGGCGCCGGTCCGGGTTCGATGCTCGCGAACTTCTCTTCCAGCAGCGCCACGATCGCCGCGTGCGAGACAGCGCCCGACGAAATGAAGGTCATATCGGCGGCGCGGTAGTTCGCGGCCATGTAGGTGCGCAGGTCTTCGCGCGTGAAGCGGCTCACCGTTTCCTCGGTGCCGAGGATCGGATAGCCCATCGGCTGATCTGGATAGGTCACCGTCTGCAGGTAGTCGAAGATGATGTCGTCCGGCGTGTCGCGCGCCTGACCCAACTCTTGCAATACAACCTGACGTTCACGTTCAAGCTCCGACTGTTCGAACGTCGGATGCGTGAGAATGTCGGAGAGAAGATCAATGCCAAGCGCCACATCTGCCTTCAGCACGCGCGCGTGAAACGCGGTCTGCTCTCGACTCGTATACGCATTGAGATAGCCGCCGACCGCCTCGATCTGTTCGGCGATGTCGCGCGCGCTGCGCGTCTCCGTGCCCTTGAACGCCATGTGTTCGAGCATGTGCGAGACGCCCATCACATCGAGCGTTTCGTTGCGCGCGCCGGCGTTCACCCAAACGCCAAGCATGGCGCTTTCGAGTTGCGGCATGGTATCCGTTACGACTGTTAAGCCGTTGGAAAGTTTGCTAATTTCTGGCTTCATGGTCACCGAGCTTAGACTCGATATGGCCACGGACCAAGCCCTTGTCAGGGGGCAGAACGGTGAAATATTCCGCCGCGTCATAGAGACCCTGGAGGTGTTCCGGCAGCGCTGGCCGCACGCCCGTCGCCTTCTCCACGGCGTCCGGGAACTTGGCTGGATGGGCGGTCGAAAGCACCACTTTCGGAGCGCCTTTTTCCTCAAGCGCCAGAGCAGCGTGCAGCGCTACCGCCGTATGCGGATCAATCAGCCGCCCGGTCTTTTTGTAGGTTGTCCGGATTGTCTCAAGGGTCTCTTCGTCGCTGGCGCGGGCGGCGCCATAAACCTCACGAAGTGCTGTTGCAACCTGCAGTGGTATCGCAATCTTCTTCTGCGTCGCGAAACTGGCCATCGCCTGACGGACCCAGACGCTGTCGCGACCGGACGCTTCAAACAGCGCGCGCTCGAAATTGCTGGCGACCTGGATGTCCATCGACGGGCTGAGTGATGGATGTACGTGACCGGATTCGTAGACGCCCGTCGTCAGCGCACGGGCGACGATGTCGTTCGAATTCGTCGCCGCGATCAGCTTGCCGACTGGCGCGCCCATGCGGCGTGCGACATCGCCCGCGAGGATGTCGCCGAAGTTTCCTGTCGGCACGATGAAGGTCGGATGGCCACCAAGCGCGAGTGAGCCGGTGATGTAATAGACCGCCTGCGCCGCGATGCGCGCGAAGTTGATCGAGTTGACGGCCGTGAGGCTCACGGCCTTCGCGAATGCCGTGTCGGCGAACAGCGCCTTCACCAGCGCCTGTGCGTCGTCGAACGTGCCA
>DASZCC010000096.1:0-7634 GCA_035943485.1 Rhizomicrobium sp. | reverse complement strand
GACGCTGGGCTTCCTGCAGTACCTCGCACCGTCAATTACGCTCGTGATTGCGACGCTCATCCTGCACGAGCCGTTCACGCGTACGGACGCGATCGCATTCGGCTGCGTCTGGGCCGCGCTCATACTCGTAAGCGTCGACGGCCGGCTAGGTTTCCTCACGCGCCGTCCGGCCTAACGCCTTGTCGACAGCATCCATTGCTTCTTCCGGCGTCTTGACGATCGTGTAGAGGTTCTCGACCGACCGCAGCGCAAAGCCTTCGCGCACGACGCGTGAAAGCAGTGTCATCAACGGCGCGTAAAATCCGTCCGTGTCGAGAAGGATAATCGGCTTGTCATGCACCTTGAGCTGGCGCGTCGAGAGCACTTCAAAAATCTCATCCAGCGTGCCGAGGCCGCCGGGCAGGGCGATGAAGGCCGCAGAGCGCTCCAGCATGATCGCCTTGCGCTGTTGCATGTCGGGAACGACGATCAGTTCCTCGGCACTTTTAAGCGGGCGTTCCTGGTGACGCAGGAAGGTCGGCAGTACGCCCAGAACATCGGAACCCGCGGCGTGTGCCGCGCGCGCCGTGTCGCCCATCAAGCCGACATCGCCGCCGCCGAAGACGAAGCGATAGCCGCGCCGGCCGATCAGGGTGCCAAGCTCAGAAGCGGCTTCGGAATAGGCCGGTTTCACGCCGTGTGAGGAACCGCAGAATACGCATATGGCAGGAGTGTTGGTGTCCATGGTCCCGTAGTGGTTGCACAGTCGCGCGACAGTTTCTAAACAGAATCCCAGTATCCGGAGGTTAGCCGTGCCGCGTGCCCTCGTCATCATAGCCGCCATCGCCATCATTGCGATGCTCGCCGGATTCTTCGTTTTCGGTGGTGGCAACATGGGCCCGTTCGCGGGCGGGCACTGAGCATGGCGCATCCTCTCGTCGAGGAAGGCGACGGCGCGCCGACGTTCCGACCGCTGTGGATGCTGCTTCCGTATCTCTGGCCAAAAGGTCAGCCCGAGCTGCGTCTGCGGGTTGTCGCCTCGGTCGTGTTCCTGATCCTCGCGACGGCCGCGACCAGTATTTCGCCCCTGTTCTATGGCTGGGCGGTGGACACGTTTGCCAAGACGCCGGCGGAGACCGTCCTCGGCACCGCGCTGTCCCTGATTGCCGCCTATATCGTCTCGCGCATTGTCATGCAGGCTTTCGGGCAATTCCGCGACGGCGTGTTCGCCAAGGTGCAGTACCATGCGATGCGCGAGGTTGCGGTCTCGACCTTCGCCCATGTTCATACCCTGTCACTGCGCTTCCATCTGGAGCGGAAGACCGGTGGCCTTTCGCGGGTCCTGGAGCGCGGCACGAAAGGCATCGATACGCTGCTTTCCTTTGCGCTGTTCTCGATCTTCCCGACCATCCTGCTGCTGATCTTCTACGCTGCGATCCTGCTCGAAAAGCTGGACCTGTGGATCGCGGCGACGACGGTCATCATGGTCGTGGCCTATGTCTGGTTCACCTTCGCGATCACGCGCTGGCGCATCCAGTTCCGCCGCGACATGAACCAGAGCGACACGGACGCCAACACCAAGGCGGTCGACAGCCTGATCAACTACGAGACTGTCAAATACTTCAACAACGAGGCGCATGAGACGCGTCGCTTCGACCGCTCGATGGAGAAGTTCTCGCGCGCCTCGATCCAGGCTCAGATATCGCTCTCGGTGCTCAACACCGGGCAGGCGGTCATCATGTCGATTGGTCTCGGCATCGTGATGTGGCTGTGCGCCATCGGCATTCAGCAGGGCCGCTTCAGTGTGGGTCTTCTGGTCACGGCCAACGCGATCCTGATCCAGCTTTACCAGCCGCTCAATCTCCTCGGCACAGTCTATCGCGAGATCACCCAGGCGCTCGTAGACATGGAGGCCATGTTCCGCCTTCTCAACCGGCCGCAGGAGATCAAGGACAAGCCGGGCGCCAAGCCGCTCGTCGTCTCAGGCGGCGAAATCCGGTTCGACAATGTCGTGTTCGCCTATGAACCGGCTCGCATCGTGCTGAAGGGTATCAGCTTCGTCGTGCCGGCGGGCAAGACAGTGGCGGTCGTCGGACCGTCCGGTGCGGGCAAGTCGACCATCTCGCGCATCCTCTACCGCTTCTACGACATCAAATCCGGCGGCGTGACGATTGACGGCCAAGACATCCGTGATGTGACCCAGGCTTCGCTTCGCGCTGCGATCGGAATCGTTCCGCAGGATACTGTGCTGTTCAACGACACGGTCCGCTACAACATTGCCTATGGCCGGATCGGCGCGACAGAGGCCGAGATCAAGGAAGCGGCGCGCCATGCCCAGATCGACAAGTTCATTGTGGAGTTGCCGCTGGGCTATGACGCAATGGTCGGCGAGCGCGGTCTGAAGCTCTCGGGCGGCGAGAAGCAGCGGGTTGCGATCGCGCGGACAATACTGAAGAACCCGCCGATCCTCTTGCTGGACGAAGCGACTTCGGCACTGGACACCGGCACAGAGCGGGAGATCCAGGGTGCCCTGTCCGAGGTCTCGCGAAACCGCACTTCACTTGTTATTGCGCACCGGCTCTCGACCGTGGTCGACGCGGACGAGATACTTGTCCTTGATCACGGCGCCATCATCGAACGCGGCCGTCACGACGAGCTGGTCGCGATGGGCGGCCATTACGCGTCGATGTGGAACAAGCAAAAGGAAGCGGCCGAAGCGCGCGAGAAGCTCATGGCCGTCGAGAACGATCCCGACGTGGCGCCGGGTATCGCGCGTTCCGAACCGGCGGCGGCCGGCTGATCACTCAGCCGGCTGTGCCTGGGGCTCTGCTCCGCCGCGCAAGCCCGAGGCCCGCTTTGCAGCGCCGCGCGCGGCGGCACGCGCCGCGCGCCGCTCCTTGAGGCGATAGGGCAGCGCCAGCATCGCAGGCACCAGCCCCAGCGTGATCATCTTCGAAAAGGCGAGTCCGAACACGATCGCGGTGGAGAGCTGGATCCACATCGAGGCGTTGGGGCCGCCAAGCGTCACCTCACGCGTGGCGAAGTCGATCTCGATCGCGAACATCATCGGCAACAGGCCGCCGATCGCGGTGATCGTCGTCAGGAACACCGGACGCAGGCGCTGCGCGCTCGACCGGATCACGGCCTCGATTGGCTCCATGCCGGCGTCACGCAGGCGATGGAAGGTGTCGATCAGCACGATGTTGTGGTTCACCACGATGCCGGCCAGCGCCAGCATGCCGGTGCCCGTCATGATAATCGAGAACGACTGGTGCATCACCACCATGCCCAGCAGCGCGCCGATCATCGCGAGGACGACGGCAACCAGGATCAGGCCCGCGTGATAGAAGCTGTTGAACAGCGCCAGCAGCACGATCGCGATCAGGAACAAGGCGAGGAACGCTGCTTCGACCAGGAAGGCCTGTGACTCGTTCTGCTGCTCATCGGCGCCCTTGAACGCCACACGGACTTCATGCGGGAAGCTCTGTGTCGCAATCCAGGACTTGATCAGATTGACTTCCGCTGTCGCGTTCATGCCGGGACCGACATTGGCGCGGACGTGATAGACGCGATGGCCGTCGATCCGCTCGACGGTGTCGGTCTGCTGGACAGGCTTGAGCTTGATGAACGTGCTGATCGGCACCATCGTCCCTGTTGGCGTGGAGACGCGCAGGTTGTCGAGCGCGTGGATGCCGCGATCCTCATCGGGATAACGCACCCGGATATCGACTTCGTCGTCGACATCATCGGGACGGTATTTTCCGACCAGAATGCCGTTGGTCACCATCTGGATTGCGGTGCCAATCGTCTGGGCGTTGGCGCCGAAGCGGCTGGCGACATCACGATCGATATCCACGTTCCATTCGATGCCGGGCAGCGGACGCGTGTCCTCGACGTCGCGCAGTTCCTTCATGCCGTCCATGTGCCGGCGAATCTTCTCCGTCGTCGCCAGCAATGCCGGGTGATCGTCCGAGGAGACCTCGATCATCACGTCCTTGCCGGTCGGCGGACCATTCTGCGGCTGGCGCACTTCGACGCGCACGCCCGGAATGCCGGCCGTCTTTTGGCGGATCTCTTCAAGAATGACCTTGCCCAGGCGGCGTTCGCGGTAGTTTTTCAACTCCACAGTGACGCGACCGATGTAATCCACCGGCACGCCGCCGTCATTGTTGTTGACGCTTGTCGGCTGGCCGACGCTGGCGAAGCGCGACTTGATGCCCTTGACGGTCGAGACAATGCGATCGATGCCCATGACAATATCGCGCTTCTCTGCGGTCGAGAGATTGCCGCGGGCCGAGATCAGGACGATGGCTTCGTCTTCGTCAGTGTCGACGAAGAACTGGACGCCATGGTTGAAGATGATGAAAAGCGAGATCACAAGCACGACAATGCCGAGCGCGCCGCCGATCACCTGGAACGGACGTTCGGTCAGCCACTGGGCGAGATGCGCGTACCAGCCGGTGATGCCGGGAATCTCGCGCCAGTCGCCGGTCTCCGATGCCTCGATAGCGCGTTCATGGGCTTCGTCGTGCTCGGGCGCGCGGCCGAAAATGCCGCCAAGCACAGGCAGGAAGATCAGGGCCACGACCATCGAACAGGAAAGCACGACGATCAGGGTGATCGGGAAGTAGCTCATGAACTTGCCGGACACGCCCGGCCACAGAAGCATGGGCAGGAAGGCGCCGATCATCGTCGCCGTCGCGCTCACGACCGGCCAGAACATTCGGAGGGCGGCTTCGGCGAACGCTTGCTTGGGCTTGTGCCCTTCGGTCATCTTCCGGTCGGCGTACTCCACGACGATGATCGCGCCGTCGACGAGAATACCGACCGCCAACAGCATGGCGAACATGATCATGAAGTTGAGCGTGTAGCCGATGTCGTTCAGCACCATGAACGCCATGAGGAATGACGTCGGAATGGCGGCGCCGACCAGCAGGCCCGAACGCAGTCCCAGGGCCGCAACGACGATGATCATCACAAGCACGATGGCCAGGACGACCGAGTTCGACAGCGAGTTCAGCTGCTCATGGATGTCGGTCGACTGGTCGAACAGATAGCTCGCGTGCACGCCTTGCGGCCAGCTATGCGACGCGGCCTCCACGATCTGGCGGACGCTGGCATTCGTCGCGATGATGTTGGCGCCGATGCGCTTGGTGATGTCGATCGCGATCGTCGGCTCGCCGTTCAGGCGGGCATAGCTCGTCGCGTCCTGGAAGGTGCGGCGCACATCGGCGACATCGCGCAGACGCACGGTCGCGTCGCCGGTCGCGCGGATCGGCAGGTTCAGGACGTCCTCTGCGTTCTCGATAACGCCGGGCACCTTGATCGCGAAGCTGCCATGGCCTGTATCGAGCGAACCGGCCGGGATCAGCTTGTTGTTCATCGAAACAGCGGCAAACATTTCTTGCTGGGTCAGGCCGAAGCTTTCCAGCTTCGCGGGGTCAACCACGATCTCCAGCACCTCCTCACGGTTGCCGGAGAGGTCGCCGTCGAGCACGCTGGGGATCGTCTTGATATCGTCTTTCAGGTCGCGTGCGAGCTTGAGCAGTGTGCGTTCCGGCACGTTGCCCGACAGCGCCACCGTCATCACCGGGAACAGGCTGGTGTTGAACTCCTGCACGAAGGGCGGATTGGCTTCCTGCGGCAGCAGGGCACGCGAGGCGTCGACCTGCGCGCGCACATCTTCCAGCGCCTTCTGCTTGTTAAAGTTCACATCGAATTCAAGGATGATGACCGCGATGCCCTGATAGGCGCGGCCCGTGATCGTTTTCAGGCCTTCAATCGAACGAAGGTTTGACTCGAGAGGCTTGATGAGGAGGCGTTCGCTGTCCTCCGGGCTGATGCCTGGGTAGGTCACCTGCACCAGCATCACGGGGATCGGAATGTCGGGATTGGCTTCCTTCGGGATCGCCATGAACGCGATCAGGCCCGCGATCACGACGACGAGCATCATCGTGCCGACGAGGCGTGTATTGCGGACAGCCCACTCGACGATGCGTGTCATGACGATTGCCCCGCGATGGCGTTGACGTGCTGGCCATTGGAGACGAACTCCTGGCCCACGGTGATGACATTCACGTGCTCCGGCAGGCCGGCAACCCACATGCCGTCGGGCCCGTCGGAGAGAATCTGCACCGGCATGAATTGCACGACGCTGTTCACGACGGCGCGCACGCCGACCTTGCCGCTGTCATCCAGCACCAGAATGCCTGGCGAGATGTGCTGGGCCTTGACCTGCCGCACGGGGATATGAACGTCGGCGCTCACGCCATCGCGAAGCTTGGCGTCCGGATTGGGAAGCTCGACTTCGACACGGAAGGTGCGAGTCGTCGGGTCGGCGCGATCGGCGACGAAGCGGACTTTCCCCTGGACTGTCTCGCCCGTGACGAGGACGGCCGTCGCCGGATCGCCAATCTCGATCTGTCCGACTTCTTCTTCCGACACAGTGCCCACCGCGAGGAAGGGCTGCGGCGCGATCAGGAGTTCGCACTTGTCGCCGGCGCGCATGTAGTCGCCGACGTTGACATAGCGGTCGTCGACAATGCCGTCGAATGGCGCACGGATACGTGTGTTATCGAGCGCGACATTGACCGTCGACAGGCCGGCGCGTGCCTGCGCGTAGGCCGCTTCAGCCTGTGCAAGCTGGGTCTTGGACCGGAAACCCTGCGCGTAGAGATCGCGCGCGACCTCGAGTTCTTTCAGGGTCTGCGCGACCATGGCCTGCGCCTGCGCCACCTTGGCGCCGCGATCGTCGAGTTTGATCTCGCACAGCACGTCGCCTGTCTTGACCTTGTCGCCCTTGTCGAAGTGGATCTTCTGCACGATGCCTTCGACCTCGGCGCGCACATCGACGGCATGAAGTGCCTGCGTTTTGCCGCGCACCGTGATCGTCGCGTTTCGCAGACTGGCTGTCAGCATCGATACCCGTACGCGGGAGACATCAAAGTTCGTTGACGTGCCGGTGTCCGGCTTGGCGGCGCTGCCGCCGAATATTCCAGTGGCAATCCATACCGCAACGAGCAGCGCGATGCCGCCCGCCCATTGATAGCGCGGCTTGAGACGCAACCAGAATGCCGGCATCACCCGGTCATACATGGCGCTGAGCGCGGATCCGATTTGCTTGAACATGCTATTCCGCGGCCTCAGGTCTCTTGATCTGTTGTGGTTCGATCTCCGCACGGTGCGTGTGGAGGAAGTCTAGTATCGCGGCGTAGATCGCCTCGCCCATGCCGGTGACAAAGCGCTCGCCCGATGTCTCGGGCGGCTTGCCGTTCTTGATCTGCGCGAATTTGGTTTCGATCTGACCGATATACGTATCGAGCATCCCGCTCACGCGGGACTCGGGCAGAAGATCGGCGAACAGCATCGCGAACACGAACGGCGAGCGATGACGGTCTTCGGGCAAGGGCTTTAGCAAGGATGCGACGAACGCCGTGCGGCCCGTCGGCGTGATCGAGTAGACTTTGCGGTCGGGCCGCCTCTCCTGGCTCTCCTCGCGGACAGACACGTTGCCCTGCTCGGTCAGGCGGCTGAGAGCGGGATAGATCGAACCGAAGCTTGCCTCGACGAAATGCTGATAGCCGTCCTCTTCGAACAGCTTCTTGATTTCGTAGCCGGTGGCGTCGCCGCGGGTCAGAATCCCCAAGCAGATGGTG
>DASZCC010000095.1:0-4001 GCA_035943485.1 Rhizomicrobium sp. | reverse complement strand
CGCCAGGAACGCCCTGCCCCAGCTGTATTGCAGCAGACGAAAGGCGAGCGGCGGAGACTTGAGTGTCGTGCTCGGCCAGCCCGCCGCGTCGGCCAGGATCAACGCGCTGATCTGCGTCGGATAAGCAAGCGCATATTGCCAGGCGACGCCGCCGCCCATCGAGTTGCCGGCGATCGCGAATTTCGCCAGCCCGAGTTTCAACGACAGGGCATGGATCAGCGCGACACTCTTGTCGTCACTAAGCGTGTAGCCAGCCGGTGCGCGCGTCAGTCCATGGCCAGGAAGATCGATACGGATGATGCGATAGCGGCTGCCGAGTGCTGCAACCCATCCTTCCCAGGTGGTGAACGAGTCACCAAAGCCGTGCACCAGAAGCAGCGCGGGCTCGCGCGCATTGCCCTCGTCGCGGTAATGCAGCTGCACGCCGCCCGGCAGATCGGCGAAGTGCGACTGCGCGTTGGCGTATCTGGCATCCAGAACATCGTAGGGGATGTCCGGTCCGCGCAACGCGAACCACCAGTACCCGACAAGCGCGACGACCAGCGCCAGGACGATCCCACCGATAATCCTCAACGCGCGCATGGCCAGCCTCAATACTTCAGACTTAGGCGCACGCCCACCGTCGCCGGCTCACCGCGCTGGGCGATGTTGATGTCGGTCAGGAAGAAGTTGCGCGTCGTGTCGTAGTTCGCATTGAAGATGTTGTGCCCGAACAGCGCAACCGACCACGGGCCGTCATCCGGTGTGAGTGTCAGATTGGCGTTCGCGATCCAATAGGACTTTACGTAATACACCGGCCCCAGAAGGATCGGATCGAAGTGATCGTGGAAAGCATAGTCGGCTTCGGCTTCCAGCGAATAGCCCGGCAGCTGGAACGTGTAGGCGCCTGATCCGCCATAGCTCCACGGCGCAAAGCCGACGCGTGCGCCCTTGCGGTTGACGAACACCGGGTTGAGCGTGTTGCCCGGCGGCACACAGATGGACGCCGGCACACAGAGCGCGGTGGTCGCGGCGATGTCGAGGTCGTTGCTGTATTCGTCGAACCGGCCGTCCTTCCAGCCCAGCGACTGCGAGAGATTCAGTTCCGGTATCGGCTGCCACTTGCCCTCGAACTCGAAGCCGTAGACATGCGACTTGCGCGCATTGACGATCGCACCGATGGCACCGAAGTTGGACCAGATCGCCGATTGCACCTGCTGATTGTGGTAGTCGTAATAGAATCCCGCACCATTCAGCTGCACCGTGTCGTCGGCGAAGGTCGTTTTGAACCCGGCCTCGTAAGCCCACAGTGTCTCTGGCTTGAACGCGTCGACGGCGCTTGCGCTGGGCACGTTGTATGACGTGAAGCCGCCTGATTTCACGCCTTCACTGATGCTGGCGTAGAGCAGCGTCTCTTCCCATGGCTTGTATTCGAGTTCGGCCTTGCCGGAGAGATTGGTGTTGTTGAGGAATTTGTCGGCCGGCGCGCTAAACGGCGTCGGTGGCGTGCCTGGTGCGAAGACGCCCTGGGTGACATAGTCCTTCTGCTCACGATGCTCGCTCTCGCCGCGCAATCCGCCGACGAATGCGAGCTGGTCGGTGAAGTGATAGGTGAACTGTCCAAACAGGGCCTCGCTCTCGACATGCTGGTTGTAGGTCGTCTGCGTGACGAAGCCGAGCGATTGCCAGAAATCGGAATCGAACGTCTCGTCCAGATCCTCATGCGAGAAATAGAACCCGACCAGCCAGCTCAGTCGTGTGTCGTCATTCGATGCCAGGCGCAATTCCTGCGAATAGACCCGCCCCCGCGTGTTGAACAGCGTCCCGGCATAGGCTAGCGATGACGCATCCCAGTCATTGTATTCCTTGCGATTGAGCGATTCGAACGAAGTGATCGACGTCAGGGTCGCAAAGCCCAGATCGTCTGTGGCGCGCAGGTTCACGCCGCCATTGGTCGTCGCATGGAACGGCTTCACGTCGGCAGGCTTGCCGATGAGCTCGCCGAATGTCTGCGAGCCACCCCATCCAGTCTGCGCCGTGTTGGAGAACGCCGGCACGACCTGGCCGCCCAGATAGATGTTCGGAATCGGATCGAACAGGTAGAGCCCGGTCGGCTCGGAATCGTCATAGCCAAAATGGCCTTCGAGCAGGAAGCTCAGCGAACTCGTCGCATTCCACTGGAGTTCGCCGCGCACTGCGCTGGTGTCCTTGTCGCCAAGCGACTCGCCGGTCTCGCGGTTCTTCTGCCATGCGCCGCCCTGATCCGTCGTCGCGGCGATGCGGAACAAAAGATCATCCGAGATCGGACCGGATACGTAACCTTCGGCATGAAATTCATCGTGGCTGTCGAAATCCGCCGTCAGTCCAGCCGTCAGCACATCGCTGGGCCTGTTGGTGATGAAGTTGATCGCGCCGCCGGTGGTGTTGCGGCCGTAGAGCGTGCCCTGCGGCCCGCGCAGGATCTCGACGCGGCTGATGTCGAACAGTACGCCTTGGGTCTGCGCCGGGATGGGATAGGCGACTTCGTCGACATAGACGCCGACGGTGGAACTGTTGTTGGAGCCGTAATCGTCGAAGCCCACGCCACGCAGGCGGAATTCCGGCTGGCCGCTGCCGAATGCCGGCACGATTTCGAGGCTCGGCGTGTTGTACTGCAGCTGATTGACGTTGAAGACATTGCGCTTCAGCAGGTCCGCGCCCGAAAGCACGGTCAACGCGATGCCGACGTTCTGGGCCGACTCCACACGGCGTTCGGCGGTGACGGTGACGACCTCGATCGCAGCCGTGTCAGCGACGGCGGGAAGAACACTGGCCACCAATGCGACGGCCGACGCGAAAACAACCCTCATACTACTCCCCAATGCATGTCCCCGGATCTCGAACCTGAAATGGGCGGACCCGAAGGCCCGCCAAGTTCAGGGAGGAAACACCGCCGTGAAGCGGTGACATCCGAATACTATACCAACTTGATAGAGTAAAGGGCGCAGACTTGTCGCACGCCAGTGGTCGCGGCATGCTGCGGTGAACCAGGGGCCTGCCATGAAACATCTCGCCGGACAACTTCTTGCCACGCTGGCGATAGCCGGCGCGGCTGCCATGCCCATGACTGCCGACCACGCCATGCCGGCAATGAAGATGATCGATCCGATGCCCGCCGTTTATATGGGCCAGGCGGATGTGCCGGGTGCGCCTGTGTTCCGTGGACTCGGCACGCATCATCACAGGATCACAACCCGCAATCGCCGCACCCAGGGCCTCTTCGATCAGGGCGTCCGGCTGCTGTTCGGTTTCAATCACGCAGAAGCCATTCGCTCGTTCCGCGAGGCTGCGCGTCTTGATCCACGCTGCGCCATGTGTTGGTGGGGTGTGTCGTTTGCCCTGGGCAGCAATATCAATCTGCCGATGCCGGCGGACGCGGCGAAGCCGGCCTGGGAAGCGCTGCAAAACGCGATCGCGCTCAAGCGCTATGCCAATGCCGAGGAACGTGACTGGATCGACGCGCTTGCGACGCGCTATGCGGCCGATCCTCCCAACGATCGCGCGGCTCTCGACGAGAGTTTCGCCCAGGCGATGGGCGCACTATGGCGCAAATATCCGCGCGACCTCGACGCCGGCGTGTTCTACGCCGAGTCGATGATGGACACGCAGCCCTGGGCCTATTGGGGCACCGACGGCGAGACCCCGCTCGGACACGCGGCGACGATCGTCGCGGTGCTGGAGGACATCATCAGACGTTCGCCATTGCATCCTGGTGCGCTGCATCTCTACATCCATGCGGTTGAGGGATCGACGCGTCCTGAACGCGCCGAAGTCGCCGCCGACCGTCTGGAGACATTGATGCCGGGCGCCGGACATATCGTGCACATGCCGTCGCACATCTATTATCGCGTTGGCCGCTTTGCCGATGCCGTTAAAGTCAATGCGCTCGCTGCGACCGTCGATGAACAATACATCGCCGCCTGTCATGCACAGGGCTTCTATCCGGTCGGCTATTATGGCCACAACATCCACTTCCTCTGGAC
>DASZCC010000094.1:0-5545 GCA_035943485.1 Rhizomicrobium sp. | reverse complement strand
TTGGTCTTCAGGCTCTTCTTAAGCGCTTCCATCAGGTCGATGACGTTGGTGTCTTCCACCGGCGCGGACTTCACCGGTTTCTCCCCCTTCTGCTTGCGCGCGATGAGTTCGCGGAGCGCCTTCTCGTAGCGATCCTCGAACTCGGAAGGATCGAACGGGCCTTCCTGCTGCTCGATGATCTTGCGTGCGATGTCGACCATGCGTGCGTCAGGCTTTGCGTCCGAGATGTCCTCGAACGCTTCCTTGGAGCTGACAACCTCTGAATCGGTGCGAAGCGTGTAGACGAGCAGGCCGTTGTCGCGCGGCTCGATGGCAACCATGCGCTCGCGCGTGTGCATCACGACGCGGCCGATGGCAATGCGGTCCTCATCTTCCAGAGCCGCTCGGATGACCGCATAAGCCTCGGTGCCGGTCTTGCCATCAGGCAGGAGGAAGTAGGGGTCGTTCCAGTAGAGCCGGTCGATCTCGTCGGCGGCGACGAAGCGATCGATGTCGATCGTCTTGGTCGTTTCCAGCTTCACCGACTTCAGGTCGTCATTGTCGATGATGACGTACTTGTTTTTCTCGACCTCGTAGCCCTTCACCAGGGCGGAGCGTTCGATCGGGCCGGTGTCGGGATCGGTGGCGATCATCTTGATCCGGTTGTTGGTCTCCGGATTGAGCAGGTGGAACGAGATATCGTTCGAGCGCGTGGTGGCGCCGTACAGTGCTACTGGACAGCTGACCAGCGACAGGCGCAGGTGCCCCTGCCAGGTCGGCCGGCCGCTAAGATGGGCTTCGGGCTTTGCGGCATGGTTGTGACCAAGAGAGGCTCCGTTGGAATGGGCTTTGCCGTTGGCCTTTCCATTCGCTTTGTCATTGTTTGACTTGGCCTTTTTGGCCTTCGTCGTCTTGCTTACAGCCATGTTCCACCCGTCTTTGCCCGCCAAGCTTAACACGCAAGGCTAACAAAGTATCCACAGGTCGAATCACACGGATCACACCTTGTAAGTCGCGTCCATACTGATTTCGGCCTTGAGGACCTTGGAAACGGGGCAGTTGGCCTCAGCCGACTTGGCAGCCGCTTCAAGTTTCGCCTTGTCCGCGCCCGGGGCCTCGATGCTCACCGTTAGATGCGCGGTCGTGATCGCAAAGCCGCCGCCCGGCTGCGGACGAATCTCGATTGTCGAAGATGTCCTGATTGCATTGGCCGTGATGCCGGCCTTGCCGAGTTCGCCCGACAGCGCCATCGAGAAACATGCCGCATGCGCCGCGCCCAGCAGCTCTTCCGGATTGGTGCCCTTCTCTTCGCCGAAGCGCGTGTTGAAGCTGTAGGGCAGGTGATTCAGTGCGCCGCTCTCGGTGGAGATGCTGCCCTTGCCACCCTTGATGTCGCCGCTCCATTCGGCCGAACCGATGCGCTTCATTGGCGTACTCCGTCGTGGTTTCCATCAGCATTAACGCATGGGGACAACTCAGGCGGCAATCACACAAAAGGTTCATTTTCCTTGCCTGAAGCAGGTTTTCTCGCCATACCGGACGCATGAAGATCAAGCTTTACAAGGGCGATCTGCCCGATGGCCTGGATCTGGGCCCCGTCGTTGCCGTGGACAGCGAAACGCTCGGCCTCAATCCCTTCCGCGATCGTCTCTGCCTCGTCCAGCTTTCAAGCGGCGATGATGTTTGCCACGCGGTGCAATTCGCGCCCGGCCAGTACGCCGCGCCGAACCTGAAGAAGATGCTCACCGATCCGAATGTGTTGAAGCTTTTCCACTTCGCGCGCTTCGATGTCGGCATGTTCCAGCGTTATCTCGGCGTCGTCACGTCGCCGATCTACTGCACCAAGATCGCGTCCAAGCTGGTTCGTACGTATACGGACAGACATGGCTTGAAGGATCTGGTGAAGGAACTGCTCAACGTCGATCTGTCAAAGGAACAGCAGAGTTCCGACTGGGGCGCGCCCGACCTGACGGAACGCCAGCTCGCCTACGCCGCCAACGACGTCGCCTATCTGCACAAGCTCAAAGAGGTCCTGGACCGGATGCTGGCACGCGAGCACCGCACCGAGCTTGCCCATGCCTGCTTCGCTTTCCTGCCGGCGCGCGCCACGCTCGACCTTGCGGGATGGAGCGAAGTCGACATCTTCTCACACTAGATCGACAGGTAAACGAAGGGTTTACGGCCGAGCAATAATGTAACTTGAACGATAGCGAGCGTTGGGCCACATTCTGGCACGATTTTCGCGTTGATCCGTCGCGTGGGGGCGAGACGTCAGCATAAACAAGGGGCGACATGCCGCCTGCCAAGCTCAAATCCCTCAAGCCTGCCACCACGCGTGCGCGTGATCTGGTCGCCGCAAGGCGGGTGCTGACGCACGCGACGAATGCCATCGCCGCCATCTCTGAATCGCTGAACGGCGACTTCTCGCGCGCCATCGATACGATCATGGACGTGAAGGGGCGCGTCGTGGTCAGCGGCATGGGCAAGTCGGGCCACATCGCCGGCAAGATCGCCGCCACGCTCTCATCGACCGGCACGCCGGCGCTGTTCCTGCATCCGGCTGAAGCCAGCCATGGCGATCTCGGTATGGTCACGCGCGCCGATGCGCTGCTGATGCTGTCCAACTCGGGCGAGACCGCCGAACTGACGGACGTTATCACGTACGCCAAGCGGTTGCGCATTCCGATGATCGGTGTCGCGAGCCGTCCGGGCTCCTCGCTGCTGACGGCGTCCGACGTTCCGTTGCTGCTGCCCCAGGCGCAGGAAGCCTGCCCGATGGGGCTCGCCCCGACGACGTCCACCACCATGATGCTCGCACTAGGCGATGCGCTGGCCGTGGCTCTGATGGAGCGCCGTGGCTTCTCGGCCGAGCAGTATCGCGATTTCCATCCCGGCGGTGCGCTAGGCAAGAAGCTGATCCGCGTCAGCGACATCATGCACAAGGAACTGCCGCTGGCTTCGCCGGATGAGGCGATGCGCGATGTGCTGATCACCATGACCTCGGGCAAGTTTGGCGGCCTCGCCGGTTACGCATGCGTCGTCGACAAGAAGGGCGCGCTGATCGGGATCATTACCGATGGCGATCTGCGCAGTCACATGGAGCCGGGCCTGCTCGATCGCAGGGCGCGCGATGTGATGACGCCAAATCCCAAGACCGTGCCGCCGGAGATGCTGGCATCGGAAGCGCTGACCGTGATGAACGCGACGGCGCCCAAGGTTACGCATCTGATCGTGGTCGATCGCAAGGCGGACATCGCAAAGCCGGTAGGCTTCATCAGCGTCCACGACGTCCTGCGCGCCGGGCTCACCTGAGATGACACGCCGCTCGAGCGTGGATGAGGCGCTGGCTCAGCCGATATCGAACCGGCCGGTCCGGACGGATCGCGACTGGACGGCGCGAACCCGCGACACCGCCCTGACCGCCGTCCGCTATTCGCGTTTCGTGACTCTGATGAAGCGCGCGCTCCCGATTGCCGCCGGTGTGCTGATCGCAGTCGTGCTGATCTACGCGCTGCTGCCGCGCCAGTCGGACAAGCTCAGCTTCGCCTATGGCGACCTGGGCCATATCCAGGGCGATCTCTCGATGCAGAAACCGCGCCTCACCGGCACCGATCACAAGGGCAACCCCTTTGTCATCACGGCCGACACCGCGACGCAACTCGGGCGAAGTATCCATCGCGCCAACCTGAAAAACGTCGAAGCGGATTTCACTTTGGATAAGGGCCGCTGGATCAACGCCAACGCGGCCACCGGGCTTGTCGATATGGACAAGGGCACGCTCGCGCTGGGCGGCGGCATCGCAGTCTTCTCCGACGACGGCTACGAGATGCACACAGAGCACGCGGACATCGACCTGAAAAAGGGCCATATCCATGGACCTGTGCCCGTGAAAGGGCAGGGACCGATCGGAACATTCCGCGCCGACACATTCGACGCGAGTCGCGGCGACAGCCAGATCCAGCTGCACGGCAACGTCCACATGCTCATCACTCCGCCACCCTCAAAGCCCAAGTCCAAATGAAATTCGCGCTCGCTCTTATTGCTCTCCTGTTCGCTACGCCCTCGTTCGCGAATCCTGCTCCTGCAGCGGCGGCGCCTGCTGCCACGAAGCCGGCCAAGCCAGCCAAGCCTGCGTCGCATCACAACGCGGATGAGCCGATCGGGATTTCCGCCGACAATTTCGTCGCTGAGAAGACGCCGGTGAAGTCAGGTCCAGGTGTCATCAACGGTACCTACACCGGCAACGTCATCATCACGCAGGGCGATACGAAGCTGCGCGCCAACAAGGTTCGTATCCTCATCGTCGGCGGTCATGCACAGACGGCGTATGCCGACGGAAATGTCGTCGCCACTTCGCCGACGTCAGGAACGGCGACAGGCGACAACGGAGTCTACGAAGTGGCGCCGAGGATCATCACCCTCACGGGTCATGTGGTGCTCACAAAGGAAAAGAACGTCATGCGTGGCGCGCAGCTCACCGTGAACATGGTGACGGGCGTGGCCAATCTTGGCGGTGGTGTTAAGGGACAGACAGGTGGCGGGCGTGTTCAGGGATTGTTTACTCCGCCACCTTCGAAAGACGACAAGTAACCAATTCATTCTTCGTTAAACGCAAAAAGGCATGGTTCTTGCCCATGAGTGAAAACACAGTCCACGCTGATCGTTCACAACGTCCTCGCGTTATCGAGGGCGGCAAGGGACTCGTCGTGACGCGGCTTGCGAAAAGCTACAATCGTCGTCCGGTCGTCCGCTCGGTCAGCCTGACCTTGAAGCGCGGCGAGTGCGTCGGCCTGCTTGGGCCCAACGGCGCCGGCAAGACGACCTGCTTCTACATGATCACAGGCCTCATCCCGGCCGATGCGGGCACGATCGAAGTCGACGGCGCCGATATCACGCGCCTGCCGATGTATCGCCGCGCCCGTCTGGGCATCGGCTACCTGCCGCAGGTAGCCTCCATCTTCCGTGGCTTGACCGCCGAAGAGAATATCCGCGCCGCTGCCGAACTGATCGAGCCAGACGTCAATCGCCTGAATGCCATGGTCGAGGAACTGCTCGCAGAATTCGGCGTGAGCCATGTGCGTAACACGCCTGCCATAGCGCTTTCGGGCGGTGAACGCCGTCGCGTCGAGATCGCGCGCGCTCTCGCGACCCATCCGTCCTACATCCTGCTCGACGAACCGCTGGCCGGTATCGACCCGATCGCCGTCGGAGAAATCCGCGACTTGGTCGTGCATCTGAAAGACCGCGGCATCGGCGTGCTGATCACCGACCACAATGTGCGCGACGCGCTCGAGATCATCGATCGCGCTTATATCCTGCACGATGGCCTTGTGATGAAAGAGGGCGCGCCCTCGGAAGTCGTCGCCGATCGCGAAGTGCGCCGCGTCTATCTGGGCGAGAGGTTCTCGCTGTAGCCATGTTCACCTGGGACAGGACATGGCTGGCTTAGGACAAAGGCTGGAGATCCGGCAGGGCCAGGGCCTTGTCATGACCCCGCAGCTGCAGCAGGCCATCAAGCTGCTCCAGCTGTCGAACATCGAACTCACCGCCTATTGCGAGCAGGAGC
>DASZCC010000093.1:0-4888 GCA_035943485.1 Rhizomicrobium sp. | reverse complement strand
GCGGGCGAGGCGATCCTTGCGGCACGCGACGGACTCTGCATCGCATCGGGACGTCTCGGCGCCACCAACGGTCATCAGTGCAAGCAGCTGCACGGACTGATCGCGGCGGCCGGCGCGCGCGATGGCGAACGGCGTAGCGGCGGCACGATGGCGCTGACCGTGGCCAATCGCGCCCTGCCCCTTTCGATCACTGTCGCGCCGGTGACCAGCGAACGCTACTCACCCTTCCATGAGGGACGCTGTGTTCTGGTCTGCGTCACCGACCTTAACGCCGGTACCAGCCTGCCCGGCCAGAAGCTGCGCGAGCTGTTCGGCCTGACCGGCGCAGAAGCCCGCGTGGCCGTTGCGCTTTTCGAAGGCCTCAGCCCGCGCGAGACCGCCGACCGTCACGGCATCAGCCCCAATACCGTGCACATCCACCTGGCGCGCATCTTCGAGAAGACCGGCACCAACCGGCAGGCCGAACTGGCGCGCCTGATGATGCGCGTCGTGGGTGCCTTTCCTGGGTAGGCAATCGCGCCACCCATAGTATGAACGCACTACGCGCCGAAGACCGTCTTCCCTCATCTTGCCGCCGCACTCGAACAAATGGGGTAATTCATGAACATCATCAAAACAGGCCTGGTCGCGATTGCCGCGAGCATGGCCATGTTCGGCGGGCTCGCGACGGCCGCCGAGGAAGCAGCACCGCAGGACGGTGTCGCGCGCGCCAATCTCGCGGCGACGCTCGCCCAGTACGGCATGGCCAACCATGATGCGTCGACGCTTCTTGCCGCCGCACACATCATCAACGGCCTGAAGAGCAACGTCGGCAAGCAGACGGCTACGGGCGGCAACGGCAAGCCGGAAGCTTATGATCCGCTGACACTGCTGAAACTCGCCAAGACCTATGCTGGCAGCAATGCCTCGCTGGTCGGTGCGATCGACGCTGAGATCAAGAACGTCAGCGCGACGCAGGCGGTCTGCTATTACTCTTACTATTGCAACGGCTGGGGCTACTGCTGGTACGCCTACCGCTGCTACTGATCACCTGAGCCGGGGTGGTCTCCTCCCGACACCGCCCCGGCGTTTTTTTCTGCTCTCTAACCTCGCCCGCGATAGCGGGAGAGGTTAAGTAATCGTCGCAAAACCGACAAAATAAGGCCGCACCGCCGCTCCGGATTTCCATTACAGTCTCTTCATGTCGAGGGATGTATTCATCACGGGTTGCGGACGGTTCCTGCCGGGTGCGCCCATTCCGAATGATGCAATGGAAGACCATCTGGGCCGCATTGCGGGCCGGCCGAGCCTGCTCGGCCGCCGTGCACTGCGCTGGAACGGCATCGAGACGCGCCACTACGCGCTGGACGCCAACGGCGTCGGCTTCGACACCAACGCGGGCATGAGCGCCAAGGCCGTCACCGCCGCGCTGGATGACGCGCGGCTCGAGGCGCGCGATCTGACCTTCCTCGCGACTGCGACTACACAAGGCGACTATCTCGTGCCGGGCCACGCGACTGCCGTGCATGGCGCGCTGGGCAACCAGCCGATGGAGATCGCGAGCTTCCAGTCGGTGTGCGGCTCGTCGCTCATGGCCGCCAAGGCTGCATTCCTGAACGTGAAGGCCGGCGAGCACAGCGTGGCCGCGGCGAGCGCCGGCGAATTCTCGTCGCGCTGGTTCCGGCCCTCGTTCTACGAAGGCACGGCGCTGGTCGACGCCAAGGGCCGCGCGCGCGCCGAAGCCGATTTCCTGCGCTTCACGCTGTCCGACGGCGCAGGCGCGATCGTGATGGAGCCGGCACCGAAGACGGACGGCCTGTCGCTGCGTGTGGAGTTCATCGACGTGGTCTCGCTGGCCGGACAGTTCGAGCCCTGCATGTGGGCCGGTGCCTCGGTCGAGAACCGCACGGATCTCTCGTCGGGCTGGGCGACACAGGGTCCCGTTGCCGCGCACGCGGCTGGCGCCATCGCGCTGCTGCAGGATTTCGAGTTGTTGAAACGCGTCATCCGCGCCTGGGTGGGCGTGTATCTCGAGAAGGTCGACGTGAAGCGCATCGTGCCGGAGACGGTCGACTGGCTGCTCTGTCACTACTCGGCGCAGTCGCTGCGCGAGGAGATCGTGTCGCTGCTGGAAAAGACCGACGCCATGATCCCGCAGCAGAAATGGTTCTCCAACCTGCCCACCGTCGGCAACGTCGGATCGGCCTCGATCTGGATCATGCTGGAGGAGTTCCTGCGCAGCGGACGCCTGAAGCGCGGCGAGAAAGTGCTGTGCGTCGTGCCGGAGAGCGGCCGCGCGCTGGTCGGCTTCATGATGCTGGAAGCGGTGTGATGGCGGACGTCTCCGACGTATTGCGCAAGCTCGCAATCGTGTTCACCTCGTTAGAAGGCCGGCTTGAGCAGACGCCGCTGATCCGAAAGCTGTCGCGCGGGCGCTTCGAGATGGCGGACTATCGCGCCTTCCTCATCGGCCTGCGGCAGCAGGTGAAGGACGGCGCGCTGTGGATGTCGCGCGCGGCGTCGAATATCGACGAGGACCATCTTGAGCTGCGCTCCAAGCTGATGCGCCATGCGGTTGTCGAGCATCGCGATTTCCGTCTGCTGGAGGCCGACTATGTCGGGACCGGCGGCGCGCTCGCGGAGATCACTGGCGCAGAGAAGAACATCGGCTCGGAGGCGCTGTCGGCGTGGATGTTCCACGAGGCGTCGAAGCCCAATCCGTTCGGCCTGCTCGGCGCAATGTGGATCATCGAGGGGCTGGGTTCGATCAAGGCGCAGGAATGGGGAAAGCTGGCGCAGCAGCGCCTGTCGCTGCCCGACACCGCGGTGCGCTTCCTGCTCTATCACGGCGAGAATGACTCCGAACACATCAAGGAGTTCGAGGAGATGCTTGGTCTCGTCCTGCCCGACGACGCGGTCGCGGCGCGCATCGTGCGCACGGCGGAAGTGACCGCGCGGCTGTATGCGCTGCAGATCGAGGAGATCGCGGCTTGAGGGAAAGCGATTTCGATCCGGCGCATTTCGATCCGCGCGATCCGAACCCGTGGCTGGCGCTGAAGCTCGACTCCTCGATGCCGATTGATGAGGACGCCAAGGCGGCGCTTCTGCGCGGCAACGCGTCGTGGTCGCGGCGCTGGATGTTCAACATCGTGCGGGTGCCGATCTTCCTGTTCTTCCTGGTGGTCAAATTCCTCCGTGCTGTCAGCCCGCATCATCCCAACCTGAACACGGCGCTGCACAAGCTGATCCATTGGGGCCTGCGCAACTTCGCGACGCGCGACGCGAATTTCCTGATCATGCGGCACTTCCATATCGGCACCGAAATTCTCGGCTTCATCAAGGCGAATGCCGGCGTGCCGGAGATCGAGACCGTGCCGCTGAAGCCGCGCACGCTGAAGGATCTCGAGAACAACGTGTTCCTGCAGCATGATCTCAACGTCTACAATTTCATCATCCAGCTCAACATGGGTCTGCGGGCGCAGAAGCGGGACCTGTCGCCGGTGGCGCGGCCAGATTTCTCGATGATCACCGATGGGCCGTTCGACATCGAGCTGGCGCCTGACGGCGCGCTCAACTTCGCCGATGCGCAGACCGCGATCGAGGCCTACACGCCGCTCTACGCGCTGTTCCTGCCGCGCAAGGATTTTATCCGCGCGTCGAACTCGCTGCAGCTGGACGAGACGGTGGCGATCTATCTGGCGAAGCTGCTGGGCTCGAACTATCACCTCGCCTTCGTCGAGAACCACCACCCAATGGTGCAGCTGTCGACGATGCAGGCCGGCTATCGCCTGATGATGCACGGCCTCGATTGCGAAGCGCTGCACGGCTGGCTGCGCACAATGAAGCGCGCGCAGGCGACGGGCGAACCGGTGTTCGGGCTGGCGCGGTAGGCGTCGCGCTACCGTGGCAACAGCACCTTGGTCGTGCCCTGCCCTTCGGCCTGGCCGTAGCGCATCCAGTCGAGCACGCGCAGATCGCGCTCGATCAGCTTCCAAATCACGCGCGTCCGCGCCGTCTCGAACAGCGAGACGATCAGCCGCCCATTCGGATTGAGCAGCCTGGCATAGGACATGAGCGTCGCCGCAGGGTCCGGCAGATAGTTGAGGCACTGATTGAAGACGATGGCGTCGAACGTCCGGTCGGTGTGGAAATCGTCGGCTTCGGCCACGGCGAAATCGGTGCGCGCGTCGCGCACGCGATCGGCCTGTACGATAGCCTCTGGCGAGATGTCGATGCCGAGAAAGGATTTGTACGGCAGGACCTTCAGCTTCGAGGCCAGCACGCCGGCGCCGCAACCGACATCGAGGATCGTGTTCGGCGCGAGAAACTGGCAATAGCCAAGGATCGACGTCTGCCCCGCGATGCTGCCGATCGAGCCGAGATAATCCCAGTCGCCGCCGCGATATTCGCTGTCCCATGCCGCGACCGAGACCCGTTGCGGCCGGTAGCCCAGCAGCTGGAAAACCGGCCCGCTGAGCGCTTCCTTCAGGTGTTTCACGCTGTCCCGCATCCGTACAGGCAATCCGTTCGCACGGGCGCGAACCGGCCCGCAGAGTGAACGCCGCAAGGAACCTGCCGCCGCCTGCCGTATCAAAACGGCACAGTCACCTTGTTGCCGCGCACACGCTTTGTCATCGTCTGCTGCGCTAGGAATCGCCGCACAAATGGCTGTCGATGGAACCTGGATGGAGGCCCGATCCGGCGCGCGCGATCGCGTTGCCGAGGCCGGCTTCGTTCTGCTTCTCCTGCTGCTGTTCATCGGCCTGACGCCGTTCGACGATCGCAACGCCGCCGTGGTCGCGGCGCGCAATGCAACGACCGCGTCAGGCGACGTCGTGCGCCAGCTTGCCTTCATTGGCGTGTTCGCCGTCGCAGCCTTTGCCGCCTGGCGCCGTCACGGCATGGCCGC
>DASZCC010000092.1:0-1804 GCA_035943485.1 Rhizomicrobium sp. | reverse complement strand
GGCGACATGCTCGCGATAGCGCCAATGCGCCGCCACGCCGCGCTCGGCAATGTCGTGCATCTGCTGGGTGCGGATCTGGACCTCAACGCGCTGCTTCTCGGGCCCGATCACAGTGGTGTGGATCGAGCGATAGCCGTTGGTTTTCGGCGTCGATATGAAATCCTTGAAGCGGTCCGGCACCATCTGCCAGTTCTGGTGCAGCACACCCAGCGCGCGGTAGCAGTCGTCCTCGTTTTTCACGATCACGCGGAAGCCGAAGATGTCCGACAGCGCCTCGAAGTTGAGCTGCTTCACCTTCAGCTTGCGCCAGATGGAGAACGGCCGCTTCGCGCGGCCATAGACCCAGGCGTCGATGCCATGCTCGGCCAGCTTGCGCTTCACCTGGTCGGCGATGCGGCCGATGCGGTCGCCCGACTGGGCGTCCAGCCGTGCCAGGCGCGTGACGATGGAATTGCGCGCTTCCGGGTTGAGCTCGGCGAAGGCGAGGTCTTCAAGCTCCTCGCGCATGTTCTGCATGCCGATGCGTCCGGCCAGCGGCGCATAGATGTCCTGCGTCTCCTGCGCGATGCGCTTCCGCTTCTCCGCGCTCGGAATGAAATTCAGCGTCCGCATGTTGTGCAGGCGGTCGGCGAGCTTGACCAGCAGCACGCGGATGTCGCTGGTGATGGCAAGCATCAGCTTGCGGAAGTTCTCCGCCTGCTTGGTGCGCTCGCTGAACAGCTCCAGCTGCGAGAGCTTGGTGACACCGTCCGTGAGGTTGGCGATCTCCTCGCCGAAATTCGTCTTGATGTCGTCATAGGTGGCGAGCGTGTCCTCAATCGTATCGTGCAGCAGCGCGGTCGCGATCGTCGCGACATCGAGCTTCAGGTCCGTGAGGATGGCGGCGACTTCCAGTGGATGGGCGAAGTAGGGATCGCCCGAAGCGCGGAACTGCTTGCCATGCGCCTTCATCGCATAGACGTACGCCTTGTTGAGCAGGTTCTCGTCGGCGTCCGGGTCATAAGCCTTCACGCGATCGACGAGCTCGGTCTGGCGCATCAGGCGCCGCCGGGTCTTTGGTGTTGGTGCTGGAGGCGTCGACGCAGGCTGCGCCGCCGGGACAGCGGCAGGCTGCCCCGCGTCCCTGGCTTTGGGCGCGACCGGTGTGCTCATGCCGCTTAATATAGGCATGGTTGTCGAAAGGCGGAAATCGGGCCCTTAACCTCGCCCGCGATAGCGGAAGAGGTCGAAAAAGCGCGTAGCGGTTTTTCGGGTGAGGGCAAAGGCCCCCAGCGCCATATCCCCTCACCCGATTTGCAAAGTGCAAATCGACCTCTCCCGTAAACGGGAGAGGTTAGAAACAAAAAGGGCGACCCAGCTGGCCGCCCTTTTCGTATTCTCATCGCGACAGCGACTACTCCTCGTAGTCGGCTTCAGGCTCGGGCTGCGGCTCGGCGCGGCGCTGGGCTTCCGATGTGAGTGCGCGCAGCAGCTCTTCCTCAGTGACGGCGCGCGTCGCGGAGTCCTCGCGCTGATCGTCAGCGTCGGGACGCGCCTCCTCGGGCTCGTCGACCTCGGCGTGCTTCTGCAGGCTCTTGATGTATTCCTCTTTCGCCTCGTCCGGACGGACTTCCTTCGCGGCAATCTCGCGCAGCGCGACGACCGGGTTTTTATCGCGGTCACGATCGACCATCGGCTCGGCGCCGCCGGAGAGCTGGCGGGCGCGGAAGGCTGAGATCAGGACCAGGTCGAACCGGTTCGGAACCTTGTCCACGCAATCTTCAACGGTAACGCGCGCCATATGAATCCTCGGGCTGGGTCGGAA
>DASZCC010000091.1:0-1765 GCA_035943485.1 Rhizomicrobium sp. | reverse complement strand
GACGACCGGCGGACGCGAAATCAACGCGCCGGCATCGTCGTCGGCGCCCTTGAGGCCTTCAAGCACGTCAGACTCCGCGACGCGCTTCACAGTGTGGCCGTATTCCGTTGCCACGAGTTCGGCGGTGTCCGCGTCGATCACGTCATTGGCGGTGGCCATGTGGCCGTTCTTCATCAGCACCTTGATGACGTCGACAGCGCGGCGCGCCATGCGGTTCGCGAGTTCGGAGACCGTGATCGTCTCCGGGATCGTGATATCGCGCGGACCGGCGGGACCGGCAGGTGCCTGCTGCGCGCCCTTGTTGACGCGCTGGAGATGACGGCGATAGGCGGCGACGGAGCGTGTGCGCTCGTCATCGTCCGACAGCGCGCGCGTGACGGTGAGCTTGCCGCGGCGGCGATTGTCTTCGCTGACCTTCTTGGCGGGCGGCGCCTTGGCCGGCGTTTTGCCGTCGCGCTTCTTGCCGGCGTCTTCGCTCTCTTCTTCCTCGATCGGGCGGCGGCGCGCGATGACGCCTGCGACCGGCGTGGCGGCAGCAGCGGCAGTCGCAGCCGTGGCCGCGTTGTCCTTCTTGCCGTCGCGGCGCGCGAGTTCTTCTTCAGCGTGCTTTTTGGCGAGATCTTCGGCCGCCTTGCGCGCGTCTTCCTCGATCTTGCGCTTGGCCGCAGCCTCGCGCTCGATCTTCAGCTTCGCTTCCTCGACGGCGCGCAGCTTGGCATCTTCTTCGGCGCGCTTGCGCGCTTCGTCTTCATAGACACGGGCATCGGCGAGTGCGGCGCCGCGGCGGGCTTTTTCTTCTTCGGTCAGCTGGCGCAGCACGACACCGCGCGGCGCGGGTGCCGCGGTCTGGGACGGCGCGGCGCTCGCGGGACGCACCTGGTTCGTTGACGCAACCTTCGTCTCGGCGGGCGCCTTGGTCGGGGCTACCGGTGCACCCCCGAGCGTACGCTTCTTCTCGACCACAACCGCCTTGGTGCGGCCGTGGCTGAAGCTCTGCTTCACCGTCGACGTCTCGGTCTTCTTCAGCGACAGGGTTTTGCCGCCGGACGGTTTCTGCGTGGTATCGTTCGTATCGCTCATTCTGCTCTTTCGTGAGGCGCTTCAGGTTTCGGCCGAATACCATTCAGCCGCTTCGCATCGAAGCTCAGACGTTCCTGAAGTCGCCCGGATTTGAGGGCTGCATGTATCACATTCTCGCGGCCCAGGGCCACGCTCAATTCCGCGGAATCGAGGCAATCAATGGTCTCGACCTTGAGGCCCCGCGCATGACTGGCCGCAAATATCTTGCGCCTGCCATCGGCGGAACCATCGCGCGCCGCGATCACGACCGCGGGAGGCGTGTCGGAGCGCAGCGCCTTGTCCACCTGGTCAAATCCCACATGGAGAGCGCCTGACCGCAGTGCAAGCCCGAGATCGGCCTTCATGCGACTGACAAGAAGCAGTTCCACGCGATCGCCGAGATCAGGGGTTGCCTTGACGGAGGCCTTCGCGGATTTGGAGAAGAGATTCTTCTTTGCCGCCTGTGCGATCGACGCCTTGTCCGACCGCACCCAGATGCCGCGGCCCGGCAGGGTCGCGGCAAGGTCGGGCACGATCTCGCCATCGGGCGACGCCACGAAACGGATGAGCTGATCCTCGGGCAATATCTCGCCCGAAACGATGTCGCGGCGTTCGCGCATCGCATCTTCTTCATCCGTGTCTGGCACCGCCGTCAGATTCAAGCCTCCGTGTCTCCTTCGGCAATCTCACCCTCTTCGGCCGGCGC
>DASZCC010000090.1:0-3459 GCA_035943485.1 Rhizomicrobium sp. | reverse complement strand
GCATTGAGCGTTTCGAGGACGACCGGCAACCGGTCGACCTTTGCGGACTGGTATCAGGCCGTTGTTCGCGAGGCGGACATGGCCGAGCCCTCGCCCGTGCGCGGCGCCATGGTCATCAAGCCGTGGGGCTATGGCGTCTGGGAAGAGATCCAGCGCGATCTCGACCGGCGCATCAAGGACACCGGGCACGAGAACGCCTACTTCCCGCTGTTCATACCGCTATCCTTCATCGCCAAGGAGGCGGAGCACGTCGAAGGCTTCGCCAAGGAGATGGCGATCGTCACGCATCACCGCCTGAAGAGCATCGACGGCAAGCTGCAGCCCGATCCGGACGCGAAGCTGGAAGAACCCTATGTCGTGCGTCCGACATCGGAGACCATCATCGGCGACGCCTTCTCGCGCTGGATCAAGAGTCATCGCGACCTGCCCATGCTGCTGAACCAGTGGGCCAATGTCGTGCGCTGGGAGATGCGTCCACGCCTGTTCCTGCGCACGACCGAGTTCCTCTGGCAGGAAGGCCACACCGCGCACGCCACGGGCGCCGACGCGGAAGCCGAAACGATGAAGATGCTCGAGGTCTACCGTTCCTTCGCCGAGGACACGCTGGCGATGCCGGTGATTGCCGGCGAGAAGCCTGAGAACGAGCGCTTCCCCGGCGCTGTGAACACCTATTCCATCGAAGCGATGATGCAGGACGGCAAAGCGCTGCAGGCCGGCACCTCGCACTATCTCGGCACACACTTCGCCGAGGCGCAGAACATCCGTTTCCAGAACGACGCGGGCGAGCTCGTCCATTGCCACACGACAAGCTGGGGCGTGTCGACGCGCATGATCGGCGGCGTGATCATGACCCATGGCGACGACGACGGGCTGCGCCTGCCGCCGGCTATCGCACCACGCCAGGTCGTCATCGTGCCGATGCTGCGCGACAAGCCGGAAGACTCACAGGTGCTCGAATTCGCCACCCTGCTGGCCGACACGCTCAAGAAGGAACGCGTGTTCGACGAGCGCGTGCGCGTGCTGCTCGACACCAAGGCGACCAAGTCCGCCGACAAGCGCTGGAACTGGGTCCGCCGCGGCGCGCCGATCATCGTGGAGATCGGGCCGCGCGATGCTGCCGCCGGCAATGTCACCTTCATGCGGCGCGACGCGCTGCGCGACGGCGACAAGATCAAATCCCATGTCCTGCCGCGCGAAGAATTTCTGGCACAGGTGCCGGCGATGCTGAAGGAGATCCAGGCCAACCTCTACAAGGAGGCCAAGGCGCGGCTTGAGGCGAACATCAAGACGGACGTGAAGTCGTTCGACGAACTCGCGGAGTATTTCGGCAAGCTGGACGACGAGGACGGCGGCGAGTTTCGCGGCTGGGTGCGCGCTGCCTGGTGCAAGCCGACCGGCGCAGAGCTCGAGGCGATCGAGGCCAGGCTCAAATCTCTCAAGCTCACCCTGCGCAATGCGCCGCTGGATCAGGGACCGATCTCGGCGCCCTGCCTGTTCACCGGCAAGCCCGGGGTCGAGGAAGTCCTGATTTCCCGCGCCTACTAGGTATTATTGTTGCGTTTACCGTATTTGCGTAACTAATTTGCGCTGAGAAACTGTCAGTTGTTCAAATATTTCGTGACAGCTGCAAGAAACTGTAATATGGTCGATTCCACAATAAAAATTAGAACAGGACAAAAGGCGCCTCAGAGCGGCCAAGTTCGGGGAGAATTGACCGCTCCTGAAGCGGGTTGAAAGGCCGGGCAACCGGCCTTTCCCATTTGTGGTCTTCAATTTATTCCGGCACGTCCCAGACCAGCTTGCCGCCTGAGAAATAGCGATATGCGGCACGAGCTGTGAGGCTCGCGGCCGGCACGAATCCAAAATTGTCGAAGCGGCTATCCAGCGAATTGCCGCGATTGTCGCCGAGCACGAAATACGATCCGGCGGGAACGAAAAGCTCCGGCGTGTTGGCGCCCGGAAAGCCGGGGCCTTCTTGGACCATGAGGTGGCGCTTTCCACCAGGCAGCACTTCCTCGACGAGCTTTCCGCAGTCTTCATCGCCGCACCGGACTGGCGGATGATTGGTCGGCAACTGCGGCACTGCCTTGCCGCCGATGAACAGGATACCGGCCTTCATCTGAACGTGTTCGCCCGGCAGCCCAATAATGCGTTTGAGATATTCAGACCCACGATAGTTGACAACTGCGATATCGCCACGCGCGGGAGCACGATCGTGGTAGCTCCATTGCGCGCCCAGCACGTAGTCGCCCGTGACGAGCGTGGGAGCCAGCGAGTCCGACGTCACATTGAAGGGGCGATAGAAAAAACGGCCTGTAAGCAGGGCCATGCCAACCAGGCCGCCCAAAGCTGCGGCCGCAAGCGGCAGAACCTTGCTGAGATTCTCAGGCACCTTCAGAGATCCAGAACCTTGAAGCTGATCAGCGCGTAGAACACGCACCACAGCACCACCGCAATGGCCAGCGCGACAAGCGCCTTGCGGCCCAGCATCGGTGACAGCGGCGCGCCGCTTTCGGGATCGCGCTCGGCGCCCAGGCCGACCGGCAGCAGGCAGAACAGCGACAGGAACCACAGGATGGCGAACGTCCCGAACAGGACAACACCGTGGATCAGTCCGATCACGCCTGTTCCAGCTCGACCAGCGTGCCGACGAAATCCTTGGGATGCAGGAAGATCACCGGCTTGCCATGCGCGCCGATGCGCGGCTCGCCCGTACCGGTGATGGTGGCGCCCATCTTCTTCATCTGGTCGCGCGCCGCATAGATATCGTCGACCTCGTAGCAGACGTGATGCATGCCGCCGCTCGGGTTCTTCTTCAGGAAATTCGCAATCGGCGAGTTCTCGCCCAGCGGCTCCAGCAATTCGATCTTGGTGTTGCCGAGATCGACGAACACGGTCGTCACGCCGTGGTCCGGCTGCTGCACTTCTTCGGACACCTTGCCGCCCAGCGTGTCGCGATAGACCGCCGCTGCCTTCTTGATGTCGCTGGTCGCGATGGCGACGTGATTGAGCCTGCCGATCATGGTCTTTTCCCTGTAATGCCGATGTCGCGTTTTACCGTCAAATGGCGATCACTTCCACCCGCGTTACGGGCTTCTTGCCCCACGCATTCTCCGCCGCCCGGCGCGCAGCGCGGCGGACATCTTCCTTGAGGTCAGCTTCGTCGCGTCGCTTGGGATTGTGGCGGCGGATCGGATCGTCGATCGCGCGGCGCACGGCATCTTCCACAGGCGCCGGGACGCCGTCCATGACAATCGCAGGATCGCCGACGACACGGCCGTTGCGGTCGATCGCCAGCGTGATGGCGATCATGCCCGCGAACGCAAGCGCGCGACGATGGCGGGCGAGGCCTGCGCCCTCGTCCATCAGGACACGGCCATCCAGATAGACGCGACCGGCAGGCACCTCGTCGATGACACCGGCGCGGCCGGGCGCGAGGCGGATGAGATGCCCGTTCTC
>DASZCC010000089.1:0-3142 GCA_035943485.1 Rhizomicrobium sp. | reverse complement strand
GTAGGTCGTGAAGGTGTCGGCCACCGCGCGCGAGCCGCTGCCGCCGATCTCGAAGCTCATCGCGGCTGACGCAACGAACTCGCTGTCGGCGTCGGTCAGGAATTGCCAGGTCGGCGTGATCTCCAGATTGTCCCAGCCGCTTGTATGCGCTTTGCCCGGAGGATGCGCATTGACGTAGCCGCCGTCGAACGAGACGGAGAATTTGGGGAAGATCGTCTTGGTGAACTCGAAGTCGTAATCCTCCTCGTGATTGCCGAGCGAGATGGTCGGCAACGCGAGTTCGTCGGCCGCGAACGGATCATCGCTGGCTATGGTCGCGGGGAAGAAGCGATCGCCGACGACGCCATGGGCCTTCGCGTGATGGGGCAGGAGGAGTGCAGCAGCAATGAATGCAAGAGCAGCGGCATGCAGCCGCGTGAATGTGTGTGTCATGGTTCTCACCTGATCGAGATTGGTCGGCCGCGCGAACGCGGCGGCTCGTGAACGTCAGGTGAGCGAAGGTGGAGCGCGCGCAGCGTTGGGGCGCCAGGGTGGACCCCGCGCCGTCAGGTCGTCGGCAAAGCGCGTTGCGATGAGTGTTGCGCCGGTGGTGATGCCGACGGTGATGGCGGTGTCGGCAGGCGGCGAGAGATGCGCGGCGGCGGCGAAGGCGCACGGACCATGATGACGATCCTGATCGACAGGCTGCTTGCCGGAATGATGCGTGCCGTCGAACGAACAGATGACGAAGGGCAACGTGATCGCAGCGCTGCCGGTATTGGGCATCCAGCCATCCGGCAGCAGCGCACGCAGCATCATCGCGGCAAGCGCGAGGCTGACGGCTAGCTGGCGGGTGAACGGTAGTCGCATGGGTCCCTCGCGGCGGTATCTGGGGCGTTCGGGCATCCCGGTCAAGACAGCGCTGCGCCGCACCATCACCTGACGCACGAATTGTCGCGCATGGCTGTTCGCGCGCAGGCTGCACGCCTAGCCTTTACGAAATAAAACGGGGAGGAATCACATGACCGATCTCGATCGCCGCGCCGTGCTTGCCGCCGGTTCCGTCGTCGCCGCGGCCGCTGCAGCGCCGGTTCTCGCCGAGGCCAGACCGCACAAGGCGAAGGATACCGTCAGTCCACTGACGGATGTGCCCCTGGGTCCGACCTTCACGGTCGTCGAAACGACCAACGGAAAGGTGCGCGGTCTGGTTGCCGGCGGAATCCTGCAGTTCAAGGGAGTCCCGTATGCGGCGTCGACCTCGGGCAAAAACCGCTTCATGCCGCCGCAGAAGCTCACACCTTGGGCCGGTGTACGGACCTGCTACGGCCATGGCCCGATCTCGCCGCAGGTGCCCGCCGACACGACCGCCGACTTCGCGCGCCTGATCCAGTGGGACGAGCAGACCGGCGGACAGAGCGAGGACTGCCTAAACCTCAACATTTACACGCCCGCGGTGCGCGACGGGAAAAAGCGTCCGGTGATGGTATCGTTCCATGGTGGCGGCTTCTTCAACGGCTCGAACAACCTGCCAGGCTTCTATGGCGACCCGCTGGCGCGCTTTGGTGATGTCGTGGTGGTGACGCCGAACCATCGGCTGTCGTCGTTCGGCTATCTCAATCTCGTCGATGCGGGTGCGCCCGCCGATTTCAAATATGCCGGTGTCGCCGGGATCATGGATCTCGTCGCATTGCTCGAATGGGTGCGCGACAATGCCGAGGCGTTCGGCGGCGATCCCAACACGGTGATGGTCTGGGGCCAGTCGGGTGGTGGCGCGAAGACGTCGACGATCCTTGGCACACCATCGGCCAAGGGCCTGTTCCATCGCGCAGCCGTGCAGTCGGGTACGCTGCTGCGCGTGAAGACGCGTGAAGCAAGCGCGGCGCTCGCCGGCAAATTCCTCAAGCAGCTGGGTGTGACGGGCAAAGACATGGCGAAGGTGCAGGCCATGCCGTGGGAACAGTTGCTGGACACACAGACGGCGGTGATTGCAAGCGAGCCCGGCGCGGACTTCTCGCCGGTGCTCGACGGCGAGGTGATCCCGGCGCATCCGTTCGATCCCTCGGCGCCCGCTGTCTCCGCGAACGTGCCCATGATCATTTCGTCGGCGCTGGAAGATGCGGCGCTGCGCCTGGAGAACTTCAACCTCGACGAGGCAGGGCTGACTACGATCGTGGAGAAGAGCTATCCGGGCAAGAGCAAGGACATCATTGCGCTCTATCGCCAGCACTATCCGGACAAGTCGCCCTATCTCGTGCAGGCGATGATGATCACCGACGCGGGCCTGCGCCGCTCCGTCGTGCGCCAGGCGGAGCGCAAGCACGCGCTGAATGCGGCGCCTGCTTATGTCTATACCTGGGAATGGCCGACGCCGGCGTTCAATGGCAAGTTCGGTGCGGTGCACGGCACCGATGTCGGCACGGCATTCCATTCGACACGCGGCGCGATGTATGGCGAACGCCCCGACGCACAGAAGATGGCCGACCGTCACGCCGGCGCGTGGGTGGCCTTCGCGAGCACGGGCAATCCGAACCATGCCGGCATCCCGCAATGGGATCCGTACTCGCCAGATGCGCGCAACGGGATGGTCTTCGCCGACGACACGCGCGCAGAGAAGGATCATCGTGGCGACATCAGGAAGATGTGGGACGAGATCAGTCCGCCGCCCGGCGCGCGAGGCTGAACCACGGATGAACGGGCGCTTCAGGGTGGGTTGAAGCGGACACGGGCAGTCTCCTCGCCAACGGGAACGAGGAGGATTTGCCATGCCGTCACGCTTTACACGCCGGGTTGTGCCGGAACGTCTGCCGCACAGCGACATGTCGCTCGCCGCTATGCTCGTGTTCTTCGGACTGGCGCCGCTGGTGATCGTCGCGGGGTTCGCGGCGGTTGGGATTTTGAGTCTGGCGTTTCATTAATATCCCTGTCATCCCGGAAGGCTCGCGCAGCGAGACTGTCCGGGACCCATTCCCACGCTTGGCGATGGGTCCCGGATCGGCGCGATGCTGACGCATCGCTTGTCCGGGATGACAGGATTGGCTTAGCGTCTTCTCATGGCGCTATCTCTCACTTCCCTCAATGCGCATCGCGTGCCCGAATGGTTCGAGGACGCCAAGTTCGGCATCTTCATCCATTGGGGGTTGTTCTCCATTCCCGCGTTCGCTTC
>DASZCC010000088.1:0-6696 GCA_035943485.1 Rhizomicrobium sp. | reverse complement strand
ATAGGCGGACTGCTCCAGTGCGGCCTGCACATAAGCCTGGAGATCGGCGACGGCCGGCGTCTCGGCGCGGTCGCGATACACCGGAAAGATCTTGGCGGGGATAGGTCCGTCGCGGCCCACCTTGCCGACAAGCGCCTTCGGAACACGATATGTCTCAAGGGCGCGGTGAAGCCAGTCGGCCCACTTCTTGTCGCGATGGCTGTAGCTGATGAACGCGCGATACTTGAAATCAGCGGTCACGGCGAATTCTCCCCCGGTGGGATAGTAGCGCCGTTTCCGCCGGGACCAAATGCGCGGCCTAGAAGATGAAGTTGGAGTGCTTCACGTCACGGCAGAAATCATGGAGCTCCCGGAGCGCGACTTCTTCCATCTTTGTAACGGCGTCGAGATATGACGCTACGCCTTCCTCGGCATGCAGCAGGCGAATGCGGCGCAGCTCCCGCGCATAGGCGATATAGCGCTCGGCTTCGTGCTGGAAACCGCTGCCGCGTTCATAGACAGCGAGGATCGCGCTCGCGACGAACATGAGCAATGTCAGAAAGGCGAGCCACGCGTCGGTCAGCGGGGAGAAAACATTCGGGTGCTCGGGATGAAGCGTCGACCAGCTCGCGACGGCGATCTGAACAAAGGTGAGGAGAGCGCCGGCACCGAACAGGATTTCGCTGAACATCGCGGGCACTGCGGCACGATCCTCGGCCTTCTTGAGATAGTCCGCGACGTGCTGCCCCTGAACGCTGATCCGCAGCATGCCATAGACGCGTGACGCGTCCTGGATGAGTTTCGGATCGATGTGCGCGTCGGGCTTGCCCAGCGGCACCAATGCCTCCGCCGGTGAGAATTCGACGACGGCCGATCGGCCTCCCAGAAGCTCCTGATTGAGATCGGCCATGTTGCGCGATGTCCAATCGGCGACGTTTGCCGCCAGCGTCGCTTCCGTCGACGAGCCGACCACACCGAAGGCCTGGAATTTGAGGCAGCGAATTCTCTCCGCAGCGAACCGGCTCGAAAGCCACCGGTCCTTGATCTTGCCGATCATGAGGACAAGCTGCGCCGCCAGGCCGACCGCAACGAGAAGCGCGCTGAGTGGCGCGAGCAGAGGCGATGCGCCGTAATGGCTCTGCAGCGTCACCTGATAGTCAAAAACGAGCATCGCGATGAAGATGCAGGCCAGCGCGATGTTGCCGGACGACTGATAGATGCGCTTCCAGAAATTCGCGGCGTCTTCCTGCTCGGCGAAAGCCTTTGCAATCGGTTCGTTGAAGATCAGCGGCCGCAGCGCAGGGTACGCCACCGACAGGTCCTCGGCCGGATTGATGTCACGGTTCGTGGGCATTGCCTGTACAGGCTAGCAGAATCGGCAAAGCTTGGGAGGCAGATGTTGAGATCATCCGTGAGCGCATGGTTATGAGCCCGCTGAGCGCCTTTGGCCTGTTTGCAGTCACCGCCATGCTGGTGACCTACGCACTCGAGGATCGCAGCCGCTGGTTCACACTTGCCTTCGCCGGTGCCTGCGCGCTGGGATCGGCCTACGGCTTTCTGCAAGGCGCGTGGCCGTTCGGTCTGGTCGAAGGAGTGTGGGCCGCTGTGGCGCTCGTCAAATGGTATCGCCGAATGGCGAACAGCCCCGCTTAAAGCGCGCCCAGCGCAGTGCGAAGGCGTGCGGTCGCCTTGCGCAGTTCGGTCGTGTCCATGCTCGCAAATCCCAGTCGTGCCGAATGTACCTGTCGGGGCGCGATGGTGAAGGCGGACGCAGGCAGGATTGTCACGCCGTGCAGCACGGCTTCTGCGGCGAGCAGATCGAGATCCGCATCGCGGAACGTGACCCAGAAGGCGAGGCCGCCATCCGGCATCGTGAATTCGATTGTATTGCCGAACAGGCTCTGGAGCTGGCCGGCGAAATATTCCCGCCGCTCGCCATACAGCTTCATCACCTTGCGCGTATGCCGATGGAGTTCGCCGGAGTCGATCAGCTCGGTCACGGCGCCTTCTGTGGCGGGATCACCTTGCCGGTCAATCAGCATGATCTCGCTGGCGGCGCGGTCGATGAAGGATTTGGGGCCGACGAGATAGCCAAGGCGCAGACTTGGACTGAGGATCTTGGAGAGCGAGCCGATATAGACGACCTTACCCGACATATCTGAGCTCGCCAGCGGCAGCATCGGCTGATGCACGAAATGGAATTCGTGGTCGTAGTCATCCTCGACGATCGCGAAGCCGAATTGCGCCGCCAGCGCCAGCAGCCGCAACCGGCGCTCGGGCTTCATCAGCACGGTGGTTGGGAACTGGTGGTGTGGCGTGACGTAGACGGCGCGCACACGCTTGCGCCGGCAGATCTTCTCAAGCTCGTCCACCCGCATGCCCAACGCATCTAGCCCTACGGGCACGACCTCTGCGCCGGAAAGGCGGAACGCCTCGCGCGCAGGCGGATAGGAGAGTTCCTCCATCACCACAGCATCGCCGGGGCCAGCCAGAATACGGGCCGCGAGATAGATCGCCATCTGGCTGCCGCGCGTCAGGCAGATATTCTCCGGCGCCGTCGTCAGGCCGCGATCGAGATTGAGCATATTCGAGACTGCGGCACGCAGTTCAGACGTGCCGCGTGGATCGCCATAGCCTAAACGTCCGCGGCCCATCCGCCGCGCCAATGCGTTGCGGTAAGCCCGCGCAAGCGCATCGACCGGAATTTGCCGCGTGTCAGGCGCGCCGTCGTCGAACACCATCATGTTCTTCTCGGGCAGGATCAGCGGGATGTTCGGCGCTGTTCCGACCAGCCGGAAATCCGGACGCTCCGGAATGCGTCCTCGCCGTACTTCCTGGCTCTTCACTTCCGGCAGATGCGCCGAGACGAACGTGCCACGCGTCTTCTGTGAGACGACCCAGCCCTGCGCTTCGAGCTCGGCATAGGCCTGGATCACCGTCTTGCGGTTGATCTGAAGGCCATCAGCCAACTCGCGGCTGCCGGGAAGCGCGGTGCCCGGCGCAAGCCGCCCGCGCTTGATCTCGTCGGCGATGGCATGCGCGATCTGGAGAAAGGCCGCGACCTTCGAGCTTCTGCGAATGACAATCTTGAAGTTCCAGGGGCGAAGCATACTGGACCATCTCTCATTTACGAACTGGAGGTTCTGGCTGGACCAGCACGAGCATAGCGTAATCGCAATTGCAGCACAGCGGACCTGGGAGGCATGGGGCACCAACGGCGCAAGAGGCAAAACCTTTATCGAAGGAGCCCGTCGCCATGTCCTCGCCGCAACTCAAAGCAAACTGTCTCAGCTATACCGAATTGCTAGCGCAGGCCGTGGCGCTTATCTCGCCCACGATGACCGCCGCGCTGATCATCCCGGTGATGTACTCGAACACCGGCGACTGGAGCTGGCTGTCCTATGCGCTGGGAACGATCATGCTCCTCTTCGTCGCCTACAACCTCAACCAGTTCGCGCGCCGCTCGACGATGGCGGGCTCGATGTACGCCTATATCAGCCGCGGCCTTGGACTGACGGCGGGCGCGGTCGGCGGCTGGTCGCTGATCTGGGCCTATCTCGGTATCTCGATGGCCGGCGTGACCGGCTTCACGATCTTCGCCGGCAAGTTGCTGGCGATGATGGGCATCAACGCCTCGCCTTACATTCTGATCGCCTTTTGCGTCGCGGCGGCCTGGTACTGCGCATGGAAGAACGTGCAGCTTTCCGCAATGCTGATGCTGATCTTCGAAGGCGCCTCTATGGCGCTGATCGCGCTGCTCTGCTTCATCGTGCTGGGTCAGCATCACTTGCAGGTCGACACCGCGCAGTTCGATGTCGGCAAGCTGCCCTGGTCCAGCGTCGGCCTTGGCGTCGTGGTCGCGATCTTCTCGCTCGTCGGCTTCGAATGCGCCACGGCGTTCGGTGACGAGGCCAAGAATCCGCTGAAGACGATCCCCAGGGCGGTGAACATGAGCCTCATCATTTCTGGCGGGTTCTTCGTCTTCGTGACCTACGTCATGGTAATGGGCACGCGCGGCTATTCGACGACACTCGACAAGCTCGACGCGCCGCTGAACACGCTCGCCCAGCTTGCGCATGTTCCGATCCTGCAGGTGCCGCTGTCGCTGGGTGCCATGATCAGCTTCTTCGCGCTCTGCCTGTCCTGCATCAACGCGGGCGGCCGGGTGATCTATGCCATGGGCCGTCATGGCATCTTCCATTCGTCGACGGCGGCGGCCCACGCCAAGAACGAGACGCCGCATATCGCCGTCACCGCGATGGCGCTGGTCGCCTTCGGCGTGCCGACGATCGCCACCTTCAACGGCATAGCGACGCTCGATCTGTTCAACTATGTCGGCACCTGCGCCGCCTTCGGCTTCATGGTGCCCTACATCCTGATCACGATTGCCGCTCCGGTGTACCTGAAGTCGATCGGTCAGCTTAAGAGCCGCGACATGGCCGGTTGCGTGGCGTCGCTCGCGCTGCTGGCGATCCCGGCCGTGGGTTCGGTTTATCCGATCCCGCCGGCGCCGGTGATGTACTTCCCGTATCTGTATCTTGCCTATCTCGCGGTCGGCATCGTCTGGATCCTGGCCTTCTATCGCCGCCAGCCGTCGGCCTCCACGCAGATCCGTCAGGACTTGCAGGTTGCCCACGACCGCTTCACCGCCACGGCCGCGGAGTAGAACGTGGCGCATACCGAGTACGCCCCAGAGCACGTGTCCGGCATTGATCTGCAGGGCACGTCGCTCATTCCGGTGGCGGTTTCACTGTGGGAAGACGGCGTCAACCGCATGGTTGATGCTCATCAGGGGGAGGCCCTGATGTTCGCGCTCAAGCGGGCGGGGTTGGGTCTTCTCGCGGTGTGTGGCGGCAAGGGCGCCTGCGGCACCTGCAAGGTCGCTTTCGCCGATGACTGGGCCGCACGACTCACACCGCCGGAGAAGCGGGAGCTGCGGCTGCTCACACATCTCAAAGCCTGCGCGGGGGAGCGCCTGTCCTGTCGAATACTTCTCACGGCCGAGCATAACGGCCTCGAAGTTCATGCGTGCGTTTGATCCGTCAACCAAAGGAGAACACTGATGGCTGTTAGCGACGTAGAAGTGCGTGACTTGGAGAAGGTCGGCGCGGCCTTCACGACCGAGAAGATGCTCGACGGGCGCGAGGTGACACGCGCCGCGATCCACGAGATCGCGGGTCGCTGCAAACCCGGCATGGTCGAGGAAGACGCCGTCGAGATGGCTAAGGACATTCTCGCCACCCACGGCATGGTGCAGGGCTGGCACGACGTCTATGTCCGCTTCGGCACCAACACGACCAAGACGTTCGGTGCGCCATCCGATCCCGGCATCGTGCTGGGCGCGGACGACATTTTCCTGATCGATATCGGCCCGGTGTTCGAGAAATGGGAAGGCGATGGCGGCGACACGTTCCTGACCGGCAGCAATCCGGCCTATGCCAAATGCGCCGAAGACGCCCGCACGCTGTTCCATCTTGTTCGCAAGAAATGGGAGACCGAAAAGGCGACTGGCAAAGTGCTCTACGACTACGCCACCGCCGAAGCGGAAAAGATGGGCTGGGAGCTCAATCTCGACCTCTCCGGCCATCGCATCTCGGATTTTCCGCACGCCGCGATCTACGACGGGCCGATGAACACCGTGGATTTCACGCCGTCTCCATTGCTGTGGGTGCTGGAAATCCACATCCGCGATCCGCAGATGAAGTTCGGCGCGTTTTTCGAAGACATGCTGCTGGATGACAGTTATTTTGCCTGAGACTCATCATGGCGGATGGCCGGACCGAGAATGACCAAGACCGTTCTGGCCCTCCGCCATGTCACTTTCGAAGACCTGGGCGCGTTCGAAGCGACGCTCCTCGATGGAGGATATGCCGTCCAGTACGCGGACTTGGGGCTCGACGACCTTTCATCCTTCGACACCCCCGATCTGCTCGCGGTGCTTGGCGGCCCGATCGGAGCGTATGAATCCGACATCTATCCCTTTCTCGATGACGAGATCGCGCTGATCGGGCGGCGCTTGCAGGCCGGATTGCCGACGCTTGGCATCTGTCTTGGTGCGCAGCTCATGGCGGGTGCGCTTGGCGCGCGTGTGTATCCCGGCCGCGGCAAGGAGATCGGCTGGAAGGCTTTGACTCTCACGCCAGCCGGTCGCGCGGTTCTTGCGCCGCTGGACGGGCTACCGGTCCTGCACTGGCACGGTGATACGTTCGATCTGCCGCCCGGCGCGATCAACCTCGCCGCGACCGATCTCTGCGATCATCAGGCTTTCGCTATCGGGCGGCATGCGCTGGCATTCCAGTTTCATCCGGAGGCGCAGCAGAAGGGTTTCGAGCGCTGGCTGATCGGACACGCCGCGGAGATATCCGCGACAGCCGGCGTGTCGGTGCCCGGGCTGCGGATCGCAACCGATCGCTACGCCAAGGCCGCCGCTGCTGCGGGCAAGGCGTGCCTGAGGAACTGGCTGTCGAAGCTCGGCTGACGTCACGCGCCTTTTGTGAACGCCGTGGCCTGCGCGTCCGTCAGTTCATCCGTTACGACGGTGAAATTCACCAGCTTGGCCGAACCGAACGCGGTGGAGATCGCCGCGTCTGTCGCATCGCGTCCGCGCGCCATCAGGATGCGCCCGATGCGTGAGTGATTGTGGCGCGCGTCCCAGGTGTGCCACTTCCCGTCGAGAAAGACCTCGAACCAGGCGCTGAAATCCATCGGCGCGACGTC
>DASZCC010000087.1:0-3051 GCA_035943485.1 Rhizomicrobium sp. | reverse complement strand
GGCGCCGATGAACAGGAACACATGGCTCACCGGCCGCTCGCCTTCGGTATGTTCATTGTGGTCGCGCCAACGCACACAGTTCAGGACTCCATTCTCGCCGGTGAGACCGACGATCTCGGAGTTGGTGTGAACCTCGATGTTCGGCTGCGCGGAAATGCGCTCGATCAGGTAGCGCGACATGGTTGCTGCCAGTGGACGCCTGACCACCATGTGGACTCGCTTGGCCTGGGTCGCGAGATAGACGGCCGCCTGCCCCGCCGAGTTGCCGCCGCCGACCAGCACGATCTCCTGATCGTTGCAAAGACGGCCTTCGAGCGGTGACGCCCAGTAGTGGACATGCGATCCCTCGTAGTCCGCGAGATTGTCCACGCCGAGCCGCCGGTAAGTGGCGCCGCTGGCAATGATCACCGCGCGCGACCGAACGTCCTCGCCATCGGCGAGTGCGAGGTGGAATATTCCGCCGTTCTGCTTGAGTCCGGTGATTTCGTCAGGGATCGCCATCTCGGCGCCGAATTTCTGCGCCTGGTTGTAGGCGCGCGCCGTCAGCGCCATGCCGGAGATGCCGGTGGGAAAGCCGAAATAGTTCTCGATGCGCGACGACGCACCCGCCTGTCCGCCGAACGAACGGCAGTCGAGCACGATGACCGACAGTCCTTCCGACGCAGCGTACACCGACGCCGCCAGGCCAGCCGGTCCGGCACCGACGATCGCGACGTCATAGACCTTAGTCTGGTCGATCGCGCGCACGAGACCGATGCAGCGTGCGAGCTGTGACTCGGTGGGATTGCGCAGCAGCTGGCCATCCGGGCACAGCACGATCGGAAGCTCGGACGTTTCGATGTGGAAGCGCTCGATTAGGCATTTGGCTTCCTGATCGTGCTCCGCATCCAGGATCGTGTTGGGATGGCCATTGCGGCGCAGGAAACTCGCAAGGCGCAGCACGTCAGCCTGACCCGCGCGTCCGACGATGATGGGTCCGCCGGCGCCAGTCTCCAGCAAGCCGACACGGCGCAGGATGAGCGCCCGCATGATGCGCTCGCCGAGATCGGCTTCCTCTACCAGAAGATCGCGCAGGCGCTGCGGCCGGATCACCACCGCTTCCACGTCCGCGATCGCCTTGGCGTCGACCAGCGAAGGACGCCCCGACAGCTGCGCGAGCTCGCCCATGAACTGGCAGGCGCCGTGCGTGACGATGAGCTGCTCGTGGCCCATGCTGTCGCGCTGGGTGATGGCAATCTCGCCGGTGAGCAAAACGAAGAAACCCGGCGTCATCTCGCCCGTACGCGCGATTTGTTGCCCCTTGGCAAATTTGGCCACCTCGCCAAAACGGCGCAGACGCGTGACATCGGCCGGTTCCAGAATCGGAAACATTTGGTCGTGTCGTGAAACGATTATGGACTGCGCCGGCTGCGCCATGTCTTCCCCATGCTCCAGAACGGGCACTTTGGGCGGCTGATGCCGCCGCGTCCACCTGAAATTTATGCCTTGGCTTCCTGTGCCGGAGGACTGACGTTTTGCGCCGGTGCGATGGCGACATTGTCCGACGGCGCGATCTTCTGGCGGCTCACATTGCTGCCGTCGCCTTCCTTGAGCCGGCGGAAGACGATAGTCGAAAGCACCGTGAAGCCGCCGAGGACGAGGAACGCCAGATGGAGGCCGCGTATCATCTGCGCCGGATTGGTCCGTGCCGTGTCCGGAATGAAGAAGACAGTCGTGAGGCCGGCAACCGCGACGCCGAAGCTGATCGACAGCTGCTGCATCGTGCTGGCGATCGAACTCGCCGCACTGGTGCGCCAGTCCTCCACGTCGGCATACACCAGCGTATTCATGCAGGTGTACTGCAGCGAAGTGAACCCGCCATAGAAGAAGGCCACGATCAGGATCGCCCAGACCGGCGTGCCCTGCCCGATCAATGTGAATAGCACGATGATCATGCCGATGATGATCGTGTTCGAGATCAGCACGCCGCGATAGCCGATGCGCGTAAGGATTTTCGTCACCACCACCTTGCTCGAGATCGCGGCCAGCGCCTGCGGCATGATTAGCAGACCCGACTGCACCGGCGAGAAGCCCAGACCAACCTGATAGAGCAGCGGCAACAGAAACGGCACGCCACCTATGCCGAGCCGCGTGACGAAGCTTCCAATAACCGACGCCCGAAATGTGCGGATGCGAAACAGGCTCAGGTCAAGCAGCGGATACGTCGTGCGCCGCGCATGCAGGCCGTAGGCTGCAAGCAGGGCCAGCGAGATGCCTAGAAGCGCAAGCACCACGATCGTGCCAAGCGCATGCTTGCCGAAAATCTCCAGCACATAGGAAAGAAGCGCGATGCCGGAGCCGAACAGGATCAGGCCGAGGATATCCAGCGGATGCGTGTTCCTCTCGCGGTAATCCGGAAGATGAGTATAGACGAGTATCAGCCCTGTGATGCCGATCGGCAGGTTCACGAAGAATATCGCGCGCCAGTGCAGGTAGTGCACGATCAGTCCGCCCGTCACCGGACCCAGCATCGGGCCAACAAGCGCCGGGATCGCGACAAAGCTCATTGCGCGCAACAGCTCTGACTTCGCAAACGTCCGAACCAGCGTCAGGCGTCCGACCGGCACCATCATCGCGCCGCCGCAGCCCTGCAGGATGCGGCACGCCACCAGCAGATGAATGTTCGTCGCCAGGCCGCAGAGGACCGACCCGAGCGTGAACAGACCGATCGCGGAGGCGAACACGCGGCGTGTGCCGAACCGGTCCGCCATCCATCCGCTGATGGGAATGAACACGGCGAGGCTCAGGGTATAGCTCGCCAGCACGGCTTTCATGCTGAGAGCGGGAACGCCGAGTGCCGCCGAAATCACCGGTACCCCGGTGTTCAGGATCGTGGTGTCCAGCGACTCCATGAAGAACGCCACCGCCACCAGCCAGGGCAGGACCTTCTTTACAGCGTCGGTGGGCTGGGGCGCTTCTGGGGCTGACATACCGGCAATGTCTGAATGGAATAGCGGATGAGTGCCCCAGGTCGAAGGTTTGATAGCCGCTTTTCGCAGGATGCGGTATGGG
>DASZCC010000086.1:0-4462 GCA_035943485.1 Rhizomicrobium sp. | reverse complement strand
GATGCTTTGCGATGCGAGCATCGCCGGCTCCAAGCAGCCTTTCCATCACGCCGAACCGATGAAGTTTGCTGACGCGGAGAAGTTCATCGCGTTATGCAAGGCATCGACGGCGAGACTGGCGGGCAAAGCAGTCGCCGCACTTGAACCAATGAATCTGCGCGCGTGCTGTGTGCTTGCTGCGTCGGGAAGGGCACTGCCCGGACTGAAGGATATTCTGGCGTCGCACTCGTACATCCACGCAGCTGAAGGCGAGTTCTATCGGGACGCTGTGGCGAACGCCTGCGAAGCGGCCGCCATCGTAGTGCGCCGGATTCGCAGCCGCGCGATGGACGAGGAAATGGACATGCTGGGCATCTCCCGCGTCGCCGCGAAAGACAGGTTGGCCACCTTCGGGAAGGCCGTCGGCTCACCTTGGACTCAGGACGAGAAGCTGTCAGCGCTGGGTGCGTGGCTCATGCTGGCGGGCAGTTCCCGCGTTAAGCCTTCCGGGCGGTTTACGGGCTCCTGAAACAACTCCCTTGTGGAATGACACTTCTGTCACCATTTTGCGGGGAGAATTCCAGTAACGGGCCGGGCAGAAAGCGTGATCGTCTACAATCTCCGTTGCAAGAACCGCCACGAGTTCGAGGGCTGGTTCAGCAATTCGTCCGCCTACGAGGCGCAGGCGAAGGGCGGGCTGCTCGCGTGCCCGGTCTGCGACAGTCACAAGGTGGACAAGGCGCCTATGGCGCCTGCGGTCGCCGGCACCAAAAAGAAAGCCGAAACGACGCCGGCCGAACTGGCGAAGATGCGCCAGTTCATGACCGGCCTGCGCAAATACGTGCAGGAGAACGCGGAGTATGTCGGCCCGAAATTCCCCGAAGAGGCGCGCAAGATCCACTACGGCGAAACCGACGAGCGCCACATCTACGGCGAAGCGACAATCGAGGAAGCCAAGGAACTGATCGAGGAGGGCGTCGACGTCGCCGCCCTGCCGCCGGACGTCGAAGGCGCGAACTGAACAAACAAAAAGGGCGCCCTCGCAGGCGCCCTGATCGTTTCAAGTGATCTGTGCGCTAGTAGAGCGCGGAACGCAGCGGGTCGGCGTTGCGATTGCAGGCTCGGCCCATGAACACATCGTCGAACGGCACAGAGCGGTCATAGTACTCGGCGTTCATCTGGGGCTTCTGCTCCAGCGTCGAGTCGTTGATCGTCAGGCCGACATAGGCGCCGGCGGCGCGCGCGAAGCCGATGATGTCGCCCTGATAGCTCGGCGTACCGGCATTGCCACCGACCATGAGGATGGCCAGACCCGCTTCGGTGCCGAGACGGAAGCGCTCCTGGCTCACCGCCTGTACCGCACGGTCGCTCATCAGGAGCAGCACGATCTGCGCGCTCGAGATACCGGCCTGAAGGCCCAGCGAGGGCGAACCGATGGAGTAGAACGCCGGGTAGCTCCAGATCCCGTTGTTCTTCTTCAGCAGTACGGCGTCACCACCCTGGCCACCGATGATGAAGCCGACCTTCACCAGCGCCGGCACGATGATCACGCCACGGGCCTGACGAAGCAGGCTGGTCGGGATCTCGCCGCGGAAATTGTAGAGCGTGCTGGTCGAGTCGGAGACCAGCTTGGCCGTGCGTCCCGAAGCGTAGGACAGCGAGCACACCGGCAGCGGCTTCGGCCTGTGATGGACCTTCTTCTTGGCGAGTGCAGGCGTGAAGACAAGAGCGGCCGCCGCGAGTGCGGCGCCGGCCAACGCAACATACGATTTCATTTAATCCCCCAAATTGACGACGATTGTCGAACCGAGCGTACTGCCTTGCCTATCGGCTGGCTACGACGATGTAGTTGACGTCAACGTCAGGGGACAGGCGCCAGTCCCAGGTCAGAGGGTCGAACGCGACACCTTGTGTTTTCAGAGGGTTGAGACCGCTCTCTTCAAGCATCCTGCGAAGATCAGAAGGCGCCACGAACCTGTTCCAGTCATGCGTCCCGGCGGGCAGCCAGCGCAAAACATACTCCGCCCCGATCTTGGCGAGTGCGAGCGACTTGAGCGTCTTGTTGAGCGTCGCGACCAGCATGAGACCGCCCGGCTTTACGAGCCCGGCGCACGCACGAAGATAAGCGCGTAGGTCGGCCACGTGCTCCACCACTTCCATGTTCAGAACGACGTCGTAGTTGCCGGTCAGCGATTCGGCGGAGCCGGTGCGATAGTCGATTGTCAGCCCCGACGAGGCGGCGTGTGCCTTCGCGGTCCCGATGTTCTTCTCGGACGGATCGACGCCCGTGACGGCAAAACCCATGCGCGCGGCAGGCTCACTCAGCAGGCCTCCACCGCAGCCGATGTCGAGCAGGGTCAGACCGGCGAAGGGACGGATGCTCCGTGCATCGCGCCCGAAATGGGACGCGGCGGTGTCACGGATGAACTGGAGCCGGACGGGGTTGAACTTGTGCAGCGGTGCGAACTTGCCCGCCGGGTCCCACCATTCCGCCGCCATCGCGGTAAATTTCGCGACTTCGGCCGCGTCGATCGTGGTATCGGTCATGAGCGGAATTCGCGTTGAGCCTTAAGCGCCTACCGTCTATGTAGGCCCGAAGAACCAAGGCGGCAACGGCGAGCGTTTATGGCGAAGATTGCGATGAAATTCGGCGGCACCTCGGTGGCCGACGTCGAGCGCATCCGCCACGTCGCGACGCTGGTGAAGCGCGAGCGCGACCGGGGCAACCAGGTAGCCGTCGTCGTCAGCGCCATGGCCGGTGAGACCAATAAGCTGCTCGGCTGGGCCAACGAGATTTCAAAGCCGGTGGGGTCGAACGCCCACGCCATGCCCGATCCACGGGAGCAGGACGTAGTGGTCGCGGCTGGCGAGCAGATCACATCGGGTCTCCTCGCCGTTGCACTGAACGCGATCGGCGTGCCGGCGCGCTCCTGGATGGGCTGGCAGATCCCGATCCGCACTTCCGGCGTGCACACCCATGCCCGCATCGAAGGCATGGACGCCGATCTGATGAACGAGAGCCTGGCGAAAGGTGAGGTTGCGGTCGTCGCGGGCTTCCAGGGCGTGGCGCCGCATGACCGTATATCAACACTGGGCCGCGGTGGTTCGGACACGTCCGCCGTGGCGGTCGCAGCCGGCCTCAAGGCGGATCGCTGCGACATCTACACGGACGTCGACGGCGTCTACACCACCGATCCGCGCATCGTGCCCAAGGCGCGGCGGCTCGAGAAAATCAGTTTCGAGGAAATGCTCGAAATGGCTTCGCTTGGCGCAAAGGTCCTGCAGACACGGTCTGTGGAGATCGCCATGCTTCATCGCGTTCCCACCCGCGTGCTATCGACCTTCGATCCCGACGCGGGCGGAACGCTACTCTGCGACGAGGAAGATATCGTGGAAAAGAAACCGGTCACCGGCATCGCCTATTCGCGCGACGAGGCGAAGATCACATTGCTGAAGATTCCCGATCGACCGGGCATCGCGGCCGCGATCTTCGGACCGCTGGCGGATGCCGGCGTGAACGTCGACATGATCGTCCAGAACGTGTCGGAAGACGGCAAGAAGACGGACCTGACCTTCACGGTGACACGCGGCGAACTGGCCCGATCGCTCTCGGCGATCGAAAAGGCCGCAGAACACATCGGCTATCGCGAGCTGCTACATGACGCGAATGTCGCCAAGGTCTCGATCATCGGTATCGGCATGCGTGCCCATCCCGGCGTGGCGCAGACCATGTTCCGCACGCTGTCGGAGAAGGGCATCAACATCCAGGTGATCTCGACCTCGGAGATCAAGGTCTCCGTCCTTATCGCCGAGGAATATGTCGAACTCGCGGTGCGCGCGCTGCACTCGGCCTACGAACTGGACGCTGCATAGATGGCAGTCGCGGCGGGCGGTCCACGTCTGCTCCTGCGGCGCCTGCGCGAAATCATGGCCGAGCAGACGAGCGCGCAGACGCGCCTCGACAAGCTCGTCACCGTGATCGCGACCAACATGGTGGCGGAAGTCTGCTCGATCTATCTGCGCCGCGCTGGCAAGGCGCTTGAGCTGTTCGCGACCGAAGGTCTCAATCGCGCCGCCGTTCACAAGACCCGGATGAAAGAAGGCGAGGGCCTCGTCGGCCTTGTGGCGCAGTCGGCCGAGCCCGTGAACCTGTCGGACGCGCCCGCCGATCCGCATTTCTCGTACCGCCCGGAAACGGGCGAAGACCCGTACAAATCTTTCCTTGGCGTGCCGATCGTGCGTGGTGGACAGGTGTTCGGCGTGTTGACGGTGCAAAACCGCGCTGCGGTGCTGTACGCGGAAGAAGAAGTCGAGGCGCTGCAGACCGTCGCCATGGTGCTGGCAGAAGTCGTGGCACAGGGCGGCCTGTTCAACATTGCCGAGCTCGACGAGCCTGAGCTGCGTATCGATCGGCCACGCGTGTTCTATGGCGAGGGACTGTCGGAAGGCGTGGCCGTCGGTCGCGTCGTGCTGCACGAGCCGC
>DASZCC010000085.1:0-9817 GCA_035943485.1 Rhizomicrobium sp. | reverse complement strand
CCGCGCTTGTCGGACAGGATGATGGTCACGCCCGAATTCAGGAAGGCGAGCTCGCGCAGGCGATGCTCAAGCGTCGCGAAATCGAATTCCGTCTTTGTGAAGGTCTGCGTCGAAGGCAGGAAGGTTACCTCAGTACCCTTTTTGCCCGGCGCTTCGCCGACGATCTTCAGCGGTGCCACGGCGTCGCCATGGGCAAAGCGCATGTAGTGCTCCTTGCCGTCGCGCCAGATGCGCAGATCGAGCCACTCGCTGAGCGCGTTGACGACGGACACGCCGACGCCATGCAGACCGCCAGAGACCTTGTAGGCGTTCTGGTTGAACTTACCGCCGGCGTGCAGCTGGGTCATGATGACCTCGGCCGCCGAGACGCCTTCTTCCTTGTGGATGTCGGTCGGGATACCGCGGCCGTTGTCGCGCACGGTGCACGAACCATCAGGGTTCAGCGAGACGTCGATGCGGTCGGCATAGCCGCCCAGCGCCTCGTCGACCGCGTTGTCCACGACCTCATAGACCATGTGATGCAGGCCAGAGCCGTCATCCGTGTCGCCGATATACATGCCGGGCCGCTTGCGCACGGCATCAAGGCCCTTCAGCACGCGGATGCTGTCGGCGCCGTAGTCCTCTTCGTTTTTTCTATCTTGGTCGCTCATCAGCTCACCGCCACGCCGATACCGGCGCCTACCATGGCGACCGCTGCGCCCTTGTTCATACGGCGGCGCGCTGTCACACCGGCGAACAGGCCGCGCACCTGACTGGCCAGCGCTGCATAGGGGATCATCACTGCCGGGATCATCACGATCGTGCAGGCACAGAGTTCGAGATAGCCGATCATGCTCAATGCCTTCAGGTTGATCACCGTCGGCAGGAGCGCCACGAAGAAAGTGATGGTCTTGGGATTGCCGATGATGAGGCCGAACTGGGCAAGAAAGCCCTGCCGCGCGCTGGTGGGCGAGACCTCCACCTCATCGACATGCTGGGTCCAGTACTTGTAGCCCAGATAGATCAGGTAACCGGCGCCGGCGAGCTTCACGAGGAAGAACAGGTTGCCCATCGCCTGTGCGATCAGGGCGAGGCCGAACGCCGACAGTGTCATAACGACGAGGTCGCCGCACAGCGTGCCCGCAATCATCGGCAGCGTGGCGCGGAACCCGCTGCCCAGTGCGCGGGCAACGATCGCGATCACGCCTGGTCCCGGCACCGCGATGGCGATCGCGTAGATGCCGCAATAGATCAGGATGGAATGGAGAGACAGCAATTCAGAACTCCTGACGGACGAACTGTCCGTCGTTGACGTGGAAAATGTCGGCCGCGTCCTGCAGGCCGTCGAAGAGCGAAAGGTCGGTGCCTGTCATCCAGGCCTGCGCGCCCAGGGCGATGATCTCCCCGAACAGGGCGGCACGGCGTCCGGCGTCCAGATGGGCAGCGATCTCGTCGAGCAGGAGGAGGGGCGCGTGCCCATCCCTCATATGGGAAAGCTCCCACGCATCCGCAAGGATGATGGAAATCAGCAGCGCCTTCTGCTCGCCGGTCGAGCACTCTCGTGCATCAGCGCGCTTCTGGGTGTGGCGCACGGCCAGATCGGTCGTATGCGGACCAACGGTCGTCCGTCCGGCCTCGGCGTCGCGCACGCGCGCGCGGGTCAAGCGCTCACGGAAATCGTCCGCCATGTCGAACTCGCCGTCGAGCGACAGTAGCGCGGACGGAAATGCCCCGGCCTCGCCCCGTGCCGCCAGAGCGGTGTTGAGACGGGCGACCGTGTCGGCGCGCGCCTGTGCGACCGCCATACCGGCTTCGACCATGGTGGCCTCAAGACCGTCCAGCCACGCGGGATCGCGCGGACCGAATTTCAGCAGCCTTGCGCGTTCGCGCATCGCGGTCTCGTAGCGCGTCGAGGTACGCGCATGTCCAGGATCGAAGCCCAGCACCAGGCGGTCGAGGAATTTGCGCCGGCCGCTTGCGCCTTCGATGAAGAGGCGGTCCATCGCCGGCGTCAGCCACAACATCTGCACCACGTCGCCGAGGTCGGCGGAACTTTGTGCGGCCGCGCCGTTCAAGCGCACCTGCCGACGCTCGCCGCCATTCGGGCCAAGCGTGAGGCCGGTGCCAATCTCGTAAGCCTCACCACCGCGCGTGACTTGTGCCGCCACAGCCCACAGCGCATCGCTCTGCGCCGCAGGCCCGTGTCTCACATGCGCGCCGAGCTTGGAGCCGCGCAAGCCGCGACCCGGCGAGAGCAGCGAGATCGCGTCGAGCAGGTTGGTCTTGCCCGCACCATTGGGACCAGCCAGAATCACCGGTGCGCAACCCACCACAAGCTCCGCCTCACCATAGGAACGGAAGTTGCGAAGCGTGAGGCGCGTGACCGCAAGCCGCGCCATCACGGGTGGCACGCCGTCGGTACGCTCGGTGGGACGCAGATTCAAAATCAGACCCGCATGGGCATCAGGACATAGAGGGAACGTGAATCCTCGGCGTCCTCGATGATCGTGGGCGAGCCGGCATCGGAGAGCAGGAAACGGATTTCCTTGCCTTCGATCTGGCCCGTGATGTCGAGCAGATACTTCGCGTTGAACCCGATTTCCATGCCCGCGGCGCTGTAGGTGGCGCCGAGTTCTTCCGTCGCCGTGCCGCTCTCCGGATTGACGACCGAGAGCGTCACCTTGTCCTTCGCGACAGACAGCTTCACGGCGCGCGTCTTGTCGGCCGAGATGGTCGAGACGCGATCGACGGAATGCGAGAACTCCTTGGACTCGAGCGCCAGCGACTTGTCGTTGCCGCTCGGGATCACGCGCTGATAGTCCGGGAACGTGCCGTCGATCAGCTTGGAGGTCAGTTCCACGCCACCGAAGGTGAACTGGATTTTGGTGTCCGACAGCGAGATCTCGATCGCGCCGTCAGCGTCGTCGAGAAGACGGCGCAATTCGGTGACCGTCTTGCGCGGGACGATGATGCCCGGCATGTCGCCGGCGCCTTCGGGCAGATCAAGCTCGAAACGCGCAAGACGATGACCATCAGTTGCTACGGCGCGCAGCACCTTGGTCTTGGCTTCCTTGGCCGCATGGATGTGGATGCCCATGAGATAGAAACGGGTCTCATCCGTCGCCATGGCGAAACGCGTCTTGTCGATCAAGCGCTTCAGATCGTCAGCCGCGAGGCGGAAGCGGTGAGGCAGGGCACCGGCCGCCATCTGCGGGAAGTCTTCCTTAGGCAGGCAGGCAAGCTCGAAACGCACCGTGCCGGCGGAGACGGCAAGCCGTCCGCCTTCGCTGGTCAGCAGTTCGGCTTGCACCTGCGCGCCGTCCGGCAGCTTGCGCACGATGTCGTACAGCATGTGGGCCGGCGCGGTCGCCGAACCGTTGCGCAGCACATCCGCCGGGATCGACTCCACAATCTCGATATCGAGATCGGTGGCGGTGAGCTTCAGCGTGCCCTTGCCCGCTTCGATCATCACGTTCGACAGGATCGGGATCGTGTTGCGCCGTTCAACGACACTCTGGACGTGGCTGAGCGCCTTCAGGAAAGCGCCCCGTTCGACGTTGATTTTCATCGTTCTCGCAGCACGGTGTTGGGCCGTTAGAAAACCCCAGGCTCACCCCGTTCTCACGGTCTGATAACCCATTGATTTCCTTGAGTTTCTAGGCGGCCGAGACTCAGGTTTCGGATTATAACAAAAGCCCCCCGGAAAGGGAGAAAATTATGTGTCTTTCGGGGCCGAAAATCCCCAATTTCCGGGGCTTTCAGGGGCTCACGCCAAACCCTTTGTAGCGCTCGGCTATTGTGGGATCGATCACCAGGGCGGACGTGATGTCGGCCTGCCCGTCTGCCGCCTTGCCGAGACGGATTTTGACGACGCCGCGCATGTAGAGGGAGCCCGCCATCTTCGGGTCGAGCGTCAGTGCGCGGTTGAAGTTCGACAGTGCAGCCGTCATGTCACCCGCACGAAACTGCACGAAGCCGAGGCTGTCCGCATACGCCGCCGCTTTGGGCGCGCCCTGGACGGCCTTGGTGCAATCGGCCATCGCGCCGCTGATCTCGCGATTGGCGATCGCACGGGCCCAGCAGCGACCGTTAAGCGCCTCGGCGGATTGCGCATCCAGTGTGAGCGCACGGCCGTACTCGCTGACGGCATCATCGTAGCGGCCCATCTCGATATAGGTCGAGGCGCGGATATCGGCGTATTGGATATTGCCGGATGAGATCGCTATGGCGGCGGAGATATCAGCCAGCGCCGCGTCATACCGCTTCATCCGTGCATAGATGTAGCCTCGCTCCGCGAGCGCATCCGCATCGTCCTTCTTGAGCGTGATGGCGCGGCTCATGTCCGTCACGGCCGGCTCGAACTGATCACGCAGCGCGTAACACAGGCCGCGATCGAAATAGGCGCTGGCGGAATTCGGATCCGCGTTCAGCGACGCGGAGAAGTCCACAATCGAACGCGCGCAATCCGACGTCGCGAAATAAGCATAGCCGCGCATCCGCAGGAGATGTGGTTCGGTGGGGTCATGTGTGAGAAGCACTGTGAGGTCGGGGATCACCTCGGCATAACGCTTCTGAACGTAGAGCAGGCGCGCGCGATTGCGTAAGGGAACGCTGTCGCCGCCATGGCTTGCGATCGCGTTGCCATAGTCGGCAAGGGCAGCGGGGACATTGCCGGTTTCCTCATAGGACACCGCGCGATCGTTGAGCACGGCTGGATCAGGTGATATCGCCAGGCTGGCGGTAAAGTCGGCGATCGCACCCTTGGCATCGCCCGTCGCCTGACGGCTGCGGCCGCGCTGGTAGAGCGCCTGCGCGTCCTTAGGTTCGCGCGAGATCACCACGCTGTAATCCGAAATCGCCAGATCGTGCTGGCCTTTGGCATCGCGCGCCAAGCCGCGGTTGAAATAGGTGTCGGTATTGTCGGGATCGAGGGCCAGCACATGACTGTCGTCGGCGATGGCTTCGTCGGTCTTGCCGGTCGCGGCGTAGCTGAGGCCGCGCAATTCATAGGCGAGCGCCAGACCGGGCTTCACAGCGATGGCCGCGCTGAAATCGGCGATCGCCTCGTTATGGCGGTTTGTCAGTGCGTAGATCCAGCCACGCTGAAGAAGGGAGTCCGCGTCCTTGGGATCAACCTCGATGGCGGCGGTGAAATCGACAATCGCTTCGGAATACTTCTTCTCGCCGAAATAGATCAGACCGCGGTCATAGCGCGCGATCGCGGAGAATGGTTGCTGCTGCAGCGCTGTTGCCAGATCGCCAATGGCGGCATCGGGACGACCGAGCGCCAACTGGACATGCGCCCGCAGGATCAGTCCGTCGACACCGCCGCCACGCGCGATGCAATCGGTCGTAGCGGCCAGCGCCTTGGGCAGAAGCGCGGCACCCCCTTGGCGGTCGGCCTCGTCTACCAGCACGGACGCATCCTGGCACACCGGTGCGGCCGCAAGGCCGTCAGCAGGCGGCGGCTTGCTGCCCGGTGCGGTCGACAGTGCCAGCAGGAGGAGGATCAGGTTCACGATGCGTCCGCAGTTGTGCTGTGCAGCTTACCGCAAATGGGGCGCGTCCGGGATGAAGGCAAGGCAAAGAAAAACGGCGCCCTCGCGAGCGCCGTTTTCCGTTCTTGAACCGTCTCAAACCCTGCGTGACAGCATCTGGCTCAGGAAATCGACCTCCTGCTTGAACAGGGGATCCTCCTCGCACAGCGCTTCGACGCGGCGGCAGGCATGCAGCACGGTCGTGTGGTCGCGGCCGCCGAACCGCCGGCCGATCTCAGGCAGCGAGCGCGACGTCAGCTTGCGCGACAGGTACATCGCCACCTGACGCGGACGGGCGACGCGGCGGGCACGCTGGGCCGAATGGAAGTCGCGCACGTCAAGTTTGTAGAACTCAGCCGTCTTGCGCTGGATGTCCTCGATCGAGGTGCGTGTGCCCGGCGCACTGCGCAGGCCGACAACCTCGTCGATCGTATCCAGCGTCACGGGCTTCTTGGTGAGATCCGTGTAGGTCGCCAGCTTCGTGAACACGCCGATGAGTTCGCGCGGTGAGGCATTCTCCATGTCGGCGATATGCTCGAGCACGTTGTCGGGCAGCAGCGCTTGCGGCTTGAGGCGCGCGAACTCCGCGGCGCGCGCCTTCAGGATCGCCAGACGCGTATCGCGATCGGGCTTATCGAGCGCGATGACGAGGCCGCCTTCGAGACGCGACTTCACGTCGGCGCCGAGGCCTTCCATCGCCTGCGGGCTGCGGTCGGCCGCGATGACGACGCGGCGGCGCAGATCGGCGAACGCATTGACCGTATAGAGGAACTCAGACGCCGTCGCCGTCGAGCGGCAGATGTGCTGCAGGTCGTCGATGATGAGTGCTTCCGCCGTGCGGAGTTCTTCCTTGAAGTTCAGCGTGTCCTTGCGATAGAGCGCGCCCAGGAAGTGGCGCATGAAGTCTTCCGCGCGCAGGAACAGCGTGCGTTTGCCGCGCTTGCGGAATTCCAGCGCCGCTGCGTTCAGCAGATGCGTCTTGCCGTAGCCGAAGCCGCCATGGATGAAGAGCAGCGGGATATCGCTCGACTGGCCCTCGGCGAAGGTGCGCGCGGCCGACAGGCCGAACTCGTTGGACGAGCCCGCGATGAAGCTGTCGAAGGTCTGCTGCGGATGCAGCATGCGGTTCCACAGACCCTTGCTCGCATCGGCCTGTTCCTCGATGCCGGGGCGCGGCTCGAAGGCCACGACATGGCTTTCGGCGCGCGGCGGCTCACGCCGCACATTGCCGCCGACCGACGGCGGAGCTTCCGTCAGCACGATCGATATGGAGACCGGCTCAGTGCCTTCAGCCTGCAAGGCGCGCTCGATGCGCGTCACATAGCGGCTGGCCACCCAGTTGCGCAGGAACGGCTTGGTCGCGCCGATCCTGATCTCGTCATTGTCGAATCCATTCAATGTCAGCGGCCCGATCCAAGCGTCGAATACCGCGTCACCCAATTCGCGCCGCAGCCTTTCGCGCGCGCCCGCCCATGCCGATGTCCAATCCGAACGCATCGGTTTGCCCGTGATATGCACCATGTCAATTACCCGCTTCTTGTCCGACGCTTGCGCGCCGGCGAGCCCTCGTTTCTGTCCAGGCTTTCTGCCCGGTTCACACGCAAGTTCTTGCGGTATTCCTCAACCTGTTCTTTCTCGTTTCATCTGCCCCTCCAGTTCCCCATCAACTTTGCTTCCATGGAAGGCCGGCGGCCTTCCATCCATTCCTGTGTCCGCGGTGACGTTCGTCATCGAGATCGCCCTCGAAGCCGCCAGCGATGTTGTAGGCGCGGCCGAAGCCGGCAGCCGTGAGCGCGATCGCCGCGCTGCGCGAACGCGCGCCCGAGCGGCAAAGAAAGAGAACCGGCGCATCCTTGTCGGCGCCTGCGGATGCTGCTGCGACGAACTGAGGGTTCGGCTGCATCGTCGGGAACATCTGCCATTCGATCAGCGCGGCCTCCTGGCCCAGAGGGCTCAAATCGGGCAGGCCCACGAAATTCCACTCCGCCGTCGTGCGCACGTCGATCAGCCGCGCCTTGGGATCGCTCCTGAGGAGCTCCCAGGCTTCGGCGGCGGAGAGGTCGCCTGCGTAGTTCGGTGCGGGGGTGGGCATCGGCATTCCAGCGGGCAAAGAGGGGCCGCGACCGGGACAAGCCCAGTCCGGACGGACAGCGATTTCAGGGGTTCAGTGTGTACTAGTACAGGTAGAGCAGCCTGGGGGCTGGTACAACCTGACGGTGGTAAATTCGAGCGCGGTTCTTGTTCTGTCGTTCATCGTTCTATGGCCCACCGGACGAGGGTTAACATCTCCCAATTCCGAATCATTGACAAGAGAACTCAAAGTGAACATGACGATTCGGTGTCGAATTAAATCTCGCTAAGCGTTTGTACGTATACGGAAAATTCTACCGGACAGTGTTCGCGCACGGAATCAGACACTTAGGTGACGGATTTGTTTTTGAGCGCTCCCGTCACACAAAACCGCGCCAAAAATCCGCCTACGGACGATAAAACCGCCCCATTTCGGGACTTCCCGAAATGGCGGTTCCGAATCCGCAAGGGAGTCAGCTACTTGCCGAGTTTGGCGACGCGCTTGGTGAGGCGCGAAACCTTACGGGCGCCCGTATTCTTGTGCAGGATGCCTTTCGACACGCCGCGCATGATTTCCGGCTCCGCCGCCTTCAAAGCTGCCTGTGCCGCCGCCTTGTCGCCCTTCGTCAGGGCTTCCTCGACCTTGCGGACATAGCCGCGGACGCGGGTGCGGCGCGACTGGTTGATCTTGGTGCGCTTGGCTGTGGTGCGGACGCGCTTTTTGGCGGAGTCGATATTGGGCATTTGTCTTCCGTAAGCGTGGAAAAGGAGCGGGCTTCTAGCCCTTGGCCGCGGGCGGGTCAATCGTGACGGGGCAGGCAGAGCAGGAGGGCCTGCTATTCGTCCTTAAACCCGGGTTTCCGCTTCTCGCTGAAGGCGGCCATGCCTTCCTTCTGGTCGTGCGTGGCGAACATCGCGTGGAACAGGCGTCGCTCGAAGCGGACGCCTTCGGCCAGTGTGGTCTCGTAGGCGCGGTTCACCGTCTCCTTGGTCATTATGACAATTGGCATCGATTTGGCCGCGATCGCCTGGGCCGCCTTCATCGCCTCGGCGAGGAGATCCGCCGCCGGCACAACACGCGAGACGAGGCCGGAACGCTCCGCTTCGGCAGCGTCCATGTTGCGGCCGGTCAGGCACATCTCCATTGCCTTGGACTTGCCGACGAAGCGCGTCAGACGCTGGGTGCCACCGATACCGGGCATCACGCCGAGATTGATCTCCGGCTGGCCGAACTTCGCCGTGTCGGCGGCGATGATGAAGTCGCACAGCATGGCCAGCTCGCAGCCGCCGCCCAGCGCCCAGCCTGCAACAGCCGCGATGATCGGCTTGCGGATGGCGGAGATTCTGTCATTCGCCTCGGCAAAGAAGTTGGATTTGAACATGTCCATGTAGGACTGGCCGGACATCTCCTTGATATCGGCACCGGCGGCGAAGGCGCGTTCCGAACCCGTGAGGATGATCGCGCGAACTTCGTCGCCGCGATCCCAGGCTTCGAGCTGGGTTACGACCTCGCCGAGCAGCTCGGCGTTCAGCGCGTTCAGCGCCGTGGGACGGTTGAGTGTGATGACGCCGACGGCGCCCTCGATCGTGGCAATGATATTGAGATGGTTCACCGGCTAACTCCCGCGCTTAATAGGCTAAAGCGGGTATAGGACAGAACTCAGCCCGCGGTCACGGTCTCGCCGGGGTTGAGGGCGGCCATCGTCAGCATGTCGTGCCATTTTCCGGCGATAAAGGCCGCGCGCTTGTGCAGGCCCTCCGTCGCGAAGCCCGCGGCCTTGTAGGCGCGGATGGCGCGGTCATTGCTGGCCATCACGCGCAGATGCACCCGCACCAGATTGAGATGATCCCAGGCGTATGCGAGTCCCAGGGCCACGGCGGCCTTGCCGATCCCGTGATTGCGATCGCTTTCGCGGCCGATGCGGATGCCGAGTTCGCAGGAGCGGTTCGTGCTGTTGATGCCGCTGAGCAGGAGGAAGCCAGCAGCTTCGGACTTTCCCGCAATGCGAATTGCGAACAGCACGCGTGTCGGATCACCGGTGATCGTCGCGAGCCAGTTCGACATCGCTGTGCCGTCCATCGGACGGTAGGGCACGTCCTGGCTGGTCGCCTCGATGTCGTTCATCCAGACAAACATGAAACCGGCGTCCTGCGGCAGCAGCGGGCCAAGCGCGACCTGGCCGCTCTTGAAGAGCGTCGGCGCAAGCTGATCGGCGAATTCGACTCGGGCG
>DASZCC010000084.1:0-5591 GCA_035943485.1 Rhizomicrobium sp. | reverse complement strand
CTTATATCTCGTATGGCGCGGAAACAGTTTTGTGAGAAAGGGCGAGTGGCGAATAGTGAGTGGTGAATGGGGACGCTTGTTTCCCCATTCACCACTCACTATTCACCACGCGCGATAGCCCCATGTACTATTCCATCCGCCACGTCACCCGTTTCCGCTACTCGTCGCCGGTGCGCGAGAGCGTCATGGAGCTGCGCATGCAGCCGCGCTCGGAAGGTCAGCAATCGCTGCGCAGCTTCCAGTTGACGACCAATCCGCGCGCCCAGCTTTATGCGTATACGGATTATCTCGGCAACGCGGTCTATCACTTCAATGTATTGCGCGAGCATGAGGAGCTGCGCATCGAGGCGCAGGCGGTGGTCGAGATCGCCGGCATGGCGCCGCTGCCCCCGCAAGCCGACCTGCTGGAATGGGGCCGCTACAATTCCTACAATCTGTCCGATGAGCAGTTCGATCTGCTTGAGCCGTCCAGCTTCGCTTTCATGTCTCGTCCGCTGGCCGAATTCATGACGGCGCAGGATCTGGTCAAGCCGAAGGGCGATCCGCTGACGGCGCTCAAGCATCTGTGCGCGACGCTCCATGCTTCGTTCGCCTACGAGCCCGGCGTGACGGACGCGCAGTCGCCCATCGATCTGGCGCTAAAGGAGAAGAGCGGCGTCTGCCAGGACTTCGCGCACATCATGATCGCCATCGCGCGCAGCTGGGGCATCCCGGCGCGCTATGTGTCGGGCTATCTGCATCATCGTGGCCGCGGCCAGGATCGCTCGAGCGAGGACGCGACGCATGCCTGGGTCGAGGCGTATCTGCCGAGCCTTGGCTGGATCGGCATCGATCCCACGAACGACGCGCTGGTAACCGATCGCCATATCCGCGCCGCGGTCGGACGCGACTATGCCGACGTCCCGCCGACGCGCGGGACTTACAAGGGCGGTGCGGAAAGCGAACTCGCGATTGCGGTGGCGGTCGAGCCGACCCAGGCACCCGTGCGGCACGAGGATTTCCTGCGCGTCGCGCGCCCGATGTCCGCACCGCGGCCGACGCCGTCGATGCCGGAGCATCTTTATCACCAGCAGCAGCAACAGCAGCAGTCGTAGAGCTTGTAGCTTTTCTTCTTTCGTCATCGCCGGGCTTGTCCCGGCGACCCATACACTCCGTGGTGCAGTTGTGCGTATGGGTGGCCGGGACAAGCCCGGCCATGACGAGGTGGTTCAACAATTGAGAAGCTACCGCTTCACAAACCCCGCCAGCTCGCCCGCCACGTGCGGCATCAGCTCCGCCCAATCGCCAAATTTCTCCGGGCTCATAACGCGTGTCTTCGCGTACCAGGGATATTCATCCGTACCCAGCTGCGGCCAGGTGCGCCCCGCCGTCATGAACCAGACTTCGGATCCGATCGCGCCGGCGCAAGCGGCCGCCGCCGTCGGCGCGGAGAGCACGAGATCGACAGCCGCCGACAGTGCCGCCGCGCCATCGATGTCATCTTTCAGATTCACGTCCATCACATGGATGTCGACGCCAAACATCGCTTTCGCTTCGGCGATGTCGGCCGCCGCGTCGCCATATTGCAGGTTCACGAAGGTCACGCCCGGTGTCTTCAGGATCGGCTCCCACATCGGCAACGCGCTGTAATACTTCGCCCGCTTGGCGCCGAGCATCATCGAACGCCAGCAGATGCCGACATAGGGACCCGGCCCCTTGGAGGCGAGCTGTTCGCGGAACTGCATCACCCGCTTCGGATCCGGCTCGAGGAACGCCTCGTGCGGGAAGTCGCCTATATCCTTGCGCAGATATTGCAGCGCCGACGCCATGGGTACCCAGAAGTCGGGCTCGCCCTTGTCGGTCGCGAACGGGATGAAGCGCAGCGCCTGATTGCCGTCGCGATCGATCAATGTGCGATCGTCATAGCTGCCGACTTCCGCGTTGGGAAACGAGCGCTGGAACAGCGGCACCAGACGCGGATCGACGGCGACCTGCATCTTGCCGCTGTTGCCGACCGCATGCTGGATGTCCGGCAGGATATTCGCGAACATGAACTCATCGCCAAGGCCCTGTTCGCCGACAATCAGAATGCGCTTGCCGTCGAGCGGCTCGCCCTTCCACTGTGGCGCCTTCAGCATGTGACCGGTGTGGCCGCGGAAGCGGGGATTGTTGCGCGCTTCAAACCGCAGGAAGCCTTCCTCCAGCCTGCCCATGCCGATGAGGCAGATGGCGTGCGAGTGTTCCGACTCCAGGCGATCGGCCGGATCGATCACGCGCTCCAGCGACATCTCATAGGCCTTGAGCGATTCCTCCAGCCGGCCGAGATGCGCATAGGCGAAACCGAGATTGTGATAGAGCCGCGCAAAGCCGGGATCGAGCCGCACGGCCTCGTGATAAAAAGTGAGGCTCTCTTCCGCGCGGCCTTCCTCGGCCAGCACGGTGGCCAGCGAATTCCACAGGATAGACTCATTGGGCATGCGCAGGATCGCCTCGCGCAGTAGCTCGATCGCGCGCGCCGGGTCGCCCATATCGCACAGCACGCTGCCCATGTTGTTGTAGCCAAGCGGGTTGTCGGGGCAGCGCTGGATAAAGAGGCTGAACATGCGCGCCGCGCCTTCGCGGTTCTGCATATTCCACGCAATCAGGCCGAGATTGATCAGCAGCTCGGCATCTTCCGGGTCGAGCTGGAAGGCCCGCTCATAGGTCACCAGCGCCTTGTGCTGATGCCCCATGCGCTCCAGTGCCATGCCGAGCATGTGGAAAGCTTTTGAATTCGTCTCGTCGGCGTCTGTCGCATCGAAAGCGAGCTGACCGGAGCGCACGATGTCGCCCTGCCGCCACGCGGTGATCGCGCGCCGCAGGATGACATTGGACTCGCGCCGCGCGCTCTGCGCTTCCATCTCCTCCTGAAGCGCTTCAAGCTTGGCGAGCGCCTCGAATTTGGCGTCCATGCCGGTAAGCGATTCAAGCGTCGGGGCGAGCAGCGGCTGGGCCATGGCATGAGCCTTGGAAGACGGGATTTCCGGCTCCATCAAGCCATTTCATGTTTAACCTCCCGTAAACGAAAAACCCGAAAAGCGAAGTCTTTCATTAACCGCATTGGGTTTAGCGTGACCTCTGGAATGTGAGGACATGCCCGATGCCGCTGAAACTGTCGCTCAAGCCTGGCGAGAAATTCGTGCTCAACGGCGCGGTCCTCACCAATGGCGACAAGCGCACCAGCCTCGTCATCCAGAACAAGGCCTGCGTGTTGCGTGAAAAGGACATCATGCAGCCGAGCGAGGCGAACACGCCTGCGCGGCGCATCTACGTTCCCATCATGATGATGTACCTCGATGGCGATGCCAGCGAGCAGTACTACAACGAATTCGCACTGCGCATGACCGAGTTCATGGGCGCGGTTTCCAACCGCGAGGTGCTTGCCAGCTGCATTGAGATCAGTCGCGATGTGATGAGTGGCGACTACTACAAGGCGCTGATGAGCTGCCGCAAGCTTTTCGACTTCGAACGGGAACGGTTGAATTATGACCCTGAAAGCCTACCAAAACGCGCAAACAGTTACTGAGAATCCCCGCGCCACGGAGTACCGGCTGTTCGGCCAGGTGACCGGTGCGCTGATCGATGCTCAGAAACCCGAGATCGGTCCCGGCGAACGCGCCGAGGCGATCGACTGGAATCGCAAGCTGTGGCGGACGCTCGCGGCCGACTGCATGGACGATCGCAACCTGCTCAGCAGCGATGTGCGCGCCAAGATCGTATCGCTGTCGCTGTGGGTCACGCGCTATTCGAAACAGGTCACCCGTTCCGGCGCGCCGATCGATCCGCTGATCCAGGTCAACCGCACGATCATGCAGGGCCTTCAAGGCGCCGCCTGATCTCATGTTTCGTCTGTATACGGACAAGCCGGCGGCAACGCCGGCTTTTTCATTTCTGCCGAGCGGCAAAATATGCCTAACGGCACACCGCCGGAGTCCAGAGAAAACCAAGTGAAAACAACGATATAAAAGGTTTCCAGACTGGCACGGGCGTTGCGAAACGGGACACGGGCCTAACCGGCCGGACGTGCAGAACGCCGTCGACCACCAGAATGGAATCGGAGAGACAACATGACATTTAGCGTCAACACCAACCCCGGCGCACTCGTGGCGCTGCAATACCTCAATCAGACCCAGGGCCAGCTGGATCAGACCCAGAATGCGGTCAACACCGGCTTGAAGGTGGCTTCGGCGCGTGATGACGGCGCGATCTTTGCCATCGCCCAGAACCAGCGCGCGGCGGTTGCCGGCTATGGTTCGGTGATCGACAGCCTGAACAATGGCTCGTCCGCGATCGATGTTGCGCTCTCCGCGGGACAATCGATTTCGGATTTGCTGATCCAGCTCAAGACCGACGCCACCAAGGCTTCGGACGCTTCGCTGGATACGGCCAGCCGCCAGGCTATCAATGCCCAGTTCACAGCCCTTCGCGATCAGATCGCCACGATCGTGAAGAACGCCGTGTTCAACGGCTTCAATTTGGTCGACGGTTCGACCAAGCAGATCACCGCCCTGGCATCGTCCGACGGTCAGCGCCGCATTACTCAGGCGGCGCAGAACATGACCCTGTCGGGCAAGATCATCACGATGACCTCGACGGCTTCAATCTCGACCCAGACCAAGGCGTCGGCCATGATCACGACCATTCAGGCGTCGTTGACCAATGTCGACTCCGCGCTCGCCGTGCTTTCTTCGGGCGCCGCCAAGTTCTCGATCGAGGCGAGCTTCTCGCAGAAGCTGTCCGACACGCTGACCACCGGTATCGGTCAGCTGGTCGATGCCAACATGGCCCAGGAAAGCGCCATGCTGCAGTCCTTGCAGGTCAAGCAACAGCTCGGCGTGCAGGCTCTGGCGATCGCCAACCAGGCGCCGCAGACGATCCTTTCACTGTTCAAATAGTCATCCACATATTGAGACAAGGGCGGCGCGTTCGCGCCGCCCTTTTTCGTTTGGGTGACGCGGAGACGCTTCATCCCACCTCCGCGTCTCCACGTGAAAATAGTTTGCGATGGTAGCGGTAGCTCTCTGCTACCCCGCTTGAATAGGCTTTTTGTCCTCTTATGTACGCCTCTCAAACTTGAGGAGCGCGTATGTTTTAGAGATGCCATGAGATCAGACAGGCCAAGGGTGTGACTCGTGGGCACCCGCGTGACGAAGGACAGATGGAGCGGACCTGGTTGAGGTTGCTCCCAGCCGAGCGAAATCTAGATGACGTCACAGGAGGCCGAGGCGAAAGCGATGTGCCTGTTGGTTCTGCACGAACGTGCGTTCCTAAGGCCGCAGACCTTTCAAGCGCATCACCCGCAAACGCGGGTTTTGGCGTTCCTGCTCCCCCTCAACACGGCACTTCTTGCCCAGCACTAGGCAAAAGATTCCGGGTTCTGAGGCAGAAACTGCCCAATCGCCTGCATTTGGCGAAAATTGCCTCGGCGTGATTTGCCGGGCACCACTCCCAATCGATGGTTAGAGATTTCTGAATCCTCTCCGGCACGCGCCTTGCCATGACGCATGCGGGCAAGAAGCCCGCGAGCATAACGCTCGAGCGTGTAACCAGAACGGAGAATCCCATGTCTTTTA
>DASZCC010000083.1:0-1990 GCA_035943485.1 Rhizomicrobium sp. | reverse complement strand
CGATGAATGCCTGCTGCTTGTCTTTGTCGAGCTTGCGCGGAATGACACTCGGCTTGTGATACTCCAGCCCCAGACGATGCAAGAGCGCGATCAGTCCCGAGCGGCTTTCGTAGACTAGGCCGAATTCCTTCTCGATCCAGGCGCCGATCTGGCGTGTCGAACGCGGCAACGCCGCGCCAACCCACGCCTTCAAATCGTCCTCCTGCTTCACACTCAGATAGCTTGCGCTGCCGCCCACATCGAAGCTGGTCAGGCCTTCGATCCCGCGTTGTTCGAAAAGCTTGCGCCAGCCGCGGACCGTGTCGTCGTCGAGCAAAAACGCATGGCGACTTCCTGACAGCTCCACCCCTTGTCCAAAAGCACCAAGGCATTCGCACGCCGCGTCACCCGGCAAGGCGAAGACGCATCGCGCGCCAGCGCCGTAAGCGCCTTGCGATCTTCTTCGCCGAGGAAACCAGACTGAATCATGTGCGCTGAACTGGACCCCATTGGTGGGACCACGGGGGCTTCGATTTAAGGTGTAATCTCGCCTGCCCTTGTCCGTCAAAAATCAAGCCGCTTCTTGCTGCTTCTGCTGTGGGTATGTGGGCAACGCGTTTGCGTTGTCCAAGCGAAGCGGCATATCCACAGCTCTTTGCGCCGCCTCGATTTTGTCCATGCCGGCGCGCCACGCCACCATCGGCATCTGGTTGTTCATCGCCTGATGGGGGCGTCGAAAATTGTAAAAGGTCATCCAAGAACCGATGCCGGCCCGCGCCTCGCGGCCGTCAGCGTACGCTTTCAGATGCACCTCTTCATACTTGATCGAGCGCCACAGGCGTTCGATGAAAATGTTGTCCATGAAACGCCCGCGCCCGTCCATCGAAATCGCGACGCCAGCGGCTTCAAGCTTGCCGGTGAACGCGGCGCTGGTGAACTGCGCGCCCTGATCCGTGTTGAATATCCTCGGCTTGCCGTGTCGTGCCAGAGCCTCCTCCAGCGCTTCGACGCAAAACCCGCTGTCGATGGTGTTCGACAGCCGCCAAGCCAGAACCGCCCGGCTGGCCCAATCGATGATCGCCACGAGATACAGAAAGCCGTGCGCCATCGGGATATAGGTGATGTCGGAAGCCCACACGTGGTTCGGCTCGGTGATCGCCAGGCCCCGCAGCAGGTAGGGATATATCCTGTGTCCAGGCGCGGCTTTGCTCGTGCCTGGGCGCGGAACCAAAGCTTCGATCCCCATCACGCGCATCAGCCGCCGCACCCGCTTCCGGTTGACCCCACGGCCTTCCTTGTTGAGTTCGAACATCATCCGCCGCGAGCCGTAGAACGGCAGTTCGAGATGGAGTTCGTCGATCCGGCGCATCAAGGCCAGATCGTCCGCCGCAGGCACGGGCTCGGGGCGGTAGACCCCCGAGCGCGCCAGGTTCAACAGCGTGCATTGGCGGCGCACTGACAGATCCTTGCCAGGCCGTTCGACCATCGCTCTTCGATCCGGCGTGCTCATCGCCCTGGCCTCCTGCCCAAGAAATCCCTTTCAACCGTCAGCTGGCCGATCTTGGCGTAGAGCTTGGCCGCCTCCCGCTCCCGCTCCTCCTCGCCCGAACCACTCGCGCCGCGCGCGAACAGGCTCGCGATGTTGTCGAGGACCTGCTTCTTCCAGCCGTAAATCTGGTTCGGGTGAACGCCGTGCCGCTTGGCCAACTCCGGCACCGTCGCGTCCTCGCGCAGCGCCTCCAGCGCAATCTTCGCCTTGAACGCCGCATCAAACTTCTTGCGTGACTTCGTCATTGCTCGCTCCATCGGTTCCGACAGAGCAGGACGCTTCACACCTTAACCCTTGGTCCTAAATCCGGGGTCCAGTTCATCTATCAGTGGCTGGTCATTGTGCGAATGGCAACCAAGGCATTCGCGCTGTTTGTATGCATGTTGGCGTTCGGCTGTATGTTGGGAGATAGCGTGATCGGCAGCGGTAAGAAGGCGAGTGAAACTCGTAAGGTCGACAACT
>DASZCC010000082.1:0-12341 GCA_035943485.1 Rhizomicrobium sp. | reverse complement strand
GCCGCCACCGCCGAAACGATCACCACCGCCGCCGAAGCGATCGCCACCACCGAACCTGTCGCCGCCGCCGAAACGGTCGCCGCCACCAAACCGGTCACCGCCGCCGCCGAAGCGATCGCCGCCGCCACCGCCGCCAAAGCGATCACCACCACCGCCGCCAAACCGGCCGCCGCCGCCACGGCGTCCGCCACCGTCGCCGAAGTCGCGGCGCGGGCTTGGGCTCGCATCTGCAGTGCTCAGATCGACGCTATGGACCGCCACAACCTGGAGGCCGCGGGGAGAATTCTGGAGATCACAGACAATTGTCGCGCCCTGAGGTAGTTCAGCATGACCTGCAGCCTGAATTGCGGATGCGTGGCAGAACGCGTCGCCACCTCCGTTTTCAAGCGTTATGAAGCCGTAACCCTTCGTCCCGTTGAACCACTTGACCGTACCCTTTACGGACGCCTGCGCTATCTGACGCGGTCCGCCACCCTCGAAGTTCGCCATGTCGATGCCGAATGCTGCCACCAGCCGGAAAGACCCAGACACAAGCTGCTCGTCCGGTCAGCGTAGCAGCCGCGCCCTCACATCATGCGCAAAACTAGGGTGAATTCGCAACAGGGCTTCGGCGTTAGTGCCCACGGGGCAATATTCATCCGTTGATGAAGGATGTGGTTGACTTTGTTCACAGCGGCCACCATAAGCCCCTTATTGCTTCGCGGTCGCACGCGGCGCGCCGGACTTTCCGGATGCGTTCCCACCGCAAGCCTTTGAAAATCCCCGTTAGCTCCAGTTGTGCGTGGAAGACGGCAAGAAGCCGTTGCACGTGCATCCCGCGCGTTTTTGCGGTTGAGGACTATTTTTGTGACTACGACAACTTTTGAATCCCTCGGACTTTCCGGGCCGCTTTTGCGCGCCCTGACAGCCGAGAACTACACACTGCCGACGCCAATCCAGATCCGCGCCATCCCGGCGCTGCTGGCCGGGCGCGATCTGCTCGGCATCGCCCAGACCGGTACCGGCAAGACTGCTGCGTTCGGTCTGCCGATGCTTCAGACACTCGACGCAACGCGCAAGCGCCCGGAGCCAAAGGCGGCTCGTGCGCTCATCCTTGCGCCAACCCGCGAGCTCGCAGTGCAGATCGACCAGAGCCTGCAGACTTACGGACGTCATCTGAACTTCCGTCACGCCGTCATCCTTGGTGGCGTGCCGCAGAACCGTCAGATCGCGCAGATGAAGAACGGCGTCGACATCCTTGTCGCCACGCCGGGCCGTCTGCTCGACCTCGTGAAGCAGCACATGGTCCGTCTCGATGGCGTGGAAATCCTCGTCGTCGACGAAGCCGACCGCATGCTCGACATGGGCTTCATTAAGGACGTGCGCCGTATCGTGGCCATGCTTCCGAAAAAGCGTCAGTCGATGTGCTTCTCCGCCACGATGGCGCCGGAAGTCGTGGAGCTGATCGGCGACATGCTGCGCCAGCCGGAACGCATCGAGGTCTCGCCCAAGACCGTGACGGCCGACAAGGTGGACCAGCGCGTCATCCATATCGCGCAGAAGGACAAGCGCGCGCTTCTCACGCATCTGCTCAAGGGCGATGACCTGAAGCGCGTCATCGTCTTCACGCGCACCAAGCATGTGGCCAACCGCGTCGCCGAGCATCTGGCGAAGGATGGCTTCCGCTCGGATGCCATCCACGGCAACAAATCCCAGAACGCGCGTCAGCGCGCGCTGGACGGTTTCAAGTCCGGCGCAGTGCGTGTGCTGGTGGCGACCGACATCGCAGCCCGCGGTGTGGACGTCGACGGCATCACGCATGTGATCAACTTCGAGCTGCCCAATGAACCGGAAAGCTATGTCCACCGCATCGGCCGTACAGCGCGCGCCGGTGCCGATGGCATCGCGATCTCGTTCTGCGATCCGGCTGAGAGGCAGTTTCTGCGTGATATCGAGCGGCTCGTGAAGCGTCCGCTCACGACCGTGGCGCATGAGCTCTCACCGGAGACACTCGCCGCGGCTCAGGCCGGTCAGGGCCAGGATCGCCGGCCCAATCCTGTGAACGTTCCGGGCGAACGCAACTATAAGCGCCCGAAGCGCCGCTTCAATCCGCGCGGTCAGCGCCGCGCGGCCTAACCCGGCCAGGGATTCACGTCATAGGGGATCGGTGCTTCCAGCGTCGATCCCCGAAGCGCGTATCCTTCGCTTCGCATGCATACGGCGAAGGCCTGATTGAATAGTTCGTGGCGGCTGACATGCGTTCCCACGATTCCGGGGAGCGAGTAAGACCGCTTGATTTCCGCTTGGCTTTCGCACGCCGCGGCGTCGGTGGTGAATCGTGTCTGGCTGACGCCACCCGGATCGAACGCGTCGGACGTATAATCACCATAGGACGTGCAACCGCAGAGCGTCAGGGCCGCGGCAAGGATCGCGCAACGTTCAAGCATCCGCCCGCGCCACCTGGTCAATTCGGGCGAACGAGAAGTGCGCGATCGGCTCAAGCTCCTTTATCGCTGCTTTGAGCGCGGCGCCGCTTTCCACTGCGAAGTCGAAACCGTTCTTGCGAAATTCCTGGAGCTCCAGCAGCCGATCCTCATATTCCTGCCGATGCTCGAGCGAGAGGTCCGGCGCACGCAGCGCAAGCCTTGTCGCGCTGATCTCCTGAATTGAATCGAAGACGCCATCGCATGACATCGTGATCCGCAGTATCTGCGTGTGTATCCGCGCCCGCAGCTCCGCCTTCCGGATGTCGTAAAGCGTTTCGCGGTTGCGATTGTAGATATCGATCTCCCGCAGCGCGGAGCGCAGCATCCGAAGCGTGATAGGTCCGTAAGGATCGCCGATGGCGCGCGATTCGTCTGCCAGATTCAACAAGACGCAAAGCGTCTGCAGCACTTCGCCGAAAAAGAGCGCGGCGTTGCGCTCGCGCCTGACCCTCTCAATCTGCCACTCCATCTGCGTCGCCACGAATCCGCCCAGTGTCGCCAGGATGGCGCCCAGGAATACCGCCCACACGGTCGAGAAATTCGAAATGAAATCCATGTCTTCAGGCTTCAGCAACAGGCGTGCTCCGGCAGGTTCGCCGCTACTTTAGCCGATGAAGCGATGTGAGGAAGCCTCTGACCGCACGATCTCCCTTGAGCCTGATGACACGCGCCGGCGTCGCGGCTGCGAGATCGCGCTGCAGCGACGGATTGAATCGGCCGAAATTGAATACGGTGCAGGCATAAGCGGCACTGAATCCTTCGGCGCAGCCATCCGGCCGGTCGGCGCGTGGCTTGTCCTTGTGGATTCGCGTCTTGCGCCATGCGCGGAACAGTCGAACCAGGGCAGGTTGCTCGATCCAGACGACGAGATCGGCGTCGGGAAGGGTGATATCCTGAAGCGCCGGATAGACGCCCTCCACGACCCAATGACCTGGCGTTAACGCGTCCGCCAATTGCCGGCGAGCGGTGCCGTTGTCGATCCGCCTCCAACCAGGGCCAATCACGAGCCGGTCGAGATGCACGACCGGAAGCACCAGCTTCTCGCCGATCGCGCGTGCAAGCGTCGACTTCCCCGCGCCCGCGCCGCCGAGAACAACGATCCGACTCGCGCTTATGTCTGTTGTCGTCTCGTCGCGGCCAATCCTTATTGACGTCCATCTGCCGCGGTGCCAGATCCATGCGAAGAGGGCGGCTTCGACGATCGTGAGCGCGACCTGAACTGCGACGATGCCGTTCAGTCCAAAGCCCAATCGGATACCCGCGACCCACATCAGCGGCAGAAGCGCAAGCCACTGCGTCATGAACGCGATGCCGGCAGCTGCGCGCGTTGCGCCAACGCCGCGCAACGCAAATCCCAGGATGCGCCCAAAGGCGTCAATGCCGACCCCAGCGCCCAGCATTTGAACCGGTAGTACCGCCAGCGTCACGCTGCGCGGGTCCTTCAGGAAGAAGCTCAGCAATTCGCGAGGCGCGACAACCGCGATCAGGCCCAGCGGCATCATGAGCAACGCGCCGCCCATGGCTATTTGCCAACCCCAGCGCTTCGCATCTGCTGCATCGCCGCGCCCGAGAGCCTGTCCCGCAAGCGCACCGGCGGCTGTGCCGAGTCCCGTCGCGGACTGGACAGGGACAAGGGTCAGCGTGGTAAGGACGTTGAGGATCGCGATTGAAGAGGTGCCGAGCTGCGCGACAACTGCGAAGGCAATGATGAAGCCTATCTGCAGAAAGGCCTGCTGCACGCTGACCGGCCATCCTATGCGCGCAATCGACATGGCGCCTGACCATTCAGGGCGTCGGAAAAGATATTTGCGCGCGAGCCAGGTCTGAACGCACACGCCTGCCAGCATGGCGATAGAAAAGGCAACGCCCACTCCGGCAACGCCCCACTTCGCCAGCAGTACCCAGCTCAACGCGACCTGCAACGGCGCCACCACAAGTGAGACCAGAAGGGCATATTTGGGCGCGCCGGTGCCGATCCAGAATCCGTTGATCGGAATGGTCACGGCCAGAAACAGGATGGAAGGTGCCTCGGCCCGCAGATAAGTCGATCCTGCCGCGATTGCCGCGCTGTCGTGCGTGAGGCCCGCCACTAAGGTTGGTCCAAGCAGGTAGACCAGCGCCGTCAGCGTTGCACCGAGTGGTATCGAGAGGCTCAGGGCGTTTACAAGCGCCTGTGCCGCTCCATCAATGGAACCGGCACCTGCTGCGCGTGCGGTACTCACCTGAACTCCGGTGTCGAATCCGAAGAGCAGTGCCAGCACCATCCCGTAGATCGCGCCCGATATCCCGGCGCCAGCGAGCGTGGCCGTTCCCAGCTGGCCCAGCAGGGCCAGCACGGCGAGGTTCACTGCGTTCTGGATGAGGAAGAACGCAATGAGTGGCGCGGAGAGTGCCAGGACGGTTCGGGCGCGGATCATCGTTGTCATCCATCGAGGATGACCGAGGCAGTGATCGCAGGAAAATGAATAATAGTCAGAAGTGAATGCCACAAAAGGCGATTCACTCAGCCCCGCGCAATCTCCTCGCGCAGCATTTCAAGCTCAAGCCAGCGCTCTTCGCCCTTGGCGTGGGCCTCCTGCGCCTCGGCAACGCTTTGCGACAGCGCCGCAAACTTCTTGGGGTCACGCGTATACAGGTCCGGTTGTTCGAGTTGTGCATTGAACGCTGCGATCTGCTTCTCGAGTTCGGCAAGCCGGCCGGGCAGCTTCTCCAGATCGTGCTTGTCAGAGAAATTCATCTTGCGCTTCGGCGGTGACGGAGCAGGGCGACTCTCCTTTGGCTCCCTGGCGGTCTTGGCCTGCTCCTTCGCTTCGACACCAGCTCCGCGTTGCGTGAGCATGTCGGAGTAGCCGCCCGCATACTGCACAAACACGCCGTCGCCCTCGGCCATGAGGATGGACGTCGAGACACGATCGAGGAAATCACGATCGTGGCTTACCACGAGCACGGTGCCGGGATATTCGTCGATCATCTCTTCGAGCAGATCGAGCGTCTCGAGATCGAGATCGTTGGTCGGCTCGTCCAGCACCAGAAGGTTCGACGGCTGCGCCAGCACCTTCGCAAGCAACAGCCGCGCCCGCTCGCCGCCTGACAGCACCTTCACCGGTGAGCGCGCCTGCTGTGGCGTGAACAGAAAGTCTTTCATGTAGCTGACCACATGGCGTGGAACGCCACCGACCTCGATGTGATCACCGCGACCACCGGTCAGCACACTCGCCAGCGTGTCGTCAGGAGCCAGCACGACGCGGGTCTGATCCAGCCGCGCCATCTTCACGCCCGTGCCGATCTTCACATTGCCGCCGTCCGGTTCCAGCAACCCGGTGAGCAGGTTGATCAAGGTCGTCTTTCCAGCGCCGTTCGGACCGACGACGCCGATGCGTTCGCCGCGGTGAATCCGGATCGATACGTCGCGCACAACGCAATTGTCACCCCAGCTTTTGGAAATCTTCTTGGCATCGAGGACGCGCGTGCCGCCTTCCGTCGCTTCGCTCACTGTCATCTTGACAGCGCCCGTGACATCCAGCTGTTCGTTTCGGCCAGTCCGCATGCTGCGCAGTTTCGCAAGGCGGCCCTGGTTGCGCTTGCGCCGGCCGCTCACGCCGTAACGGACCCAGTCCTCTTCCATCGCGATCTTGCGATCGAGCTTGTGGCGCTCGATTTCTTCCTGCTCCAGAACTTCGTCGCGCCACGGCTCGAACGCCGCAAAGCCCCTGTCCAGCCGTCGCGTCCGCCCGCGATCCAGCCACACGGTGGCGCGCGACAGGTTCTCCAGGAAGCGGCGGTCATGGCTGATGAGGACGAGGGCGGATTTCAGTGACTTCAACTCCCCTTCCAGCCATTCGATCGCAGGCAGATCGAGATGGTTGGTCGGCTCATCCAGCAGAAGTATGTCGGGTCGCGGCGCCAACGTGCGCGCCAATGCGGCGCAGCGCGCTTCACCGCCCGACAAGGTCTCTGGTGCTTCGGCGCCTGACAGGCCGAGTCTGCCCAGCAGGTAATAGGCGCGCGCGGGATCGTCGCCCGGCATGAGGCCGGCTTCGACATAGGCATGCGTGTCCGCAAAGCCGGCGAGGCTCGGCTCCTGTGCCAGATAGCGGATCGTCGCCCCGGGTTGCGCAAACCGGGTTCCGTCGTCAGCCTCCATCAGGCCTGCTGCGATCTTGAGGAGCGTCGACTTGCCCGAACCGTTCCGCCCGACCAGGCACAACCGCTCTCCGGCCGACACTGAAAGTTCAGCGCCATCGAGCAGTACGGTATTTCCAAAAGTCAGATGAATGTCTTGAAGAAGCAGGAGCGGTGCGGCCATGCGGGGCTTCTCCCACATCACTGCGCCCAGTCTCAAGTTCGATCGCCGTCAGGCGTCGAATAGTCCTTCAAAACTCACTGCGCCGCCGCCGGCTCGTGCGATATCGATCATGACACTGGGCGAAATGTCCGAGCCCCGGATGTCGATTGTGAGCCGGGCCTTGCCTTCGCGGGCCAGATTTGCGTAGCGCGCCAGCGCTTCTGTCGGGACCTTGGATGCGGGGAGCGTCATGCCCCCACCAGCCTGGAGAACGCGCTCAATGGTCACCGGGGATGGCATCATCCAAAGTCTCCTGTCGCCCCCGCGACCAATGTTGCATAGCACACGTCCGATAAAGTGTGCACAACGAAGATGTTAACGCGACGACCGCGGCTGTTAACGAATGACGCAGGGTGGTCGCGCCCATCGGCGCAACCGGTGCCGACGGACCGTTGCTATCGACAGGTGCGCCGCAATGTCGCCGGAGATGGTTGGGGGACTAGGATTCGAACCTAGACAGGCAGAGTCAGAGTCTGCAGTCCTACCGTTAGACGATCCCCCAACGATGCCGTTGAACTAGAACGACAATTCGTCGGTGTCAAACTTCTGTCGACCGCACTCAGGGCGGGCGAGGCGGGCCTAGTAGCAGGTTCGGTGGGCCGGGAAAAGCTTGGCTGTCATCCGGCATCAAAAGTATTGGCGTCAGAAAACGCTCTAAAGCAAGCGGTGCGCAGCGATCAGCCCGCGCAATTCCTTCCGCAGATCGGGATTGACCCTGAACGTCTTATCGACACCGCGAACGCCTTCCATCTGAAGATATCGCTCGATCTGATAGACGTATTGAAACTCACCCGATGTCGCGAGCGCACGGGCACGTTCGGCGACCGCTCCGCCACTGGCGCTCATTGTAGTTGCCGGATTCTCGATGCGCGCGCGCACGGCACCAGTTGCCTTTGGCAATTCTTGGGATCCATCGGGCCAATATAGAGTATCAACCGCGTGTGGGACAGGGCGCACGTGCCGGCTAGGTTACTTCTCGATGTGATCCTTCAGCGTCGCCAGAAACGTTCTGATTTCGCGCCTCAGAGTGTCGGGTTCAAACGCGCGCAAGGATGCGGCCGTCCATCCATCGGCCGGGGCAAGCGTTTCCTCAAAAGCCTTCAGACGCTGCGAAGCGATCTGCGGCAAGGGTAGTTTACCTGCGGCACGCAGGAGCACGAGCAACTCATGCACCTTGCGCAATATCCTGAACACCTCGAACATCTCGTGTGCTTCTGCGGGACTGTCGCGCCAGGTGCGCCCTTCGTAGATCTCGCTGAGCTTCTGGCCCGCACCGAAGCACTCGTAGCGCTCGCACCCTCCGAATCCGCGGAGCGCGCGTTCGGCGTGGATACCGCACCGAAATTTCTGCGTGAGGTGATGGCAGGCTTCGTCGCATGCCTTGTCGAAGGCAAACTCCTCCGAACGGTCGAACGCATGCGCCACGCAGCAAAGGCCGGCACAGCGCGTGCAGTCCGCGCGTAACATCGCATCGTTCATGTCGTTTCCATTCGTCGGCATGCGCGCGCACGTCGCCTGTCATGCTGATGGTCTGCATGTAGGCGTGATGCTGCTGATTGGCAAAACGAAAACGCCAGCCGGAGGCTGGCGCTGGCCTGGGCCGTTGACCGGCCTGATTCGAAGCTAGAAAGGCGAGGACCGTTCGTCAAGGAGCGCCTTTCGCATTGTGCCTACCATGCTAGCCTTGCAGCGCGCGGGCGGTTTTCGCTCCGGGGAGGCGGAACATCGTGGACGCAAAGGCGGACGGGGCACAGAGGCTGACGGGCAGAAAGCGGCGCCGCAACGTGCCGGTGCTGGCTGCGTTGGACCTGGGAACCAACAACTGCCGTCTGTTGATCGCGGAACCTTCGCGGCGGGGCAATCTGCGGATCGTCGATTCATTCTCGCGCATTGTCCGGCTGGGCGAGGGCGTGACTGCAACGGGCGTGCTCTCGCCGGCGGCCATGGACCGCACCGTGGCTGCGCTCCGGGTCTGTGCACACCGATTGAAATCGCGTGGCGTCCAGTACGTCCGTGCGATCGCCACCGAGGCCTGTCGCAGGGCTTCCAACACCGAGGAACTGGTGGAACGGGTCCTGCGCGAGACAGGAATCGAGCTCTTCGTCATCAGTGTCGAGGAAGAGGCCCGACTGGCCGCGCTGGGCTGCGCACCGCTGATCGACGCTGAAGCCCAGGGCGCGATCATCTTCGACATCGGCGGCGGCTCAACTGAAGTGATCTGGATGCGCCGCGACCCGGACGGTGAGATGCGCATTGCGGTCGCGGCTTCCGAGCCGGTCGGTGTGGTGGTGCTGTCCGAGATCTGGGGTGGTGCGGTCGATCGGCAGGCTTTCAACCAGATGCATGCCGAACTCCGCGAGCGCTTTCGTTCGGTGAAGGCGATGATGGACGCGGTCGCGCCGTTCGACAGCGCGGTGCATCATCTTCTTGGCACGTCTGGAACTGTGACGACGCTGGCCGGCGTGTCGCTCGGCCTGCCGCGCTACAACCGCACGCGTGTCGATGGCAGCTGGCACGATTGCCGCGATCTTGCCGGCGTTATAGACCGGCTGGTGGAATCTGATCTTGAAACCAGGGCTTCGATGGGCTGTGTCGGGCGCGACCGCGCCGATCTGATGATACCAGGCTGCGCGATCTACGCTGCAGTCCACGCGCAATGGCCGTGCAAGCGGCTCCGCGTCGCCGATCGCGGCCTGCGTGAGGGGATCCTGCGAGACCTGATGTCGGAGCACCGTGCGTGACGAAACAGGACGATCGCGGCCACATGCATGTGAAGGTCAAGCCTTCGCGCAAGCGCACGGCATCCTCGCGCCAGTGGCTCGAGCGCCAACTTAACGATCCTTATGTGAAGGCAGCGCGATCAAAGGGCTACCGCTCGCGGGCGGCGTTCAAGCTCATCGATCTGGATGACCGGTTTCACTTCCTGAAGAAGGGCGGCCGCGTACTCGATCTTGGTGCAGCTCCCGGCGGCTGGAGCCAGATCGCTGCCGCGAAAGTAGGCCCGACCGGTCGTGTGGTTGGCGCCGATATCCTCGAGATGGAGGAACTTGACGGCGTCACGCTGTTCAAGGTTGACCTTCTCGATCCCGATGTACCGGCGATGCTGAAGGAAGCGCTGGGCGGTCCCGCTGATGTCGTTCTTACGGACATGGCTGCGCCGACCACGGGACATCGCGAGACCGATCATCTGCGCACCACGGCGCTTCTTGAAGTGGCACTCGATGTAGCCGAGGACACGCTGAAGCCCGGCGGCACGTTTGTGGGCAAGGCCTTCCAAGGCGGCGCGACGAAGGAGATTCTCGATCGTCTCAAGAAGCGCTTCGCAACGCTCAAGCACGTCAAGCCGCCGGCCAGCCGCGCGGAGTCCGTTGAGCTCTATCTCGTGGCGACAGGGTTTCGGTAGCCATCAAGCACAAAAACAAAAGGCCCCGCGGTTGCCCGCGGGGCCTTCGGCATTTCGATAGGCGCTCGTATTACGGAGCGGAGGTCAGCGAGATCGCGCCGACGCCGGCAGCGACGTTCAGACCGCGATTGCCTTCAACGCTGAGCGGCTGAAGAGCGATCGACTTGTCGAGACCGCCGATGAGGACGTTCGCGCCGAGACCAACGCCAACCGTGGCCGAAGCCGTGGCGCCGGCATAGTCGCCCTGAAGAGCGCCCGGACGGACGTCAGACGAAGGAGCGAACACGCCCCAGACGAGCACGCCGCCATCGGTATAACCGATGTCGACACCGAACTTGGAAATCGTGCCGGTGTAATGCTCACCGCTATGGCTGTTCGGGTGGTAGGTGCAGTGCAGGTCCTTTGACGAACCGAACACAAAGCCCCAGCCGCTCGCAACGTTGCAAGTCAGCGTGCCGACCTTGATGCCGTGCGGCGCAGCGTCGGCGGAACCCGCAAACGCGAGCGCGCCAACTGCAATAGCGGCACCCATCATCAAGCGAATATTCTTCATTTCGGAGATTCTCCTAGTTTCGTGCCCAGAATGGCCCACAGTAAGGGCGTCGGCATACCACGACTGCCGCTGGTTGAAACGGCTATTTTGCTCAAGGGTTCCCATTTTTTGAGGGAATGAGCCATTACAAATCCTATGGATAGTGTGGTCTCGGGCCGCTTGCGCAAAGTCTGGCGCGCTGCTAAAGGCTCGGCGCTCCAAGGAATACGGAGCAGACGCCCTATGACCATCCGCGAAGCGCTCACCTTCGACGATGTTCTCCTGGTGCCTGCCGCCTCCGAAGTCCTCCCCGGCCAAGTCGATACAAGAACGCGCCTGACCAAGACGGTCGAGCTCGGAATTCCCTTGATTTCCGCGGCTATGGACACCGTGACCGAGGCCGGTCTGGCGATCGCCATGGCTCAGGCCGGTGGTATCGGCGTGATCCACAAAAACCTCTCTATAGAAGAGCAGGCCGAGCAGGTTCGCCGCGTGAAGCGATTCGAGAGCGGCATGGTGGTCAATCCGGTGACCATCGCCCCCGACGCGACCCTGGCCGATGCCCATGCCCTGATGGAGAGGTACCGCATTTCGGGTATCCCCGTCGTCGAAGGCGCGAACGGCAAGGGCGCCGGCAAGCTCGTCGGCATACTGACGAATCGCGACGTGCGATTCGCCAGCGACCCGCGCCAGCCGGTTTCCGAACTCATGACGAGGGACAATCTCGTCACCGTGCGCGAGGGCGTGAAGCCGGACGAGGCCAAGCGTCTCCTGCACCAGCGCCGTATCGAGAAGCTGCTGGTGGTCGACGACGCCTATCGTTGCGTCGGCCTGATCACGGTGAAAGACATCGAGAAGGCGCAGAAATATCCTAACGCGTGCAAAGATGAGCGCGGCCGGTTGCGCGTCGCGGCCGCGACCGGTGTCGGCGAAGACGGCTATGCCCGCGCCAGTGGACTGATCGAGGCGGAGTGCGATGTCATCGTGGTCGACACCGCGCATGGACATTCGCGCGGCGTGCTCGACGCCATCACGCGCATAAAGAAGAAATCGAACTACATCCAGGTCGCCGCCGGCAATGTGGCGACGGCCGAAGGCGCACGCGCGTTGATCGATGCCGGCGCGGATTGCGTGAAAGTAGGTATTGGACCGGGATCGATCTGCACCACGCGCATTGTTGCCGGTGTCGGCGTACCGCAACTCACCGCCATCATGGATGCCGTCAGCGAGGCGCATAAATCCGGCGTGCCGGTGATCGCCGATGGCGGCATCAAATATTCCGGCGATCTGGCCAAGGCGATTGCGGCCGGCGCGCATGTCGGCATGGTCGGCTCGCTGCTTGCGGGCACTGAAGAGGCACCTGGCGAGGTGTTTCTCTATCAGGGCCGTTCGTACAAAGGCTATCGCGGCATGGGCTCGCTGGGCGCGATGGCGCGGGGCTCGGCCGATCGCTATTTCCAGGCAGAAGTGCAGGACACGCTGAAGCTGGTGCCGGAAGGTGTTGAAGGGCAGGTCGCATACAAGGGACCAGTCGCCACTGTCGTGCATCAGATCATCGGCGGCCTGCGCGCCTCGATGGGCTACACCGGCGCCGCG
>DASZCC010000081.1:0-3376 GCA_035943485.1 Rhizomicrobium sp. | reverse complement strand
CTCCGCGCCGATCAGTCCGATGCGCGGATGCTCTATCGCCTGCCACAGCAGATGTTCGCCCGCGCCATAGCCGGTTTCGAGCCAGACATCGTCGACGTCGTCGAAATAGGCGCGCGGCTCGCGCCCCTTCTCGGGCACGAGTGCGAGCGACGGCAGAAGCGTGTCGCGGAGATGCTGCTGATGCGGTGAGAGCTTTGGCCCCTTGCGGCGGCCATAGAGCAATCCGCGCCGGCGCTGCTCGATCAGAACGCGGCCTTCAGCTGGCTGGCGAGGTCGGTCTTCTCCCATGAGAAGCCGCCCTGCGCATCGGGCTCACGGCCGAAATGTCCGTATGCGGAGGTTCGCGCATAGATCGGCTTGTTGAGGCCCAGATGCTCGCGGATGCCGCGCGGCTTCAGGCTCATGAGCTGCGGCAGCACGGTTTCGAGCTTCGCCTCGTCAACCTTGCCGGTGCCGTGCAGGTCGACATAGACCGACAGCGGATCGGCAACACCGATCGCGTACGAAATCTGGATCGTGCAGCGGTCGGCGAGACCGGCGGCCACGACGTTCTTCGCGAGATAACGCGCCGCATAAGCCGCCGAGCGATCGACCTTGGTCGGATCCTTGCCGGAGAACGCGCCGCCGCCGTGCGGGGCCGCGCCGCCGTAGGTGTCGACGATGATCTTGCGACCGGTCAGGCCGCAATCGCCGTCCGGTCCGCCGATCACGAAGGAGCCGGTCGGATTGATGTGCCAGACCGTCTTGGCATTGATCCATTCGGCGGGAAGTGCCTGCCGGATATAGGGCTCTACGATCTTGCGGATGTCTTCGCTGGTCTGTGACTCATGGCTGTGCTGGGTCGAGAGCACGATCTGTGTCGCCTCGACCGGCTTGCCGTTCTCGTAGCGCAGCGTGACCTGGCTCTTGGCGTCGGGCTGCAGAGTCGGCTCTTTGCCGCCATGGCGCGCATCGGCGAGCAGCTTGAGGATCTTGTGGCTGTAGAACAGCGGCGCCGGCATCAAGGCGGGCGTCTCGGTGCAGGCATAGCCGAACATGATGCCCTGATCGCCCGCGCCTTCGTCCTTATTTCCCGTCGCGTCGACGCCCTGTGCGATGTGGGCCGATTGTGCATGCAGCAGCACTTCAACCTTGGCGTTCTTCCAGTGGAAGCCTTCCTGCTCGTAGCCGATCGCCTTGATCGCCTGACGCGCAACCTCTTCCACTTCGGCCGGGCCGATATGCTTGGGACCACGGGTCTCGCCCGCGATCACCACGCGGTTCGTCGTGCACAAGGTTTCGCAGGCTGCGCGGATGTCCCACTCCGACAGGCCGCTCTTGGGGCCTTCGCGGAAGAACAGATCCACCACTTCGTCAGAGATGCGGTCGCTGACCTTGTCGGGGTGGCCTTCGGACACGCTTTCGCTGGTGAAGAGGTAGTTCTGACGCGCCATTTCAGGGGAATCCTTCAAATACCCGTGTTGGGAAGCGAGCTTTTTGCAAGGTTTGACCTTGGGGTCAACTGCCTCCCGAGGCTAGGCTGAACCACAACAATCGTGGGAGGAAATGGAACATGACTGCACCTTTTCAGGGCGGCTGCATGTGCGGCGCCGTCCGATATGAAGTGTCGTCCGAACCCTTTGCTGTGATGGATTTTCACTGCCGGGACTGTCAGTACGCCTCGGGCGGCAGCCACGCGACTGTCGTCATCATTCCGGCGGCTGCGTTCAAGCTGACCCAGGGCACGCCGAAGCGCTACACGGTCAAAGGCGATTCCGGTCAGACCGTAACGCGAAGCTTTTGTGGCGATTGCGGCAGCCCGCTGTTCAGCGAACCGCAGAGTGGCCAGATCTGGGTGGTAAAGGCGGGATCGCTTGACGATCCGAGCTGGCTGCAGGTCGGCGGCGCGATCTACACGAAATCGGCACAGCCCTGGGCGCACATCGATCCGAACAAGGCGCATTTCGATAAGCTGCCGCCGCAGGCGGGGTGAAGTGGATTACCTACGCCAAATAATTTCTGTCATCCCGGAAGGCTCGCGCAGCGAGGCTATCCGGGACCCATTCCAACGCATCGAAATGGGTCCCGGATCGGCGCGATGCTGTCGCATCGCTTGCCGGGATGACAATGGTTACAAAATAAACCGCGACAGGTCCTGATCCTTCGCCAGGCCATCCACCCGCGCATGCACATACGCACCGTCGATCGTGATCTTTTCACCGCCGCGTTCGCTGGCTGAGAAGCTCGCCTCGTCCAGCACGCGCTCCATGATTGTCTGCAGACGCCGCGCGCCAATGTTCTCGACGCTGGCGTTCACCTGCGCCGCGAGATCGGCGATCGCGCCGATGCCATCCTTCGTAAAGTCGAGCGACACATTCTCAGTCTGCATCAGCGCAATGTACTGCTTGATCAGGCTGGCTTCCGGCTCTGTCAGGATGCGTTCGAAATCGTCGCGTGTGAGCGCCTTGAGCTCGACACGGATCGGCAGGCGGCCCTGCAATTCCGGCAGCAGGTCCGACGGCTTCGCCAGATGGAACGCGCCCGACGCGATGAACAGGATGTGATCGGTCTTCACCGGACCGTGCTTGGTCGCGACCGTCGTGCCTTCGATCAGCGGCAGCAGATCGCGCTGCACGCCTTCGCGGCTGACATCGCCACCGCCGCGCATCTCGCTGCGGGCGCAGATCTTGTCGATCTCGTCGAGGAAGACGATGCCGTGATTTTCCACCGTGTGGATCGCGTCGCGGATGATCGTGTCGTTGTCGAGCAGCTTGTCGGCTTCCTCCGCCACCAGCGGCGCGTGCGCGTCAGCCACCGTCATGCGGCGCTTCTTGCCCTGGCCGCCGAAGGCCTTGCCCAGCATGTCGGAGAGATTGACCATGGATATCTGCGCATTCGGCATGCCGGGGATTTCGAAACCGCCCAAGCCGCCGCCGGCATCCTTCATCTCGATCTCGACTTCCTTGCCGTCGAGTTCGCCCTGCCGCAGCGTCTTGCGGAACGTCTCGCGCGTCGCGCCCTTCGACGATCCGACGAGCGCATCAAGCAGCCGTTCTTCCGCGCGCGCTTCGGCCTGCGCCTCGACATCGCGGCGCTGTGCGCTCCGCACCTGGCCGATGCCGACTTCCAGCAGATCGCGCACGATCTGCTCGACATCACGGCCGACATAACCGACCTCGGTGAACTTCGTGGCTTCCACTTTCAGGAACGGCGCCTGTGCAAGGCGTGCGAGACGGCGTGCGATCTCCGTCTTGCCGACTCCGGTTGGCCCGATCATCAGGATGTTCTTGGGCAGCACTTCCTCACGCAGATCGGCGCCAAGCTGCTGGCGGCGCCAGCGGTTGCGCAACGCGATGGCGACCGCGCGCTTGGCATCATGCTGTCCGACGATATAGCG
>DASZCC010000080.1:0-5491 GCA_035943485.1 Rhizomicrobium sp. | reverse complement strand
GCTCAGACCATTGGAGCCCGCCATGACCAACCTTCTTGCCCAGCCGCTTGCCCTGCCCTCCGGCGCCGTCCTCACCAACCGCATCGCCAAGGCGGCGATGAGCGAGGGCATGGCCGATGCCGACAACCATTCGACGCCGCGGCTGGAGATGCTCTATCGGCGCTGGGCAGAATCCGGTGCGGGACTTCTCTTATCCGGCAACATCCAGGTCGATCGCTGGCATCTCGAACGGCCGGGCAATGTTGTCGCCGATGACGCGCGTGGATTGCCATCGCTGTCGGCGCTGGCGCGTGCGGGCACGGCGAAGGGCGCGCATTTCTGGGCACAGCTCAGTCACACCGGACGGCAGGTATCGGACTCGATCAACCGCGAACCGCTGTCGCCGTCCGATGTCGAGATCGACATCATGCGCGGCGCCGGATTCTCCTTCGCCCGTCCACGCGCCATGACGGAAGACGAGATTGCGCGCGCCATCGCGCAGTTTGCATTCTCTGCCCGGCTCGCGAAGGAAGCGGGCTTCACCGGCGTGCAGTTTCACGGCGCCCACGGCTATCTGATCTCGCAATTCCTCAGCCCGCTCTCAAACACGCGCACCGATCGCTGGGGTGGCTCGCTGGAGAACCGCGCGCGATTCCTGCTGGCCGTGATGGACGCGGTGCGCGATGCGGTCGGGCCGGCGTTTCCCATCGGCCTGAAACTCAACTCATCAGATTTCCAGAAAGGCGGCTTCAGCTTCGAGGAATGCTTGCAGGTCGTCGAGATGCTGAACCACAGCACACTCGATCTGCTGGAGCTGTCCGGCGGGTCGCTGGAGCAGCCCAAGGTCGTCGGTATCGCGCTGAAAGACGAAGGCGAGGACGGCAAGCGCACCAGCACCGCAAAGCGCGAAGCGTATTTCGTCGCGCTGGCAGGCGCAGTGCGTGCCGCCGCGAAGATGCCTGTGATGGTCACGGGCGGCTTCCGCAGCGCGGCCGCGATGAAGGAGGCGCTCGAACATGGCGAGCTCGACGTCGTCGGCATCGGCCGTCCGCTGATCGCCGATCCGCGCACGCCGGCGAAGCTTCTGTCAGGCGAGATCACGCGCGCTGTTGCGGCGGAAGAGAACGTCCACCTGTTTCACCTGCTGCCCTGGTTCAACTTGCAGCTCGAGCGACTGGCCGATGGTCACGATCCTGACCTGTCGATCACCGGCGACGAAGCGGCCGCGGCCTTCGTCCCGCTGGAAACCCGGATCACGCAGGCGCTTCTCGCGCGGCGTGCACAGAAGGCGGCGTGATGCGGCTGGCGCATTGCGCGATCCGCACTCGCGATCTCGCGGCGTCGCGACGCTTCTACGTGGACGTTATCGGGCTAACGGACGGCGCTCGCCCGCCGTTTGGTTTTCCCGGACACTGGCTGTGCGATGCGAGCGGCGAGCCGGTCGTGCACCTCATCGGCGAAGGCGCTGACGATTATCTTGGCGCGCGGCAGCACAGAGGTTCGGGTGTGGTCGACCACTTTGCCTTCGCTGCCACGAACTGGCCGGCCCAGCGCGATCGGCTGAATGCTAATCAAATACCGTTCGACGAACGCACAGTGCCCATGCTGGCGCAGCATCAGGTGTTCCTGCGTGACCCGGATGGCATCGTCATAGAACTGAATTACGAGACTGCATGACGAGCAGGGAACTTCGCGCTGCGGTTGAGGCGGTGGCATCGCGGGTGTAGCGTTTGCGCGCATTGAAAAGCCGCGCATTCCAGCACCCACGATTGAACCGCGAGCCTGCCCCCTGCTGGCTCCCAAACAAGTGAGGGCATAGACATGCCGATGTTTCGCGCCATGGTGAATGATCTCAACCGCATGTTCGACGGGGCGAATGTCGCCACGACAGCAAAGATGGCGAAAGCCTTCGCACCCGGACAGAAACTGGATTCCACATTCCTCGCCAAGAAGAACAGTTCGGCGGCAAAGCTATTCCAGACCTATCTCGACAATCTTCCCGGCAGCATGGCGGAAGCGATGCGCGGCGTATTCTATTATTCGCTGACCGCGTCGCCGCCGATCCCGATCACCTTCGCCTGGGCCCCAGCGCATGTACACGAGCTGACGTTCTGGGAATACGATTGCGGCATCACCATCCTGTTCAAGAGCCGCTTCCCGAAGGAAGACAAGCTCAAGAAGAAGGGTTGAGGCCGACGCCGGCCAGCATCACGCCGCCCAGGAAGTGATCGCGATCCTCGTCGCGCGCATAGCTCGCGAGGCGCGGCGTCCGGCTGATCGTCTTGGCAAGCAGGTCTGGGGGAATAGCAGCGCGCGCTTCCTCGATCCGGCCGAGGCGCGCAAGCGCGGCTGCGAGCAGGACATAGCCCGCCTCGAACTTGTGCAGGATCGCCTGGCGCGCATCGCGCACGGCGCCCTCATAGTCGTGCGACTGATAGCGCGCGAGCGCGAGCAGGCCGAGCGTGGTGCCCTGCTGCGGATCGAACGGATTGTGGCGCATCGCCTGTTCGATCGGCGCGATCGCCTCCTGCGGCGAGCCGCTGTAGATCAGCACCTGCCCGAGCCGCACATGGCCGTAGGCGAAGTTCGGGTTGAGCGCGATCGCCTTGCGCGCCGCCTCTACCGCTTCATGGTGGTGATTGAGATAGAGTTCGGCGCCGGCCCGCGCGAAATAGGCCGTGGCGTCGCTTGGATCGATCTCGATTGCCTTGCGCGCCGCGTCGCGTGACTCTAGCAGATCGGTGTCGATGTTCTGCGACCAGCCATAGATCGTGGCGCCGCCATAGAGGATACGCGACAGCCCGACATAGCCCAGCGCCATCTGCGGATCGCGCGCGATCGCGGTGCGGAACAGCGCGACCGCCTTGGCATAGCCTTCCGCCGAGATCTGGTTGAACGCCCACATGCCGCGCTGATAGCAGTCATAGGCCGTATAATCGCTGAAGCTCTTGCGGCTGATGCGTTCGTTCTCGCTGCGCGCCATAGCAGGTTCGATCGCAGCGGCGACGCGGCGCGTGATTTCGTCCTGCAGCTCCAGGATATCGGCGAGATCGCTGTCGAACTTGTCGGCCCAGACATGCGCGCCGGTCGTGCAGTCCAGCAGCTGCGCCGTCATCCGCACGCGGTTTTCGACCTTGCGGACACTGCCTTCGATGACATAGCGCACACCAAGCTCGCGGCCGACCTTGCGGACATCGACCGCCTGACCGCGATAGACGAACGACGAGTTGCGCGCGATCACGAAGAAGGCCCGCCAGCGCGAAAGCGCGGTGATGAGGTCCTCGGCAATGGCGTCGGCGAAATACTCCTGCTCGGCATCGCCGCTCATGTTCTGCAGCGGCAAGACCGCGATCGACGGAATATCGGGCGCGACAAGCGTGACGCGCTCGCGCGCCTGCGGCGGCCCGTCGACGACACGGAACACACGGATGGGACGGGCGATATTCTTGAACGTCTGGTCGCCAATGTCTTCGTAGTCGGCCTCGATGCGGCCGCGCACATCTTCATGCACGCGCGCACTGATGCAGATGCCGCCCGGCTGCGCCGATGTCTCGATCCGCGCGGCGATGTTCACACCTTCACCGAAGATGTCGCCGCCCTTGTCGGTCACGATGTCGCCGGAGTGGATGCCGATGCGGAACAGCATCGCCTGATCCTGCGGCAGCTCGGCATTGCGGGCGAGCATGGCACGCTGGATGTCGAGAGCGCAGCCGACGGCTTCAACCACGCTGGTGAACTCTACCAGCAGGCCGTCGCCCATCGTCTTTATAATGCGGCCCTTGTGCGCGCGGACGCGGGGACGGAACACGGTGCTGAGATGGCCTTTCAGCCGCTTCAGTGTTCCGTTCTCGTCATGCCCGACCTGCAGGCTGAAGCCGACCGCGTCGGCCGCCATGATCGCGGCAAGTTTCCTCGTTTCCCGTTTTCGGGGCACGCCCGACGCTCCACACGCAACTGTAACGGCAATCCTAGTGACATTCGCGGGAGCGGCGCAAATTTTACGGTGTTAACCCGAGCACCGTGACGTAGATGCGGCGGCGAATTTCCATGCCCTGCCTGTGATAAAGCGCGATCGCCGACGTGTTGTCGGAGAAGACGTGCAGAAACGGGACTTCGCCCCGCGCCTCGATCTGCCGCGCGACGGCGGCGAGCAGAACCTGCGCATAGCCGCGGCCGCGGAAATCGGGATGGGTGCAGACGGCCGTCATCTCCGTGTAGTTGCCCGGTTTCATCCGTTCGCCGGTCATCGCGGCGAGACGGCCGTCGATGCGGATGCCGAGAAAAGTTCCAAGCTCATGCGTGCGCGAGGCGAACGGTCCGGGCTTGGTCAACTCGACCAGCGCCGTCATCTCGGCGACATCGGGCGCACCCAGCGTGACGATCTCCGGCAACGGCCCGCGCACGTCGGCCGGCGCGCCGATCATCTGCTCGCCGGTTCGCACACTCAGCACCTTGAACGGCGGGAGCGGTTCGACGGGATCGACGGTGAACAGGACGGCATGATCATTTGGCGCCATCAGCGCACGCAATGCGTCGAAGCTATCGCGCGATGTGTCCGCGATCGCCGCGAACGGCGTGTGCGTCAGCGGGAAGCGCCGGGCGCGCTCGCCGCCTTCGGCCAGGCATTGCTGGCGCGTCGTAAGCGCCGTCCAGATCGGATGATCAAGCGGATGGGGACCGGACATGGGGTCGATCGGCGTCTTTCAGATTCCGATCGACCATATCACGCCACCAGCCTGTGATGAGCTTGAGCCACGGTGACGCATGGAACAGGCTCATCAGCATATACATCGTCACCATGCCGTTCATTGGCGCCGGCATCGTCGAACACAGGATGTCCGGCGAGGCGCTTGTGTAGAGCGCCATGGCGGCGAAGGTCGGCGCCGCCGCCAGGAGCAACGCGCTGCCTGCCGTCTCAGTACTCGTCATGGCGGCGCCACCACGGACCGGATTCTTCGTTGCGGCCCTTCGGCGCGCGATCGAGCCACTGGTACATGCCCCACACGCCATCCACGCCGCGCGCATAAGCGGAATACGCGTGATAGACGACGCCGTCTTCCAGCACGAAGGTGCTGATGCCGGGACGTTCGCGCGTGTAGGTCGGCGCGTCGGTGCCGACAGAAGCGGCGAACCCGACGACTACCGGCGGGACCGTGTCCATCGCGTGGCGCCCCTTCGCATAGTTGTAGGTGATTTCGCCGTCGCGCTGCGCCTGCTCGGTGAACGAGACATTGAAGTCGAAATTGAAGCCGCTCTCGCCGGCCGACGCCCAGGGGAACGTCCAGCCCATGCGCGACTTGTAGGCCTCGAGCTTGGCCAGCGGCGCACGCGACACGGCCCAGAACGCGACATCATGGTTTTGCAGGTGAACGGCGACGCCGTTGAAGCTGTCCGCGATGGACGAGCACGACGGGCAGCCCGCCTTGTAATCCGGTCCAAACATGAAGTGATAGACCATGAGCTGCGAGCGGCTGCCGAACAGGTCTCGCAATGAGCGCTTTCCTTCATGCGT
>DASZCC010000079.1:0-8461 GCA_035943485.1 Rhizomicrobium sp. | reverse complement strand
AGAAGGCGAGCAGGGCGAACGCCGCGCCGACGATCTCGATACCGATCAGGAACTGACGCGCGAGATACTTATAAAGCGTCCATGACCAGCTCATGCCTGGGCCTCGACGAGTACCGGCCTGCGCAGCCAGTTGATCGGATTGACGCCCATGAGCTCGGCAAAGCCGAAGCCGGCGCCAAGTATCGGCACGACATAGAACAGAATACAGAACAGCGGATTGCCGACGGCGAGGCCCTGGATGCCGTAACCTGCAATGCGCACACCCGCCGCGACCAGCACTGCTGTCGCTATGCGCAATGCGTTTGCACCGCGCGCGCGGCTGCCGGACAGGATCGCCGCCATCGCCAGCAGCGCGAAGGCGAGGCAATAGAGCGGCTGCGACAACCGGTTATGCGCCTCGGCGATGAACGCGTTGTGCATCTTCTTCGTCAGATTGGCGGGCGGCCAGAGCAACTCTGACAGATAGCGTTCATTGGTGGCACGGTCCGTCGCGCGCGCCGGGCCTGCGAACTGATCGAGATCGAAGACATAGCGCTGGAACTTCAGCACCGAGAGATCGGCGCCGCCGCGGCCGCTCTGCTCGATTGTGCCGTCGAACATGATGAGGCGCGCGCCGCCCGTGGTCTGCGCGAGCTGGCCGCTCTCGGCGAGATAGGTCACCGGCTGCTTCACGTTGCGGCTGTCATGCACGAGCACGCCGTGGACCGTACCGTCGGAGTCGAGCGCGCGGATGAACACCGTCAGTCCATCTGACGGCGTGTTGAACTCCCCCTCATTGAGTAGAGCGGCACCGATGTCGGCGCGGATGTCGACCACCTTGTCCTTCATCGTGCGCTGGCCCGCCGGCATCAGCCACAGCCCGCACAGATAGGTCAGCGACATGATGATGGCGGCCATGATGAAGACAGGGACCGCCAGTTGCGCGCGCGAGTAGCCTGCGGACGCCATCACCACCAGCTCGCTGTCGGAATTCAGCTTGGACAAGGAGAAGAGTGTCCCTGCGAAATAGGCGATCGGCAGAATGATCACGAGCAGGCTCGGCAGGATCAGCAGCGTGAGATAGAGGAAGGTCGGCGCCGACTGCCCGCGGTTGATCACCAGGTCCAGCAGGCGGAGTGACTGCGTAAGCCATATGACCGCCGTCAGCAGGAAGGCGAACAGGAGCGTGGGCCCCAGAAGCTGGCCCAGAACATAAAGCGAAAGTCGCGGCAGCTTCACGGGTCGGCCGTCACGGCGCGGGCGGCACACGAACCCGTGCAAGCCCTTTCGCCCCTTCTTTGATTCGCTTTAAACTAGCATCTCGGCGCGCCCGGCCTCATACCGGCCACGCTCGCGCCTCTATTGGGCAAAAAAGCCCATCAGCACAAGTCACTATTGGAATTCACCGGGAGAGAAAAGATGCAATTGTTGTTTGCCGCGCCCGCGACCGTGCAAACGGGCGCCTGGGTCGTAGGCGCGCTCGACGGCGCGATCCTGACGCCCGCGGCACAGAAAGCCGACCAGCTTGCCCAGGGCGCATTGAGTCGCGGCCTGAAGGTTTCGAAGTTCACCGGCAAGTCGGGACAGGTTCTGGAGGTCCTCGCTCCGGCTGGCCTCAAGGTCTCGCGCATCATCCTTGCAGGCCTCGGCAAGGCCTCGGACTTCGACGGCAATCGCGCTGAAACACTGGCCGCATCCGTCAACGGTCGCCTGAGCAGCGCAGGTGAAACCGCCGTAACCTATGAGATCGATGTGCCCAAGGGCGCCAAGGTGAAGCCGGGCGTACTCGCCGCGCACCTGGCGTTCGGTGCACAGCTCAAGAGCTATGCCTTCAATACCTATCGCACCAAGAACCTCGACGAGTATGAGAGCAAGCTCGCGCGCGTGACGATCGCGACACCTGCCATCAGCGATGCGAAGAAAGCCTGGGGCGCGATGGAAGCGGTTGCGGCCGGCATGTTCTTCGCCCGCGACCTGGTGAACGAGCCGCCGAACGTCCTGTCGCCTCCGGAAGCGGCACGTCGCGTTAAGGCGCGTCTGAGCAAGCTGGGCATTAAGGTCGACATCGTCGGCGAGGCCGAGATGAAGAAGCTCGGCATGAACCTGCTGCTCGGCGTGGGCCAGGGCAGCGAGCAGGACAGCCAGCTCGTCGTCATGCAGTGGAACGGCTCGCGCAAGAAGGCCGCCACGCCAATCGCCTTTGTCGGCAAGGGCGTGTGCTTCGACTCCGGTGGCCTGTCGCTCAAGACCGGCGCCGGCATGATGGGTATGAAGGGCGACATGGGCGGCGCGGCCGCCGTTGTCGGCGCGATGCAGGCGCTGGCGATGCGCAAGGCGCGTGTGAATGCCGTCGGCGTGATCGGTCTTGTCGAGAACATGCCGGACGCTGGCGCGCAGCGACCCGACGACGTCGTCAAGTCGATGTCGGGCCAGACGGTGGAGGTGCTGAACACCGATGCCGAGGGTCGTCTCGTGCTGGCTGATGCGCTCACCTACACGCAGCGCAAGTTCAAGCCGAAATTCATCATCGATCTCGCTACGCTGACCGGCGCGATCATCATGGCGCTCGGCTCTGAACATGCCGGGGTGTTCTCGAATGATGACCGTCTGGCCAATCGTATCGCCGAAGCGGGCAAAGCCGTCGGCGAGCCGGTGTGGCGCCTGCCAATGGGTTCGGGCTACGACAAGATGATCCGCTCCAAGATCGCCGACATGAAGAACATCGGCGGCGCAAACTCGGGCTCGATCACTGCAGCGCAATTCCTGCAGCGCTTCATCGAGGACAAGACGCCCTGGGCGCATCTCGATATCGCCGGCGTCGCCTGGCAGGACGGTGAGCACAAGGCGCTGATCCCGAGCTGGGGCACCGGCTGGGGCGTGCGCATCCTGAACGAACTGGTCGCGGAGCATTACGAGGATTGACCGAGACGCTGTTCTATCACCTCGAACGCCGCTCGCTCGATGAAGTCCTGCCGGGCCTCATCGAGCGGACGCTCGAGCGCGGCTGGCGCGCGGTAATCCGCACCGACACGTCAGAGCGGGCGGACGCGATCGACACGTTGCTATGGACTTATGACGACCAGTCATTCGTCGCGCATGCACAGTCGGGCGAGGGCGATGCCGAGCGCCAGCCCGTGCTGATCACCGTCGAGGACGAGAACCCCGGCGGCGCGAATGTGCTGTTCCTGGTCGGCGGGGCGACACCGACTTCATGGGAAGGCCTCGGGGGCCTCACACGCGTGGTAATGATGTTCGATGGCCGCGATGAGGCGAACCTCGTTCGTGCTCGCGCGGCGTGGAAGGACGCGAAAGCAGCCGGCCATGACGTGACGTACTGGAAAGAGTCCGCTTCGGGGAAGTTCGAAAAGCAGGGGTAATGAATTCTAACTGTCATCCCCGGCGAGCCGCATAGCGGCGAGGGAAGGGGATCCACGACTGGGTCTGATGCCCGGCCATGGATTCCCTTCCCCTCGCTGTCGCTCGGCCGGGAATGACAAACAGCCGCCGATCCTGATAAGGCACGCGCGCCTGCGCCCTCGGAGCCCGATTTGTTCAATCCAATAGCCTATCTGTCCGATCCCTTTGCCCTTGCCGGCCTGGTTCTGATCGTCGTCTGCGTCGTGCACGCAGTGCGCAACGGCAACGTGTTTCCGTGGATCTACATCATCATCTTCCTGCCGGGCATCGGCAGCCTGATCTACATCGCGATGGAGATACTGCCCGGGCTTCTGCGCAGCCGCACCGCTGCGAAGGTGCGCTCGGGGGCAAGCTCGGCGCTCGATCCCAATCGGTCGTTCCGTCAGGCGCACCGTGACGTCGAGCTGGTGGGCTCCGTCGACGCCAAGCGCACACTGGCCGAGCAGTATGCGTCGCGTGGCGATTATGCGTCCGCGGTTCAGGTGTATCGCGACGCGGCACAGGGACAGTTCAAGGATGATCCGGCACTGCTGATGGGTCTGGCGCGCGCGCAGTTCAACTCGGGCGACGCCGCGGGTGCGCAAGCCTCGCTGGATGCGCTTCAGGCAGCCGATCCAAAATTCGTGTCAGAGGAGTCGCATCTGATCTATGCGCGTGCGCTGGAAGCACAAGGCAAGGATGATGAGGCGCTCTCGGAGTATCGCCGTCTCGTGCCCTATTTCTCTGGCGAGGAAGCACGTGCACGTTTCGGCGTACTGCTCGACAAGACAGGCGCGCATGACGAGGCGCGGACAGTCTACCAGCAGATCGCCAAATCCGTTGACGGCGCGCCTTCGCGCTATCGCAAAGCCCAGAAGGAATGGGCCGATATCGCGCGTCGGGGGCTTCGCTGACAACGCGAGCCTCTAGTGCGCGGCCAACTACCGAACCGGGGCGTGAACTATGAAAGTGTACTTCGCTTCGGACCATGCGGGATTCGATATCAAGAACAAGCTAGTCGAATACGTACGCGACCGGCTCGGATGCGAAGTCGAAGACTGCGGTGCCCCGGTGAACGATCCGCAGGATGACTATCCGGAGATAATCTCCGTTGCCGCCAGGAAGCTTTCGGAAGACGTCGCTGCGGGAATAGACAGTCGTGCCATCGTTGCCGGCGGTTCCGGGCAAGGCGAGGCAATCGTGGCGAACAGGTTCAAAGGCGTTCGCTGCGCTCTCTACTACGGCAATCCTGGGAATGAGCAGGTGGATGCCTCTGGAAAGCACCTGGATATTCTCACGTCGACGCGCGAGCACAACAATGCAAATGCCCTCTCCCTCGGCCTTCGGTTTCTCACGCTTGATCAAGCCAAGGATGCCGTAGGGCGCTGGTTAGCGGCCCCGTTTCCCGGAGAAGCACGCCACGCACGCAGGATCATTCAGATAGATCAGGTTACGTAGACGGCGGACCTAGTGCAGCGCGACCTGGAGCGTCGCGAAATACACGACCCAGATACCGATCATCACGATTGCCAGCGCGATCTGCGCCCATTTCTGCCGCAGAAACAAAGCCGCCGCAGCGACGATCGCCATGGGAAGCACGGCGAGATTTTGTACCGACCATTCCCGCACGTTGTACGCGCTGCCCAGGACGATATTGGCCATCAGCGCAAGCAGCAGCGTTACGAGGGCAGCTCCGATGTAACGGCGCGACTGTTCTTCGTGAAACTGCCGCATGTCAATCGGTCCCGTGGCCGGAATGTCCGGGCTGACCAGCGCGGCCTGGAGATAGTTCGCGAACGCGATCGTGAACATGAAGACAATGGTGCCCGCACTCCAGCTCTTCAGGCTCTGAAGATCATAGAAGCTCAGCCAGTTGGCGATGGCAGCGAGGAGCGCATTCAGCATCCACAGCGCGTGCGGCAGCGATAGGCGCACGCGGTCCCAGTTGCGGATGAACTCGGCGACGGTGCGGGGGAGATAGACGACGGTCAGTGCGAAGACGAAGGAGAGCAGCGTGATGACGTGCCCGAACGCCATGTCAGGCGTCCGCGCCCATTGCGCTCTCATACTCTTCCTGCATCGCGAGCCAGCGCGTCTCGGCGGCTTCCAGCTTGCGCGCGGCGTCGGCGCGCTTCTTCGACACGGCGCTGCCCTTCGCCGGGTCCTTGGTGAACAGCAGCGGATCGGAGAGCGTCGCATCAAGCTTCTTCAACTCGGTCTGCAGCGTCGTCACCTGCATCTCGGCGGCGTCGATCTTGTCCTTCAGCGGTTTCAACTGACGGCGGCGTTCCGCTGCTTCGCGTCGCGCTTCATCCTTTGACTGCGCAGGAGCGGGCGCTTCCACGCGGCGTGTGGGTGCGTTGTCGCCGGACAGCAGGAAGCGGCGGTAATCGTCGAGATCGCCGTCATAGGGATTCACACGGCCGTCAGCGACAAGCCAAAGGCTGTCGGCCGTCGACTCCAGCAGACGCCGGTCATGGCTGACGAGGATCACGGCGCCGCTGAAATCGTTGAGCGCTGTCAGCAACTCGCCACGCGCATCAATGTCCAGATGGTTGGTCGGCTCGTCCAGGATCAGCAGGTTCGGCTTGTCGAGCGTGGCGAGAGCCAGCATCAGCCGCGCGCGCTCGCCGCCCGACAGATTGCCGACGCGTGTGAACTGCTTCTCGGTCGAAAGGCCGAAGCCGGCGAGCTGACTGCGCAACTGCTCCGTCGTGAGCTGGCGGCGGAAGTAGCCGAGCGTCTCGACCGGTGTGAGCGCGCCGTCAAGTTCTTCCAGCTGATGCTGTGCGAAATAGCCGATCTGGATCTTTCGCGCCTTGACCATCTCGCCGCCCATCAGTTCGAGCTTGTCGGCGAGCAGTTTGGCGAAGGTCGACTTGCCGTTTCCGTTCTTGCCTAGCAGGGCGATGCGGTCATCGGGATCGATGCGCAGCGTCAGGTGCGACAGTATCGGCTTGCCGGGTTCATAACCCACGCTGCCGCTGTGCATGGTGATCAGCGGCGGGCTCGCTTCGACACCACTTGGAATCTTGATCGGTGCGATGTGCTCGTCGAGCGGCACATCGGCGAATTTCAGTTTCGCGATCATCTTCAGGCGGGTCTGTGCCTGACGCGCCTTTTCCTTCTTGTAGCGGAAGCGGTCGACATAGGCCTGCATGTGCGCGCGGGCCTGCTCCTGCTTCTTGTTGAAGGCCATGTCGTTGGCGCGGCGCATCGCGCGGACTTCAGCGAAGGTATCGTAGCCGCCGGTGTAAAGCGTGAGCTTGCCGTGCTCGAGATGCAGGATGAATTCGGCGGCGGTGTTCAGCAGATCGCGGTCATGGCTGACGATGACGACCGTGCCGCGATAGCGCTGCAGAAAGTTCTCCAGCCACATCACGCCTTCAAGGTCGAGATAGTTGGTCGGCTCGTCGAGCAGCAGCAGGTCGGGTGACGCGAACAGGATTGCCGCCAGCGCCACGCGCATGCGCCAGCCGCCGGAGAATTCCGAACAGGGGCGAAGCTGATCTTCGGCGGAGAAACCCAAACCCGACAGGATCTCGGCGGCCCGCGACGGTGCGGAATACGCGCCGATCGCATCCAGGCGATGATAGATCTCGCCCAGCCGATGACCATCGGTTTCGTGTTCGGCTTCGGCCAGCAGCTTCAGGCGCTCGCTGTCTGCTTCCAGCACGGTGTCCAGCAGGCTGGTATCGGACCCCGGTGCTTCCTGCGCGACGGATCCGATGCGCCAGTCGCGCGGCCAGCTGACCTCTCCGTCGTCTGGATGAAGCTGGCCCAGGATCACCTTGAGCAGCGTCGATTTGCCCGCACCGTTGCGGCCGACCAAGCCCACGCGCCGGCCCGCAGGCAGACTGGCGGTCGCCTGCTTCAGGATCTCGCGGCCCGCGATGCGGACGGTGATGTCGTTGATGACCAGCATGGTGGCGGGTTCCTACAACCCACAGGCGCCGGACGGCAAGCGGCGGCTGGGAATGGCGGGCATCCGCAGAAGCATTGCTGTCATCCCCGGCGAGCCGCGCGCAGCGCGGTGAGGGAAGGGGATCCACGACTGGTGTTTAGCCCAGTCGTGGATTCCCTTCCCCTCGCTGGCGCTCGGCCGGGAATGACGAATTCTGAATGCCTTGCTCTTCCTTAGCCCCCGCCGCTATAAGGCCGCGCCTTCAACCCTCCGGAGCACAGCATGGCCGTCGAGCGCACCCTTTCGATCATCAAGCCGGACGCCACGCGTCGTAACCTTACGGGCGCCATCATCGACCGTTTTGAGAAGGCCGGCCTTCGCGTCATTGCCTCGCGCCGTACGCGCCTGTCACAGGCCCAGGCCGAGGAGTTCTATGGCGTCCACCGCGAGCGTCCGTTCTTCGGCAGCCTGGTGTCGTTCATGACGTCGGGCCCGGTCGTCCTGCAGGTGCTGGAAGGCGAGAACGCCATCGCCAAGAACCGCGAAGTCATGGGCGCCACCAACCCGGCAAACGCCGCGGCCGGCACGATCCGCAAGGACTTCGCCGAGTCGATCGAGGCGAACTCCGTCCACGGCTCCGACGCGCCCGAGACGGCCGCGCACGAAATTGCGTTCTTCTTCAGCGGCCTCGATATCGTCCCCTAGCATTTCATCCGTGCAGCCGGGCGCGCTACAGTTGCGCCGGTTGTGAGGGTTGAGGCATGCAGGGCAAGACGGTCGTCGTCACAGGCGCGACTTCGGGAATAGGCGAGGTCGCGGCCTTGCGGCTGGCTGCGATGGGCGCACGCATCGTCATGGTCGCGCGCGATCAGGGCCGCGCCGTCGTAACCCGCGCCAAGCTCAAGGGCGCAAACCCCTCAGTCGAACACATGGTGCATTACGGCGATCTGTCATCGCAAGCCGACATGCGGCGCGTCGCGCACGAGATCGCGAGCGCCGAGCCCGCCATCGATGTGCTGATCAACAATGCAGGCGCGGTGTTCACCGAGCGCAAGCTGTCGGCCGATGGCCTGGAGATGACGTTTGCCACCAACCACATGTCCTATTTCGTGGTGACCGACATCCTGCTCGATCGACTGAAGGCGACACCGGGGGCACGGATCGTTTCGACCGCGTCGGATG
>DASZCC010000078.1:0-4278 GCA_035943485.1 Rhizomicrobium sp. | reverse complement strand
CCATCGTCTTCGACAATCAGGATGCGCATTGTTCAGTGTCCACCGTGATGATGTGAGCCGCCGCCGTCGGACCGGCCTTCGCCGCCCGGCCAGTCACGGCCGCCATTCCAATCGCGACCGCCGCGGCCATTGCCGTTCCAGTCGCCGCCACCGCGACGCCCGTCTCCGCCGGACCAGTTCTGATCGGGCCAGCCACGTCCACCGCCATCGCCGTTCAAGTTCTGGCGGCCATCGCCGCCCTGCCAGTTGCGTCCGCCACGCGGGCGGCCGTCGTCACCGCCGCGATCATTATCACGCGGTGGCCCGTCGTCCTGGTAGCCGCGATTGCCGCCGCCTTCGTCGCCACGATTGCCCTCGTAGCCGCGCGAGTTCGTCCAGCGGCCGCTGCGGCCGTCGGCGTCGAAATAGATGATGCGGCCTTCGGGGGTCATCCACTTGATCCGGTAATGCGTGTCGCCGTCTTCGCCGACGAAAGGCTCGGCGTCGGACAGACGTCCGGGATGATGGGCGCGGATTTGCGGCAGGATTCGGTCAAGCGTCTCCCCGCCACCCCAGCGCTGGGCCAGGGCAGGTGATCCGAACGCGAAGAGCGCCAGGACAAACCCAAGGATAACGCCGGTTTTCATGGCGTTTTGTAGTTCCCTTCGCATGAACCCGGCATGAACGCCCCATCCAGAACGCGTTCAGGGGCGGCCAGGCATCTTACGCGACATGGAACGGCTGCTCCACGTGCTGCCGCTCCCGGAATCAACGGCCCAAGCGGGTCAAAGGAGACGACGATGAACTTCAAAAAGATCCTCATGGCGGCCGCCACGGCCACCGTCCTTGCCGCCGGCGCTGCCGGCACGGCCGACGCGCAGCCGGTCTATGTCGGCCATGGCATGCACGACCAGCATGTCGATCGCCACTATGGCGACCGCGGCGACCGTCGCGTCATCACAACCCGCCGCGTCGTCGTCGACCACCGCGTCGTGTTCGACACGCTGCGCGTCCATCGCATCCGCTATGTTGGCAACCCCTATTTCGTGCGCGGTCACTACGTCGTGCGTTCGCACGACCGCTTCGGCCGTCCGGCCTTTGTCGAGGTGAACCCGTATACGGGCGCGTTTATCGGCGTCATCCGCCTCTAGGCGGCCAGTCCTTGGGGCCAGATTCCGCAGTCAGCCCCTCCCTGTAGGAATCTGACCGTCAAGCGAGAGCCCGCGTGAGTTCCACTCACGCGGGTTTCTCTTTTGCTTTCAACCCGGATTGGTGACGCCCGCGTCGCGATTAAGCATCCCGGAATCTATTTTTTTGCCTCGTCGTTTGCCGCTAGTCGGTCAAAATCTGCTTCTATGCAGGACTGAGTAACGACGGGGATTCGCGTACAGATGGGGATGGATGGGCCGCCGCTGGACTTCATGGTTCAGCGTTTTTCTACACGTATGCTTCCTGCCAAGGACCGACTCGACGGCTGGCGGCAAATCATGTCGCGCAAACTCATCAGCGCCGAGGTCGACCGGCTGGGCGACAGCGCGTTCCGTGCCGAAGCCTCGCTGCGCATCTTTGAGGAGGTCCGTTTCGGCATGGGTTTCCTCGACGCGCATATCAACCGGCGCGGCAGGGACGTCATCGCCAACGACAATGACGACTTCCTCCTTGTGATCAATCCTGACAACGTCCTGCGTGTCGAACATCGCGGGCGCGAGTTCGAGCTCGGGCCCGGCGACGCCGTCCTGCTCGACTGCTCGGAGCAGGCGAACTTCGAGCGTCCTGTCACCGGTCGTCTGCGCTGCGTGCGGCTGGCGCGCGCTTCGGTGCGGCAGACATCGCGGGCGGAAGACCGCAGTGCGCGCATCATCTCGCGGCATTCGAACTATCTCAACTTCCTCATCAGCTATCTCGATGCCGTGGACCGTCACGAGTGCTACGACTCGCCGGAACTGCGCAAGCGCATCACGGCGCACATCCACGACCTCATGGCGCTGCTGCTGGATGCGCGCGGCGATGCGCGCGACATCGCGCGGGCGGGCGGTCTGAAGGCGGCGCGCATTCGCGGCCTGAAGGACGATGTGATGCACAACCTGTCGCGTCAGGATCTCGACGCCGACACGCTGGCGTCGCGCCACGGCATCAGCACGCGCACGCTGCAGCGCCTGTTCGAGCAGGACGGCATGACGTTCACGCAATACCTGCTGTCGATGCGGCTGGAGCGGGCACACCGCCTGCTGGTCGACAAGACGCATGTCGTGCGCAGCGTCTCGGGCCTCGCCTATGAGTGCGGCTTCAGCGACGTGTCGCACTTCAATCACCGGTTCCGGGCGCGTTACGGCGCGTCGCCGTCGGAGATCAGGCGCCAGGTCGAGCGCGAGAACTAGATATCAGGCGGTCTCGCGAACGACCGCCCATTCGTGCAGCGGCGCGCGTTCCGATTCCAGCGAGTTGATGCGTGCGCTCTCGTCGGCGTGGCCAATCGCCATACCGCAGAAAATCATCTCGTTCTCCGGGATCGACAGATATTCGCGGATCACCGGATGGAACACGGCCCACGCTTCCTGCGCGCAGGTGTGCAGGCCATGCTCGCGCGCCAGCAGCATGACCGACTGCAGGAACATGCCGAGATCGGACCACTGGCCCTGCTGCATCTGCTTGTCGATCGTGATGATGAGACCCACCGGCGCGCCGAAGAATTCCCAGTTTTTCACGAACACGCCAAGCCGCGCCGCCTTGTCCTCGCGCGCGATGTTGAGCGTGGCGTACATCGCCTCGCCGATACGGAAGCGGCGCGACTTGTACGGCTCGGTCAGGGCCGTCGGGTAGATGTGATATTCCGGCGTCTCGCCCATCGGATGCGTGTTCATCCGCTCCTTCGTGCGGCGCACCAGTTCGTCCCGCGCCGGGCCGAGCAGCACATGCACCTTCCACGGCTGCAGATTGCCGCCCGACGGCGCGCGCGAGGCGGTCGCCAGGATCGCCTCGATTGTTGCGCGCGACACCGGATCGGGCCGGAAGGCGCGGATCGATTTGCGCGTGGAAAGGGCTTCGCTGACTTTCATGACGTCCTCCGGTTCGCCGCGATGATGGGGGCGGGAGGCGCGGCGTTGCAAGGTCTCGCAGCGTCAGCCTTCTGCGCGATGGCCCAGAGGCGTTCCACTTGGGACAGCCGTACTTTCTGTTCCACCGCGATAGTGATGCTGATCCGCACCGCTTCAAATGCCAGCGCGTAATGCGGGTCGTTCTGGTCATAGACCAGCTGCATCGCCTCCCACATCTCGCTGACATAGTATTCGTGCTGCACCTCCGGATCGGTGGTGCGCGTCATGACCCTCACCACAACCGCCACCACGGCTTCATCGCGTTCTGCGCCGCGCGGTCGCGCGCCTCGCAGGCGGTGATGATGGCCAGCGCATCCGTCGTGCGGGCATTGGCGATGTCGAGCTGGCCGGTCTGCGCATCGGCGAACGCGATCCACTCACCAACCGATTTGTCCGGCGGCAAGGGTGCCGATGGCACGCCGGCCTTCGCCCACGCATCAGGGATGAGGGTCGAGCACGCCTGCGCATTCAGGAAGACCGGCGGCTGACTTGCGCAGGCACACAGCGCGGCGGCCGGCAGCATCGACAGCGACCGGAACAGGATCCTGCGCGCCCGGCGCGTGAATGATGGTGACATGATTGCTCCTTGTAATCTGGCGGCTCGCCGCTTCGGCGTCCGCATTGTTCTGGATGGTCTGAATCGCCTGATGCGCTGACTGGTTGTCCGCTGCATTGAGCGCCGACTGCGCCCGCGCGATCGCCGCCTCACGCCGCGGTCCGTCGCCGAATACGCGATAAGCGCCATAAAGAAGGGCGACCGCGACAAGCGCGGCGGCGATGATCCAGACGATGGGGCGGATGGCGATCATGGCGCCGCTTTCCGGCCGGCGAACTTCGTCATCTGCTCGGACGCGATCAGCGCGCCCATCCATTTGATGAGATCAGCCAGCGTCGCCATGCCCTGACGCAGATAATCGAGCGTCGCGTGATCATGCACCGCCAGCGCCATCGGGAAACCCGCGACGATCAACAGAACGAAAATGAAGAACGCCGTGCGCTTGGCGGAATAGCCGCCATCAATGTCCTGGAAGATTTCGGAGAAGTATTTCGTCATGTCGTCACCTCAAGAACTGTGTCGGCGCTTGCGGCCATCGCGCGGCGGATTGCCGGCGCCAGGACGATGCAGCCGTCGGACGCGGTGTGGTTCGCAGCGCGGTTGTCGCCATGGATGAAGAAGGCGCTGCGGCCATGCGCGTCGTGACCG
>DASZCC010000077.1:0-9613 GCA_035943485.1 Rhizomicrobium sp. | reverse complement strand
GTCGTCTTGGTCAGGTCGATCGTGTGGTCGATCCATTCCGGTTGCCCTTGCACCAGGAACAGTTCGCGCTGGTCGGCGCGCCGCAGGGTCACAACATCGGCGCCGGCGCGGCGCAGGAGCTGCTTGCGCAGCATGTCGGACAGGCCCTGACCGCCGGGTTCCGTGAAGGGAAGGATCGCCAGTTCCGCCGACTCGATATGGTTGTCCAGGAGCTCCCGGTGGTAGCGCCCAACAGACGGCACAAAGATCAGGACTTCGCCGACCATCACGTAAATGGCGGTCAAAAGGAGGAGCCGGCCCGAGAGACTCTTCGCCAGGGGCCTTACGCGATCGGAAATTCGGATGCGGCCGGGGCCGGACATGGGGGCATAAAGCCTTATTAACCGCGGAAATAATAGTGCGCCGGGGGTCGGCCGAGCTATGCAGCACACGGTTGACAGCCCACTAGTACCCCCCTAGAAACCCCGCTCTTTCGACGTCAGACAATCGAGACCGCCATGAAGCGCCCGTACCAGCCCAGCAATCTCGTTCGCAAGCGCCGTCACGGCTTCCGCGCCCGCATGGAAACCAAGGGCGGCCGCAAGGTTCTTGCCCGCCGTCGCGCGCACGGCCGCAAGAAGCTCTCGGCCTGACACCCTCGGATTCCGGCCAGGTCCTTTCCCTGGATCGTCTCAAGGTCCGCGCTGACTTCCTTCGGGCCGCGCGCGGCATCCGCCGGGTCGCTCCCGGCCTTACCCTCGAAATCTGCCCTACCCCTGAGCCCAAGCCCGGCACCATCCGGGTCGGCTTCACTGCCAGCCGCAAGATCGGCAATGCCGTCGTCCGCAACCGTGCCAAAAGGCGGCTTAGGGCAGCGGCTGCGGCGGTCCTTCCCCTTTCGGGTGCGGCAGGCACCGACTATGTATTGGTCGCGCGGGCGGCAACTGTGGCGCGGCCCTTCGACGGGCTTCTCGCCGACCTCGCAGGCGCAATTCGCGCCGCCCATGCGAAACTTGGACGGGCAGGAGAATCGCCGTGACGACCGCGCATCTCAATGTCCGTGACACAGCCAGCACCGTGCTGATCGCCCCGATCCGCTTCTATCGCAAGTTTGTCTCACCGCTGTTCCCGCCGGCCTGCCGCTTCCAGCCGACCTGCTCGCACTACGCCATCGAGGCGATCGAGACGCATGGTCCGCTCAAGGGCATGGGCCTCGCCATCCGGCGCATCGCGCGCTGCCATCCCATCACCTGGCTCGGCGGTTCGTCGGGCTTTGATCCTGTTCCGCCGAGGTAAGCCTGTTCGATGAACGACAACACCGGTAACCGCAATCTCATCATCACGATCGTGCTCTCGGCCGCGATCCTGTTTGGCTGGCAGTATTTCGTCGCTGGCCCTGCGATGAAAGCCGACCAGGCGAAGCAGGCGCTGATCCACAAGGGCCAGGTCACGCCCGCGTCTGTCGTCCCTGGCGTGCCCAGCCAGCCGGGCCAGCCCGCGAACATGACGCTTGCGAAGGCCCTGGCCTCGAGCGGCACGCGCGTGAAGATCGACACGCCGTCGATCGACGGCTCGCTGCTACTGAAAGGCGCGCGCTTCGATGATCTGCGCCTCAAACATTATCGCGAGACGACCGATCCCAAGAGTCCGGAGATTGTACTGCTCGCGCCCAAGGGCACCGACTTCCCCTACTTCGCCGATTTCGGCTGGACCGGCACCGGCGTGAAAGTGCCGGGCGACGACACGGTGTGGTCACTGAAGTCCGGCACGGTCATCGCGCCGGGCAAGCCGGTGACGCTGGAGTGGGACAACGGCCAGGGCCTCGTCTTCTCGCGCGTCATCAGCGTCGACGACAAGTTCATGTTCACCGTCAACGACAGCGTGCACAACACCGGCAAGGGCAGCGTTGCGCTCTATCCGTATGCGCTGGTCGTGCGCGACGGCGTGCCCAAGACGCAGCATTACTGGGTGCTGCACGAAGGCTTCGTCGGCGTCGCCAACGGCACGCTGACCGATGCCAGCTATGACCATTTCAAGGATGACGGCACGCCGGCCAAGGAGTTCTCCTCCACCGGCGGCTGGGCGGGCATCACCGACAAATACTGGATGGCCGCCGTCATCCCGCCGCAGAACGAAAACTTCAGCGGCAGCTATCGCGGCCAGCCTTACGGCAATGGCGCCAAGTCGTATCAGGCCGACTATCGCCTGAATGCGCGCAATGTCGGCGCAGGCGCGACGGCCACCGTGACGCATCGCTTCTTCGCCGGCGCCAAGGTCGTCGACACCCTGCGCTTCTACGAGCACAAGGAAGGCGTCACCGATTTCGATATGGCGATCGACTGGGGCTGGTTCAAACCGATCACCCAGCCGTTGTTCTGGGTACTCGACTATTTCTACAAGCTGCTCGGCAATTTCGGTCTCGCCATTCTGCTGCTCACCGTCGCGGTGAAGCTCGTCACCTTTCCGATCGCGAGCTCATCGGCGCGCACCATGGCGAAGATGAAGAAGGTCCAGCCCGAACAGGAAGAGATCAAGAAGCGCTTCCCCGATGACCCGGTGAAGCAGCAACAGGCCGTGATGGAGCTCTACAAGCGGGAGAAAGTGAACCCGCTGACCGGCTGCGTGCCGCAGCTTCTCGTCATCCCGGTGTTCTTCTCGCTCTACAAGGTTTTCTTCGTCACCATCGAGATGCGCCAGGCGCCGTTCTATGGCTGGATCAAGGATCTCTCGCAGCCCGATCCGACCTCGATCATGAACCTGTTCGGTCTGTTGCCCTATCACGTGCCGGCGTTCATTCCGGCGTTCCTGTCGATCGGCATCTGGCCGATCCTGATGGGCATCACGCAATGGGTGCAGACCAAGCTGAATCCGGCGCCGGCCGATCCGATCCAGGCGCGCATGTTCAGCCTGATGCCGATCATGTTCACCTTCATGTTCGCGACTTTCCCCGCCGGCCTCGTGATCTACTACACCTGGAACAACCTGCTCGGCGTCGCGCAGCAATGGTACATCATGAGCCGCCAGGGCGTTGAGGTTCACCTGTTCAAGAACCTGCGCCTCGACAGCCTGTTCGGGGGCAGCAAGAAAGCCGTCGAGGAGAAGTGACGACCGAAGACCTCGCCGCTGCGACGAAGCTCTTTGCGGGCGCGTGCGATTTCGTCTGGGGCACCAGCGACATCAACAGCCTGCCGCCGCAATCGCTGCCGGAGATTGCGTTCGTCGGACGCTCGAATGCAGGCAAATCGAGCCTTCTGAACGCGCTGACCAACCGCAAGACGCTGGCGCGCGTCAGCCACACACCAGGCCGCACGCGGGAGATCAACTTCTTCAATCTCGCCGGGCGTGAGATGCTGGTCGACCTGCCGGGCTACGGCTATGCCAAGGCTTCCAAGACGCTGGCGGCGGAATGGCAGACGCTGATTTTCGCCTATCTGCGCGGCCGTGCCAGTCTGAAACGCGTGCTGGTGCTTATCGACTCGCGCCGCGGTGTGATGGACACAGACCAGTCCGTGATGAAGCTGCTCGATGAGGCCGCCGTCTCCTATGCGCTGGTGCTGACCAAGATCGACCAGCTTGACAAGGGCGAGCTTCCCGTCGTGCGCGCCGCGACCGATGCCGCCGCGCGCAAGCACACCGCCGCCTATCCTGAAATCTTCGCAACATCGTCCCTGAAACGGACAGGTCTTGACGCGCTGAAGCTCCACCTCGCGACGCTGGCTGTCCCGTAAGTTTTCAGGTTATAAGCGCCCCGATTTTGCAGGGGACGAGGCATGACCCTTCAGGACGATTTCTCCCAGGAACGCAACATGCGCGTGATGGCGCGCTGGCGCTCGACCGCGCGCGTCCTGGTGGAGGCGCTGCCTTACATCCTGAAATACGACCAGAAGACGATCGTCGTGAAGTTCGGCGGCAACGCGATGGCGGGCGGCGGCCAGGCGGCCGATTTCGCGCAGGACATCGTGCTGATGAAGCAGACCGGCATCGATCCCGTCGTCGTGCATGGCGGCGGGCCGCAGATCGGCGCCATGCTGTCGCGGCTGGAAATCCCGTCCACTTTCGTCGACGGCCTGCGCGTGACCGACCAGGCGGCGATCGACGTGGTCGAGATGGTGCTGACCGGCTCGATCAACAAGCAGATCGTGAGTTCGATCAACGCCGCGGGCGGCCGCGCCGTCGGCCTGTCGGGCAAGGACTCGACCATGCTGCTGGCGCGCAAACTGATGAAGAACGGCGTCGACCTCGGCTTCGTCGGCGAGCCTGAGAAAGTGAACCCCGACGTCCTGCACACCCTGATGAAGCAGGAGATCATCCCCGTGATCGCGCCGATCGGCGTGGGCAGCGCGGGCGAGACTTACAACGTCAATGCCGACACGGTGGCCGGAGCTGTTGCTGGCGCAATGAAGGCCGAGCGCCTGGTGCTGCTGACCGATGTCGAGGGCGTGCTGGACGCGGAGAAGAAACTCATCCCGCGCCTGACGGTGGAAGAAGCGCGCGCCCTCATCAAGAACGGCACGATCAAGGGCGGCATGATCCCCAAGATCGAAACCGCGATTGATGCGGTCGACGGTGGCGTCCGCGCCGCCGTCATCCTCGACGGCCGTATTCCGCATGTACTGCTGCTTGAACTGTTCACCGAGCACGGCGCCGGCACGCTGATCACTGCGGAATGATTGCAGCACAACTTTCACGCACCAACCAACCGTCATCGCCGGCCTCGTGCCGGCGATCCATACGCTCCGTGATGCAGTTGTGCGTATGGGTGGCCGGGACAAGCCCGGCCATGACGATCTTGTTGTTGGCTCTAAACCTTTTTTCCACCCCCGCGCACGCCTCGCTCACCTTCTGCAATCGCACGTCCTACATCCTCAATGCCGCGACAGCTGCGCAAGGCAGCACCGATGTCGTGAGCAAGGGCTGGACGCGACTGACGCCCGGCGCCTGCGCCGTCGCCATCACCGGCGATCTGACCGCGCAGGCGTACTATATCTACGGACGGTCATCGCTCGCGCATAGCGGCACGCAGCGGAGCTGGGGCGGCAGGCAGAGTGTCTGCGTCAAGGACGACAACTTCACCATCAGCACCGTCGTGAACACGCCGGGATGCAGGGATGACGGCGCGTTCGAGCTGCCCTTCGCCTTGCTCAACACCAACCACATGACGAGCTGGACGATGACGTTCAGCGAGTCGCCGATGCTGGCGACCATGGCGCAGGCGCGCCTTGCCGGCATCGAGCGCCTGCTCAACGACACCGGCTATCACACGCCCATCGACGGCAGGCCGGGCAGCCAGCAAGCCGCCATGCTCGCGGCCTTCGAGCGCCGCATGCATCTGTCGAAGGCCTCAGGCGATGCAGGACTGTTCGACGCGCTGGAGACCGCGGCGCTCAAGAACGCGGTTCCCGAAGGCTATTCGGTGTGCAATGACACGGCCAAGCCCGTCATCGCGGCACTGGGCCATTCAGAGAAGGGCACCTGGCAAAGCCATGGCTGGTGGCCGATCGCGCCGGGCGCCTGCGCGCGCCTGGTGACAACGCGGCTCGCCACCGACGCCTATTATCTCTACGTGCAGCATGCAGGCGGCGCGCCCATCGTGAAGGGCCCCGAGACGTTCTGCACGGCCAAGATCGAATTCGACATCCAGGATCGCAGGAACTGCACCGCGCGCGGACTGACCGCCACCGGCTTTCTGAAGACGCCCGTTGCCGGTGTCGCGGGCTATGTTGCGCATGTCGCCGAGAACGGCCTTGTGCCGCGTCAGGCGCCCACGTCGAAATAGTTGAGGTGCCAGCGCATCTCGTCTTCCGTCATCGGGAAGTGCACGCCGGCGCGCGCCGGCAGGAGCTCGCTCGCGCCGAGCTTCATCACATGGTTCTGTACCTTGAACGCCACGCGCATCGACAAACCGGCATGCCAGACCAGCGCCGTCACCGGCTTGGCGGTGCGTGACGCGAGAATCTTGCGCACAACCGGCTCCGGCACACCTGCGAGTTCGACGAGCGCCAGCGCAACGACATCACGCTGCCCAGCAGTGGCGGCTGCATCAACGAACTTCTCGTCGAGATTGCCTTCGGCGCGCGCCGCAGCGACATCGCGCACGGCCGCTTCAAGACCGTCATGCTCGCCCTTGCCATCTTCCTGCAGCCGGACGCGCAATTCCTTGTTGAGCTGGTTCCTCGTATCGTCATCGAGGCCGTAGCGTCCGACCAGTTGCTCGATCAGGCTCGCACCGACAAACGATGCGATGCGCCAGATCGCGCGCTTGGACAGATCGGTGCGCATCACGAGCGGCACCTGCAGCGCCTCGACCTTCTCCGCGTGCTCGATCAGCTTGTCCATCGTCCGCCCGCGCACCCTGGCGTCAGGGTTCGCGAGCAGCGCCGCGATCGACGGGATGTCGAGCGTGCCCACGACGGCGTTCGCCACCTGTCCGGACAAGGGCCGGCGGCTGGCGATGGCGGTGAGCACTTCCTCCGCACGTCCGGCCGCGATCACTTCAAGCAGGTCGGCATCGGAGAGCAGCGGTGAATACTGCAGGATGGGCGCCGCCACGAGGCTGGCCACGTCGCGCGCCAGGGTCTGCACGATAAATTTCGGCACGCAATCGAGCGTCTTGATCTCTTCTGCCAGCACGGCACGCACCCGCACCACCTGGTCCTTCGCCAGCCGCTCCAGCGTGTCGATCGTCAGCGCATGGATGTGGCGGCTTTCCTCGACGTCGAGGTTGGGCATCAGGCGGGCGATCTTGCGCGCCAGCTCGACACGCACCTCCTCATCTTCGTCCGCCGAAAGATGGAAATTGGTCCGCGCTTCCGCCGCCGGGTTGGCCGCAACCGCGCGCCGCGTCGCGACCGCGCCATTCTCGGCCAGATAATGCAGCACCTCGCCGCCGGCATCGGTGTGACCGGCGAGCTCGCTCTGCGCGATCTGGGCGCGCGATTCCAGCAGCGCAAGCGCCTCATCGCGCGTCAGCGACGCGGGCGGTTGATAGGTTCTTGGCGTCGCCATTCCAGGACCTTCCGGACGCCCGAATTGTCGGACTTTTGGCTTTAACCGCTGCTTAATTTCCGTGGTTGACGAAAGATTTACGCGGCGCTTGCACCGCAGGCGCGCTTCGACCATCTTCCGCGCCCGATGAACGCCGTCACATCCGACCCAGCGCCCGATTTCCGCCATGTGCGGCACTGGGTGTTCGATCTCGATCACACGCTCTACACAACCGATGCCGAGACACAGAAGGCGCTGGAGGAGCGGATCTGCCGCTATGTCCAGGCGACTCTCGATCTGCCGCGCGATCCCGCCTGGGACGTGCAAAAGCGCTACCTGATGGAGCATGGCAGCACACTGGCCGGTCTTGTGCGGCATCACGGTGTCGATCCCGATCACTACCATGACGCGATCAACGACATCACCGAACTCAACCTGACGAAGGACGACGGGTTTCGGGACGCGCTCGCACGACTCCCCGGTAAGCGCTTCGTCTTCACCAACAATTGCGGCCGCTTTGCCGCCAATGTCCTGGCCGGGCTGGGCGTGCAAGATCTGTTTGACGGCATTGTCGACGCGCGCATTTTGATGGCTGCGCCGAAGCCTTCCCCCGCCTCGTTCGACGCGCTGATCAGCCGGGGCGATATCGATCCGACGGCGGCCGCAATGTTCGATGACAGCGTGCGCAATCTGGCAGCCGCCAAGAGCCGCGGCATGAAAACAGTGTGGTTCAATACTGGCGGCGGCTTCTCGAGCTGGAAAGTCGACGACGCCCATCTTCACATCGACCACGAAACAGACGATCTTGCCGCCTTCCTGAACCGCATACGGATTTGAGATGATAGACCTCGCCCGCACCATCGACGACGCCTGGGAAAACCGCGAGACGCTTGGCGTCGCGACGAAGGGCTTGGTGCGCGACGCGGTCGAGACCGTGCTCGAAGACCTCGATGCCGGGCGCCTGCGTGTCGCCGAGAAGATCGGCGGCGAGTGGCTTATCCATCAATGGCTAAAGAAGGCCGTGCTCTTGTCGTTCCGCCTGAACGACATGAAGGTGATCGAAGGCGCACCGGGCGGCGCGCACTGGTGGGACAAGGTCGATTCCAAATTCGCCAAATGGGACGAGGCGAAATTCCGCGCCGCCGGATTCCGCGCCGTGCCCGGCGCCGTCGTGCGCCGCTCCGCCTTCATCGCCAAGGGCGTCGTGCTGATGCCGTCGTTTGTGAACGTTGGCGCGCGTGTCGGCGAGAACACCATGATCGACACCTGGGCGACGGTCGGCTCCTGCGCGCAGGTGGGCTCAGACTGTCACATCTCGGGTGGCGCCGGCCTCGGCGGCGTGCTGGAGCCGTTGCAGGCGGCACCCACCATCATCGAGGACAATTGCTTCATCGGCGCGCGCTCGGAAGTGGCGGAGGGCGTCATCGTGGGCGAAGGCTCTGTCCTGTCGATGGGTGTGTATCTGACCGCCTCCACCAAGATCGTCGACCGTCACACCGGCGAGACCTTTCAGGGCCGTGTGCCACCCTACTCGGTCGTGGTGTCGGGATCGCTCGGCGGCGGACCGGGCAAGCCGGCACTCTATTGCGCCGTCATCATCAAGCGCGTCGACGAGAAGACCCGGTCCAAGACCTCGATCAACGAGTTGCTGCGCGATTGAGGAACCGCTAGCGTCGCCCCGTTCATGGCGGGGGCGCACATGGGGTTTTTCAATTATCTCTTCAGTTTCGACGGGCGCATCAATCGCGCGAAGATGTGGGCGTTCATCCTTGTCGGCATAGTCTTTGAGTTAATCTTTGCAATTGCCCTGCAGATGACCTTGGGCTTTGGCGCCCTGTTCGACGTGATGCAGAGCAAGACGACCTGGTCCGCCGCCGTCGCCGCGACGCCGTCCTTCTTTCCCGTCATGGCCGGCCTCTACGTCATCTTCATGTATGTGTATCTGTCGATCGTGACCAAGCGCTTGCACGATCGCGACAAAAGCGTGTGGTGGCTGCTCGTGTTCATTCTCCTGCCAGCGGTGTGCCAGATACCGTTCCTCCTCCACTTGCCTGAATTCCTCGCAAACCTTTCCGAAGCAATGAAGGCAGCCGCCGAACATCGTCCACCGCCGGAGCCACCCCAGGATCCCATCGCCACAATCGGCAACGGCATCGCGTCGATCATCGGACTCTGGGCCTTTGTCGAGCTCTACATCCTGAAAGGCACCGAAGGCACCAACCGCTTCGGGCCCGACCCTCTGGCAGGCCGCTAGGGACGCGTCCGCGCCATCTCGGCAAGCGCGTCGGCATCGATACCGAGCGCCTGCACGATGGGAGCGAACACGCTGAGCGCCGCGGCGCCGCTGGCGCCGAGCGTCAGACCGCCATCGACCACCATCGCATGGCCGTTGACGAAGCCCGATGCGTCGCTGGCAAGATAGAGCGCTGCCTCCGCGATGTCGCGTCCGCGCCCGCCACGCGGGATCGGCTGCGAGCCTTTCGCCGCTTCGGCGATCGCGTCGATGCGCGTGTCGGCAAGCTGGCTCGGCAGACCCATGCCCTGCGCGAAAATGTTCGTCGCGATGAGGCCAGGACAGATACAGTTGACGCGGATGTTCTCCGGGCCCAGCTGCGCGGCGGCGGCATGCGTCATGTGCACGATCGCGGCC
>DASZCC010000076.1:0-2255 GCA_035943485.1 Rhizomicrobium sp. | reverse complement strand
CGGCCGACATATTCCTCGACATCGCCCCGCGCGAGGATCCAGTCGCGACGCTGGGAGGCCAACCCCTTCTCGATGTCGATCGCCACGGTATCATCCGTGTACGGACCAGACGTGTCGTAGAGCCGGATCGGCGCCTCGCCGCCGGACAGCGGCACCTCGCGGAACGGCACGCCGTCGACATGCACCTTGCGCGAGCCCGGCAAGGCGCCGCGCGTGATTTCCATGGATTTCGTGTTGAGAATGGGCTTGTTCATCAGACCTCTCCCTACGCCGGTGTTAGCCGGATCAGGTTCAAAGGGACTCGCGGGATTGCGATCTCAGCCCTTGCGGGCACCCCTGGGACAGGTGCGATGATGGACCCAGCCGCGCAGCCTTTCAAGCGCGGAACCATGCAGGGAACACATGCCCACAACCATCCGCCGCGCTACCCCCGCCGATGCCGCCCAGGCCGCGGAGGTGTTTGTCGCCTCCCGCGCCACGATGACCTACTTGCCACGACTGCACACCGACGACGAAACGCGCGCTTTCATCCGCGAGACTGTCGGCGAGAAGGAGACCTGGGTCGCCGAACGCGAGGGGCGTGTCGTGGGTTTCGCGGTCATAGATGGTGGCTGGCTCGAACATCTCTACGTCCATCCCTCGCGTTTCAACTCGGAGACCGGCAGCAAGCTCTTCACCCAGATCACGGGCAGCCATCCGCAAGGCTTCCAGCTCTGGGTGTTCCAGCAGAACGCCGGCGCCCGGCGCTTCTACGAGCGACAGAGCTGCGCGCTCGTGCGCCTGACGGACGGCGAGGACAACGAGGAGAAGCTGCCCGACGCGCTTTATGTCTGGCCGGGCGACGAGGAATCGACGAGGCCGGCAGCGCCCGCGATGAAACACGCATACGGCACGTTCGAGGTGAAACCGACGCCGCTGACGAACGAGGATCACGTCGCCGACCCGCTCATGGGCCGCATGATGATCAACAAGACATTCCACGGCGATCTCGAAGCGACCAGCAAGGGACAGATGCTCACCGCCGGCACGGCGACGAAAGGCTCAGCGGTCTATGTCGCCGTCGAGAAGGTGACGGGCGCACTGCGCGGCCGCAACGGTTCCTTCCTGCTGCATCACCAGGGGATAATGACCCGCGGCGTGCCGCAGCTCTCGGTCGCCATCGTGCCGGACTCAGGCACCGACGCGCTGAAGGGGATCAGCGGGACACTCGCCATCCGCGTCGCCGACGGCAAACACAGCTATGAACTCGACTACACGTTCGAGGAAGGCGCGAAGGCGTGAACGAGGTCTTCCGCGTGCCACGTCGCGATCAGGTCATGCGTTCATCGGCAGCCGGCGCCGTCGCACTGGGCGCGCTCGCCACTGGCGCGGCCGCGCTGGGGTTTCTGGCGCTCGGCTATCTCGCCATCGGCCGCCTCGCGATAGGCAGCGCCCGGATCAAGTCGCTCGAGATCGATGGCCTGACTGTGCGGCGGATGAACGTACCGCAGATGCCGGCACGATCGCGATTTGGCTGGCGCTCGTAACCTCTCCCGTTCACGGGAGAGGTCGATTTGCACTTGCAAATCGGGTGAGGGGAAACGGTGCGGGCGGCGTGTGCCCTCACCCGAAAATCGCTTCGCGCTTTTCGACCTCTCCCGCTATCGCGGGCGAGGTTGAGAGCTACGACGCCGCGAAGGTCCTGAACTCGCTGATAACCGACTTCACCGCCGCGTTCACGATCTTCTCGCCGGCTTCCACGCTTGCCTGGCTGGGATCGGAGCCGATGCGACCGTCCGGGAAGCGGCGGCGGTAGTCCTCGGCATCATAGATCGGGCCGTTGGGTGCGATCTTGGGCGACATCACCACCGACTTCTGCGCTTCGGGATAGCCGAAATAGGTGACCGAGACTTCCGACGGCGTGGCATGACTGCCCTCGCCTACCGGAAAGAGCTGGCGGCAGAGGTCCATCACGCCCGCAAGCTCCCACCAGTTGCGCAGCATGCAGCGCAACGGCGGCCGGTTCGATCCGGATTCCTGGAACGTTACGCCGTGATACATCTCGGAGAACGCAGCCGTGATGGTCGCGATATTCCCGCCATGACCGTTCAGCCAGTAGATGCCCTCGAAGCCGTGGCGCGTCAGCGACTGCGCCCAGTCGTTCATCGCCGCGATCATTGTCGATGGCCGCAGCGTGATCGTGCCGGGAAACGCCATGTGATGCTGCGCCTGACCAACATTGAACGTCGGACCGACAAGAATGCCTGCTTCATCGC
>DASZCC010000075.1:0-5984 GCA_035943485.1 Rhizomicrobium sp. | reverse complement strand
ACCGTCTCGTTGATCAGGTCGTCATAGTCGAGCGCGCCGCGCGCTTTCTTGGCGCGGGCATATTCCTCGCGCATCGCGCGCGCGACGACGATGGCGGCTTCGACGAGGCTGGCGGCATGCGCGGCGCGGCGCGCGTTCTCGGCGTCGGCAAAATCGCTCTGCAGGCGCGTGAAAGCCTCTGCGAGCTCGGGCTGCATGGCGGCAAGCGCAGGGCTCACCGGCAGTTTGCGCGACGCGCCGGCGTCTGTGAACAGGGCCTCGCGGATCTCGGCATAGGCGTCCAGCGGCGATGACATCGCGTAGGCAGCGGCAAGCTGGGCAGCGGCTTTTGCGGTGTTCTTCGCCGCGCCGTGCAGCCATTCGCACATCTCAAGCATGCGCGGATCGCTTTTGAAGGCGGCGCCGAAGGCCGTCGCGATGGCAGCGGCGTCGCGCTCTTCGTCGGCGCCATGGGCGCGGCGGACGGCAAGCGCCGTATCCTCCTCGGCGAGTTGTTCCAGGAAGCGGTCGAGTTTGCGTCGATCGGAGCCCAGCGCGGCATCGAGGATGCTGTTAAGCGTCTGCTCGCTGGTCTGCGTCACCAGATGGCCGACGGCGGCGGCGCGCGGCGCGTCGCCGCTGCCGGCACGCTCCAGCACACGGGCGCGCGCTTCGGTGATCAGCTCGCGCGCCGTCTGATCGTCCAGCACCGTGAACGCCGCCGGCACGCCGGCCTCAAGCGGAAAACGTGACAGCAGGTTCTGGCAGAAGGCATGAATGGTCAGGATTTTCAGGCCGCCCGGCGTCTCCAGGGCTTTGGCGAACAGGCGTCGGGCCTTCTTCATGTCTTCGGGGCCGCCGAGATCGGCGCCGATGGCGCGGACATTCTGCTCCAGCACCTTGTTGGGCAGCATCGACCATTCGCCAAGCTGCTTGAACAGGCGCGCCTGCATCTCGGCCGCGGCGGCCTTGGTGTAGGTGAGGCAGAGAATCTTCTCCGGATCGGTGTCGTCCAACAGAAGGCGCGTCACGCGATTGGCCAGCGTATAGGTCTTGCCGGCGCCGGCATTGGCGGCGACCCAGGCAGATTGTTTCGGGTCGGCAGCGGTGATGGACGGGTCGCTCATTCCTCCGGCGCCTCCCATCCGCTCATCGACCATTCGCGCACGCGCGAGAGATGATCGTAGTCGCCATCCTCTCGCGCGAACTGCACATAGGGACGGGGAATGTAGGGCGTGCTCGGATCGCGATAGAGCGCGATCAGCGCCCGCAGCTTCTCCATCGCGGCCGGCGTCTGGGCGACATCGACCGGCTGGATGTCGCCCGGCTTGCGGCCGCCGCCGAGCTGCACATAGAGGAGTTCGCTGGTCGCGAGCGCCGCCAGATCGTCGAACGCACCGCCCGCCAGCATGCCCGCTTCCAGCAGAAGCTGCGGTGAGAGGAATATCTTGATCTGCTGCGCCGTCGGCGGCTTGCCTGTCTTGTAGTCGATGATCGCGGCTGTGCCGTTGACGAGCAGGTCGATGCGGTCAGCGATGCCTTCGAGGACGAAAGCCGGCATGATCTCGAACTTGCCCTTTATCTCGGTGCGTGAGGACAGGATGCCGTGCCGCCGCTTGCGCTCCTCCTCGACGAACCATGTCGCGGCGCGCATGAAGCGCGGACGCCAAAGTGCGAGCGCCGCCTTGGGCGTGCCCTCGGCCGCGAAAACCTCATCGCCGATCTTGAACAGGTCGAGCACGGCGGTATCGGAGAGCGGGCCGGGATGCTCCTTGACGAAACGTTCCATCGCCAAGTGCACCGCGTTGCCGCGTTCCATCGCGCCGATGGGCGCGTCGAGTGGGTCGAGAATGTTCAGCCTGAGGATGCGCCGTGCATAGATCGCATAGGGATCGCGGATCCAGCGTTCGACTTCGGTGACGGATGCCTTGCCCGGCCGCGCGTCCACCGGCGGGCGCGGCTGCGGGCGCTTCTCGGGCTGCGGCGCGCCGGCGTCGTTCAGCGTCTGCGCCATCGCAAGATAGTCGCGGCGCGGCGTCAGCACATCCGCCAGCCCCAGGCCATTCGTGAGCTGCACCAGCCGCTGCACCCAGCGTGACGCGATCGCCGGCACGCCGTCGGCCTTCTTCGCATGCGTGAGCACGACGCGCGGACCGGCCGCCAGCGTTGCGAAGTCATGCGCCGCCTGACCGATGCGGAATTCCGGTTGTTCGAGACCCAGCGCCGAACGCATCGGGCGCGAGAACCATGGGTCGGCGCCGGGCGCACGCGGCCAAGTGCCTTCGTTCAATCCGCCCAGCACAACAGTGTCGAAGCGTTGCAGCCGCGCCTCCAGCGCACCCAGAATGGCGACACGCGGATGGCCGGAACGGTTGAGGCGGACGGTCTTGGCCGAGGCCAGCTTGCGGAACAGCGCGGCATAGGCGCCGGTGTCGATCTCCGGCAAATCCTTCGTCGCGTCGACAAGCTCCTCGACGAAGCGCGCGGCGGCGTCGCCAGCTTCCGCCTGCCACAATCCGCCACCAGCCAGCGCGTCCGCCGCGCCGAGATGGGCGTAGATCAGCGCGTTGATGTCCGAGCGATCGCCGGCAAAGGCGGCTTCGAGCGGTGCCAGGGCGGCGCGCAGTTCCGCAAACCAGGGTTCGAGATCGGCCAGCACCTCTGCGTCGCGTTTGAGGCGCGCCTTCGCGATCGCGTTGGCGATGCCGGCGAGGCCGGGATCGGGACGCGGACCACGCAGCACCTTGTCGAGCGCGCGCGCCTTGCCACGAAAGGCAGACGCGCTGCCGTTCAACGTCGCGAGCGGGTGCTTCAACAGTGCGAGCAGGGGCACCGGCGCGAAGGCCTCGTCGGCTGCTTCCGCAAGCAGACACAGGAAGATGCCCGGCGGCGTCTGGGACAGCGGACGGCCGGCAGAGTCGTCGGCGGTGACGCCCCAGCGTTCGAGCTCGCTCGCGACACGCCGGGCGAGCGAGCGATCCGGCGTCACCAGCGCAGCGGTTTTTCGCGGTTCTTCCAGCGCCTCGCGCAGCACAAGCGCGATGGCGGCGGCTTCCTCGGCCGGATCGGCGGCGCCGATAAGTTCGACGCCCTTGATGCCGGACGCGATGGCGCCTTCCTGTTTGTCTTCGGCAATGGTGCGCCAGGCGTCCGTTGTCGGTGCCGGGCGCAATGCTTCGCGCAAGGCACGCTCGCGTGCGGGGTTGGGAGCGGCGATCCAGTCCTGCACATCGGTCCGCGCGATGTTCATGCGGCGGAGCAATTGCATCTGCCCGAATTGCGGATGACCGGGATCGAGATTGCGCCAGCTCGTCTCGTCCAGCTCGCGATCCAGACCGGGCAGCACGATCGCGCCGTTGGGCAGATGCGCGATCACGCGCAGCAACTCGGCTGTCGCTGGGATACTACCCGTCGAACCGGCCGCTATCACCGGGCCTTTCGGCGGATCGTCGTGCAGCTTCTTCGCAAGCACCGCCAGCGCCTGATTGCGCCGCGCCGCCGGGCTGATGCGGCCCTCGGCCTCCAGGATGGCGGGCCATTGCGTCTGCAGCAGCTTGAGAAAGTTCAGCACACGTTCCCAATGCGCGGCGAGTGAACCGCTGACCAGATCGTCGAGCTTGTCGAGATCGCAGCCTTGCGTCTCCATCTCGTCCATCACCGAGGCGAGGCCCTCAGCAAGTGCGAGCGAGTCCGCGGTGCCGATCGGGCCACGCGTCGCGGTGTGCCAGCGCGTGATCATCGCGCCCAGCAGGAGAGTGCGGCGCATCGGCCGTATTGCCGGCGTCAGTTCAAGCGCTTCGGCATCGAACTGGAATTCGTCTTCGTCGACATCGCCCAGCGCCTTGAACTCCGGCAGCAGCGCGGCACCGCCGAGCTGGCGGGAGAACGCATCGCCGAAGGTGCGCGCCGCGCGTTGTGTGGGCAGAAAGATCGTCACCGCCGCAAGGTCGAGCGGTCCGCTGCCGATTTTTTCAATCAGGCCGCGGGCAAGCGTGTCGGCGAACGGCGCAGACGAGGGGATCGTGAAGACGTTTGCTGCCACGTCAGGTGTCGTGGTTCACGCGGGTGCTCGATGGAAGGTCGGCGAGGAACTGCTCCGCTTCCTTTACGGCTTCGGGCGTGCCCACATGAATCCAGACGCCGTCGAGGCGAATGCCGAAGAGGCGTTCCTTGGCGATTGCGACGTCCCACATGCGGTTGGTCGAGAAGGCGCCGTCGGGGGCGCCGTCAAAGAGCCGGGGGTGGACGATCTGAACGCCAGGATAGGCGAACGGCGACAGGCGATGCTCCGCAACACGCGTCAGGTGACCGTCGGGGTCCATGTTGAAGTCGCCTGGTCCTTCATAGCCGATGGCGGTCACCATCGAGGCCATGAGCAGCAACCCGTCCATTTCGTCCGGATTCCAGCGCGCAATCATCTTGTCCAATGCATGCCCGACGCCCTCAACCCAGACGGTGTCTGAGTTCATGATGTAGAACGGCTCGCCGGCGAAATTGGCGATGGCATTGACGACGCCGCCGCCTGTGCCCAGCAGGGCGCTCGTCTCTTCCGAATAGCGCACTTCCACATCCTTGCGCTTGGCGAGATGCGCCTTCACCATGTCCGCCTTGTAGTGGACGTTGACGACCACCATCGTCACGCCCGCCGCCACGAGGCGATCGATCGCGTGATCGATCAGCGTCCGTCCCGCCACCATCACGAGCGGCTTCGGCTTGTCATTGGTCAGCGGCCGCATGCGCGTGCCAAGACCGGCTGCCATGATCATCGCGCGTTTCGGTGCCGTCACGCCGATGCTCCTTCGGGATTGCCGCGCCGGTCGCGCGGAATGGTACGGTCATACCACGCCCTGAGGTCGGCAAGCGCCGGATGTTCAAGGTCGTTGGCCAGATATCCCCACACGCGTGGCAGGAAGGCGAGATAGCGCGGCTTGCCATCCCGCTGGAACAGGCGGGCGAAGATGCCGACAATGCGCGCGTTGCGCTGGCCCGATATCGCGGCCATCTCGGCGCGGAACGCGTCCTCGTTGAAGTCGGGCCTGTATTCGCGCGTCTTGGCCATATAGTGCGCGACAGTCGCGGCGGCGATGTCGGCGGGCACGTCGCGGCGTGCGTCCTCGATGAGATGCATCAAATCCTGCGCGCGAGAGCCGGCGACGGCATCCTGGAAGTCGATCAGGCCGACACGCGCCACATCGCGGCGGTCGGCCAGCCAGAGCAGGTTTTGCGCATGATAGTCGCGATGGACGAAGACTGGCGCCGAGCGCGTCTTGTCGAGCACGGCTTTCCACAAGGCGCGATGCTCGGCGACTTCGTCGGCAGTCGCCTGGCGGCCAAGCGCGTAGGGCACGAACCAGTCGGTGACGAGATCGATCTCGCCCATCTGCGCCGTCTCATCATAGGCGTGCAACGGCACGTCCGTTGCGAGCTGCGCCGGCGCTGGATTCTCGTGCAGCTTGGCCAGCACGTCGGCGGCCGCGAGATAGAGCGCGCGCTCATCGGCGCCACGGGTGAGGACGTCCGCATAAAGGTTGTCGCCAAGGTCCTCGATGATCGCAAAACCCTGCTTGGGGTCAGCGGCGTAGACCTGTGGTGTCGAGAGACCCTGCTTGCGGAGATAGTTGGCGACAGCGACGTAGCGATTGACGTCGCCCGCCGCGAGTCGCGCGACTGCATTGTAGCCGAGCGCGCGCCGTTCTTCCGGCGTGGCGTCATGTGGCGCGTGTGGCGTCTCGGCGTTCTGCGGCTGGTCCATCAGCATCGCGGTGCGTCCGTTCATCGCGAGTCGCTCGTAATGCCGCGTCGAGGCATCACCCGGGAGGGGCGTGCGTCGCGCCGTGCCCCAGCCCGAAGCTGCGAGGAATGCCTCGGATGCTTCCGCCCGATCAGCCGGCATGAGCCGTCTCCGCGAGCGCATGCCAGCGCGCCGGTCCGCTCAGCCGCGCGCGCCGCGAGCCCGCGTGGAGCGAGAGCGCGACATGCAGCCGGTCTTCGGGAAGAAATCTGTC
>DASZCC010000074.1:0-3615 GCA_035943485.1 Rhizomicrobium sp. | reverse complement strand
CGAGCTGGCCGTCAAACTCTGTCACCGCGGCGGAGACCAACGTCTTGCCTTCGTGGAAGCACGCGTCGTTCACAAGGAAGCGCGTCTCGAAATTGTCTGAGCCGTCGGCGACGATGTCGTAGCGCGCGATCAGCGGGCGCGCGTTGTCGGGCGTCAGGCGGAAATTGTGCGGCTCGATCGCCACATGCGGATTGATAGCGCTGACTGCATCGCGCGCCGACTCCGTCTTGGCCCGTCCCACATCGGCCGTGCGGTGCGCGACCTGGCGCTGCAGGTTCGACAGGCTCACCGTATCGAAGTCGACGACGCCGATCGTGCCGACGCCTGCCGCCGCGAGATAAAGGATCAGCGGACTCCCTAGCCCGCCGGCACCGATCACCAGCACCCGCGCCGCCTTCAGCCGGGCCTGGCCGGGGCCGCCCAACTCGCGCAGAACGATATGCCGCGCATAGCGTTCAACTTCGTCATCAGAGAGTCTCATCGCCTTCATATCGTAGCGAATCCGCGAAATTCCTGTTGGCGCGACTGATGGCCGCCCGATTTTGCTACCGGTGTCATATATAACCTATTGTTATCATTGCAGCAAAAATAGAAACCACGTCCCGTTAGTTGATTGATGGGGCCGCCCCGGACCCTCTATTTTGCACAAAATACCAAGCGGCCGGGCAACGGACCGCCGCGCACGGGAATCTTGTTAGAGGGCATCGAATGTCAAACAAAGCGTCGGGCGCGCACGGGCTCGAAGGTCAGGGCTTTCGCAATCTGAAAGCCGTGAATTGGAATCTCAATGTCGCCGAGCTTTATGAGGAGGCGATCCTTCGCAAGGAAGGCCATGTTGCGAAGAACGGCCCATTCGTCGTTCTCACCGGCCAGCACACCGGCCGCTCCGCTTCCGACAAGTATGTCGTCCGCGATGCTGCCAGCGAATCCCAGGTCTGGTGGGACAACAACAAGGCGATGACGCCCGCGCATTTCGATGCGCTCTATGCCGACATGATGACCTTCGCGGAAGGCCGCGAGCTGTTCGCCAAGGACCTGTTCGGCGGCGCCGATCTCGAATACCGACTCCCGGTCCGCATCGTCACGGAATATGCGTGGCACTCGCTGTTCGTGCACCAGCTGCTGATCCGCCCGACGGCTGAGCAGCTCAAGGGGTTCTCGCCTGAGTTCACGATCATCGACCTGCCGAACTTCGAAGCCGATCCGGCCAAGCATGGCTGCGCGACCAAGACGGTCATTGCGGTCAACTTCACCAAGAAGCTCGTCCTCATCGGCGGCACGTCCTATGCGGGCGAGATGAAGAAGTCGGTGTTCACGATTATGAACTACCTGCTTCCGCCCAAGCGCGTGATGTCGATGCATTGCTCGGCCAATGTCGGCAAGGACGGCAAGGCGGCGATCTTCTTCGGCCTCTCCGGCACCGGCAAGACGACGCTGTCTGCCGACGCGACGCGCACGCTGGTCGGCGACGACGAGCATGGGTGGAGCGAGCATGGCGTCTTCAACATCGAAGGTGGCTGCTACGCCAAGGTGATCAAGCTGTCGCGCGAAGCCGAACCCGAGATTTTCTCGACGACGGAGCGCTTCGGCACCGTGCTCGAAAACGTGGTGATGGACCCGAAGACCCGCGAGCTTGATCTCGACAGCGCGAAATATGCGGAGAACACCCGCGCCGCCTATCCGATCGACTTCATCCCGAATGCCAGCGAGACGGGCCGCGCCGGTCATCCGAAGAACGTCATCATGCTGACGGCCGATGCCTTCGGCGTGCTGCCGCCCATCGCCAAGCTCACACCGTCGCAGGCGATGTACCACTTCCTCTCGGGCTTCACGGCGAAAGTCGCGGGCACCGAGAAGGGCCTCGGCAAGGAGCCGCAGCCGACATTCTCCACCTGCTTCGGTGCGCCGTTCATGCCACGTCATCCGAGCGAATACGGCAACCTGCTGCGCGACCTGATTGGTCTGCATCAGGCGGATTGCTGGCTGGTCAACACCGGCTGGACCGGCGGCGCCTTCGGCACCGGTTCGCGCATGCCGATCAAGGCGACACGCGCCCTTCTGGCCGCGGCGCTCGACGGTTCGCTGGCGAATGCCGAAATGCGGGTCGACCCGCACTTCAAATTCCGCGTGCCGGTGGCGGTGCCGGGCGTCGATACGAAGATTCTCAACCCGCGCGACACCTGGGCCGACAAGGCCGCCTATGACGCGCAGGCACAGAAGCTGGTCGGCATGTTCCAGGAGAACTTCAAGAAGTTCGAAGCCCATGTCGGCCCGGATGTGCTCCAGGCCGCGCCGCATCTGGCCGAAGCCGCGGAGTAGCTTCTCCAAATCTTATCTCTATGCCGTCATGGCCGGGCTTGTCCCGGCCACCCATACACTCCCTGCTAGACGGAGCGTATGGGTCACCGGGACGGGCCCGGTGATGACGACGTTGGGTTGATACGCGCGCGTTTTCTTTTTGCCGCGCGCGAGGCGATACTGCCGCCGCATCACACGGCAGACCGCGCCCATGACCATTCCCGCCTTCATCGACAAGCTCTGGGACGACGAGATTCTTCCCACGCTGATCGAGTACATCCGCATCCCGAACAAATCACCGGCCTTCGATCCCGACTGGCAGAAGCATGGCTACATGGCCAAGGCGGTGAAGCTCTACGAGTCCTGGGCGATGGCGAAGATCGCGCATCTCCCGGGTGCGAAGCTCGAAGTGGTGCAGCTCGAAGGCCGCACGCCGCTCCTGTTCATCGAGATTCCGGGCGAGGCGAAAGGCACGGTTCTTCTCTACGGCCATCTCGACAAGCAGCCGGAGATGAAGGGCTGGGCCGAAGGCACCGGCCCGTGGGAACCGGTGATGAAGGACGACAAGCTCTATGGCCGCGGCGGCGGCGATGACGGCTATGCGATGTTCGCCTCGTTGGCCGCAATCCTGTCGCTGCATGCCGAGAAAAAGAAGCACGCGCGCTGCGTGATCTGCATCGAGGCGTGCGAGGAATCCGGCTCCTACGATCTGCCGGCCTATATCGATCATCTCGCCGATCGCATTGGCACGCCCGATCTCGTCGTGTGCCTCGATTCCGGTTGCGGCAATTACGATCAGCTTTGGCTCACGACGTCGTTACGCGGCATCGCTATGGGCAATCTCACGGTGCGCGTGCTGACCGAAGGCGTGCATTCCGGCGACGCGAGCGGCCTTGTGCCGTCCTCGTTCCGCGTGATGCGTGGACTGCTGTCGCGCATCGAGGATGAAGCGACGGGACAGATCAAGCTCGACGAGCTGTTCGCGCAGGTGCCGCCAGACCGCATGCAGCAGGCGCGCGACGCCGCGAAGATCCTGGGCGACGACATCTTCACCAAGATGCCTTTTGCTGGCAGCACCAAGCCGATGGCCAGCGACTTGACCGAGCTCGTGCTCAACCGCACTTGGCGTCCGGCGCTCGCCGTCACCGCGATGGACGGTTATCCGCTGCCCGAGAATGGCGGCAACGTGCTGCTGCCTTACTCGACCGCCAAGCTCTCGATGCGCCTGCCGCCGACGACGGATGCCGACAAGGCAACGGCGGCGATGAAGAAAGCGTTTGAGACCAGCGTGCCTTATGGCGCCGAGGTCGAGTTCGA
>DASZCC010000073.1:0-2359 GCA_035943485.1 Rhizomicrobium sp. | reverse complement strand
GCAATTCGCGCCGCACCAGGACCAGACAGGCGATCGCCGCGTCAAAGGTTTCCGTCAGATACAAATAAGGCGCTTCGCCATGTCCCGCGCTGTCGATCGCGGCGATGCCCACACCGAAAGTGACGGCGCTGAGGATCGCGCCCCTCCAGTCGAACGGATGCGGCGCTCGCGGATTAAGACGGACTATTACAACGCCGACATCCACGCCGCGGCCTTCGCGCTGCCGGAATGGATCAAGCGGCTGGTGCCCTGATGGCTCTGCCGACGCCGGACGAGCGCGAAGCCGCACTCTATGACAGGCTTCGCGCGCTCGGCATCGGCTGGACGACGTACGAGCATGTGCCCGTCTTCACCGTCGAAGAGGCCGAGCAGCTTTATGACACCCAGCCCGGCTGCCACACCAAGAACCTCTTCCTGAAGGACCGGAAGGACGGGCTGTGGCTGGTGGTCGTGCGCGACGCTCTCAAAGTCGACCTGAATGCGCTGTCCAGACAGCTCGGCGCACCGCGCTTCTCCTTCGGCTCGGCGGAACTGCTCATCGAGACGCTGGGCATCGAGCCGGGTTCGGTGACGCCGTTCTCGGTGATGAATGACGGCGCAGGCAAAGTCCGGCTGGTGTTCGACGAAGGCATGCTGGCGATTGAGCCGCTGAACTTCCATCCGCTGCGCAATGACCGCACGACTGCTATCTCGGCCGAGGGGCTGCTCAGCTTCGTCCGCGCCTGCCAGCATGATCCGGTGATCACGACGATCCCGGAGCGCGCTTGAAACCTGTCGCCAGTCTCGGACCCCGCACCCTCACCGGCCGCTACATCACGCTCGAACCTCTCGAGCCGCGACATCATGACGGTCTGCGCGCCGCCGGAAGCGATACGCAGAATTTCGTCCATGTGCCGCCGGCCGGTAACCCGTCGAACTTCGACATCTGGATCAGGAACGCCGAGCACGCAATCGCCAGGGGCGACCGCATCGCGTTTGCCGTGCGCCGCCTTGCGGACGGCGCCATCGTCGGCTGCACCTCCTATCACGAGATCCTGCCGCAGGACGCGCGCGTCGAGATCGGCGGCACCTGGTACACGCAGGGGGCACAGGGCGGTCCGGTGAATCCGGAAGCCAAGCTGCTGCTTCTCACGAACGCATTCGACGCGGGCTACAACTGCGTGTTCCTCAAGACCGACGCCCGCAACGCGCGCTCGCGTGCGGCGATCACCAAGCTCGGCGCGAAATTCGATGGGATCCTGCGTGGCCACATCTGGCGCGAAGACGCGGGCTATTTCCGCGACACCGCTTATTTTTCGATTCTTGCGAGCGAATGGCCGGATGTGAGGGCCGGACTGGTGCGGCGGCTCGCCTGACGGCCAGGCGTCAGAGCCTTCGCCCGCGTTCCTTCTCGATCTTGTCGAAGGCGGTGTTGATCGTCGCGAGCTTGTCTGTCGCCAGGCTGATGAACTCCTCCGGCACGCCGCGGGCCATCAGCTTGTCGGGATGGTTCTCGCGCACCAGCATCCGGTAGGTCGCCTTGATCTCGTCATCGCTCGCGTCGTAGTCGACGCCCAGCACGACATAGGGATCGCCCTTGTCGGGCCCGATATGCGCGGCACGGATACGACGATAGGCGTTGGGCGTGAAGCCGAAGATGTCGGCGACACGCTCCAGAAACTGCGCCTCGCCCGGATGGAACACGCCATCGGCTTTCGCGATCTCGAACAACCCGTCGAGGATGTCTTCCAGCAGCGCCGGGTTGCCGGCGAGCACCTTTGAGACCTGCGTTGCGTAGGCTTCGTAGCCGGCGGTATCCTGCTGCGCGAGGCGGAAGATGCGGTCGACATTCGCCTGCTCCTTCAACGGAACGCGAAACAGGCGATGGAAGGTCTCGATCTCCTCCGCGGTCACCGTGCCGTCCGCCTTCGCCATCTTCGCGGCCAGCGCGATCATGGCGATGGTGAAGACGACGCCCGGCTCCTCGCCGGGTTCCAGACTCGGTATCTCGCGATCAATCAGGAAATGGCCGGCCAGCGCGCCGAGAAGCGCGCCAATCGGTCCGCCGCCGAGCAGGAACCCTGCCGCGGCACCGCCGAATTTTCCCCAGATGGACATGGTGAAAAGCTTTAGGACAATCTCGCTTCGATGTCAGCTTCAACAAGGTGTTACAACTTCTCCATCGGGCGTGGCTTGAGCGGAGAAACACCATGACGACCATATTGATTACCGGCGCCAATCGCGGCATCGGCCTTGAATTTGCCAGACAATACGCCGTCAGCGCGGCCGAGGTGATCGCCTGCTGCCGCGAGCCCGATCAGGCGACGGAGCTGAACGCTCTCGCCAAGCGTGACAGCAATGTGCGTGTTGCAAAGCTCGA
>DASZCC010000072.1:0-11301 GCA_035943485.1 Rhizomicrobium sp. | reverse complement strand
CAAGATCGCGCGCCGCGTGATGGAGAATCTGGAAGTCCGCGAAGACCTGCGCCCCAAGCGCGACGGCGATCGCGGCCGAGGCGGACGCAATGGCAAAGGCGGCGATCGCAATCGCCGGGACAAGTTCCGTCCCGACAAATTTCACGACCACGTCGCCTCGATGGAGCCCTCACCGGCTTCCGAAACGCCGGCGGCAGCACCTGCAGTTTCGGTCGCTCTCGAAGCACCTGTCGCGCGTGTGCCGGAACAGCCCGCACCGCAGGAACGTCCGCGTCATGAGAAGCGGCACGACCAGCCGCGGCGCGAGCGCAACAGTGACAAGCCGCGGGAAGCCCGCGAGCCCAGGCATCGTGCGCATCAGGACCGCAAAAACGATGCGACACCGGTGAAGCCGGAGAAGCACGAGCTTCCGGCCTTCCTGTTCCGCCCGATCAACCTGCCCAAGAAATCCGACAGCGAGACGTGAGCGAGCCGCTCCGCGAGCATATCGCGAAGTGGCGCCTCACGCTTGATGGCGAGCCGTTCGAGACGCACTCGTCGTGGCTCGCCTTCGTCACGCGCGGCGACGCGCCTGGCGTGCTGAAAGTCTTCAAGCCGCATAGCGACGAGACGCGCAGCGCCGCGATCCTGCGCCGCTGGGGCGACCGCGCCGTCCGTGTGCTGGAAGCCGACGACAAAGCCACGCTGCTCGAGCGTGTGCGCCCCGGAACGCCGCTCGCCGATCTTGTGACTACGGATGACGATGCCGCGACGAACATCTGGTGCGATACGGTCGCCGCACTCCATACGATGCCGGCACCGGAAGGCTGGCCTACCCTGTTCGACTGCGGCCGCAGCTTCAACAAGCCCGCGCCCGAACACGCGATGCTCAAGCGCGACCTGTTCGAACGCGGCAAGAAGGAGTTCTTCGAACTCTGTGAGAGTCAGTCGGCGACGCAATACCTGCTCCACACTGATCTGCACCACGCCAACGTCGTGCGCGACGATACTCGCGGCTGGCTGGTGATCGATCCGAAGGGCTACACCGGTGAACTGGAATTCGAGACCTCGTCCTTCCTGCACAATCCGACGCGCGCGTTCTGCGAGCCGAAGCATCTGGAGCGCCGCGTCCAAATCGTGGCGACCCGGCTTGGCCTCGATCCTGAGCGCCTAGTGCGCTGGTGCTTCGCGCATGGCGTGCTGAGTGCGCTGTGGTCGATCGAGATGCCCGTGTTCGATCCCGTCGGCGGCATCGAGGCGGCCTACGCGGCACTCGACGTACTCGGACAAATGCGCGGCGGCTAAAGCCCCGGCATCGTCTCGAACACCGCCATCCCCTCCGGGATCAGCGCCCATGCCGGCCGGTCGCGCGCGAAGATCGCCATCTGCGGATGGAATTCGGTCGCGTCATCGAGCGACCCGGCATAGATCGTGTGACTCACGTCCACTCCGGCAATGCCGCCATAGACCAGCCCGCCGCAGGTCGGACAGAAATTGCGCACCGCCGGCGTGCCGCGAAAGGACGTGGCTGCGTGCTGCCGCGCCTCGCCCGTGAACGTCACGGCGCTCGCCGGGAATCCCATGAAGCCGATGAACCCCGACCCGGAGGACTTGCGGCAATCGCCGCAATAACAGTGGCCCGTCACGGTCGGTTCGCCCCTGGCCTCGTAGCGCAGCGCGCCGCAAAGGCAGCCGCCGGTGTATGTTTTCTCTGTCATGGACAAAAAGTAACAGCGGCGCACAAAAGTTTCACGCCCCGGGGCTGGGAAATTTCCCGTGAGCGTCCTATCTTTGCTGCATTGCAACATGGGGGTTCCGCATGGATGCGATCACGCCCCGCACGGGCGAATTCGCGCGTCGCGTTCTGGTGCTGCAAGGCGGCGGCGCACTCGGTTCTTATCAGGGCGGCGTCTACGAAGGCCTCGCCGAAGCCGACTTCCGTCCCGACTGGATCGCCGGCATTTCGATCGGCGCGATCAACGCGGCCATCATCGCCGGCAACAAGCCCGAGGACCGTCTGCCGCGCCTGCGCGAGTTCTGGGAGACCACGAGCGCCGTCGTTCCCTACAGCATGGAGATGCCGGACTCCCTGACCCGCACCTACATGAGCGGCGCGGCTGCCGCGTGGGTCGCGAGTGTCGGCGTCGACGGCTTCTTCAAACCGCGCTTTCCACCGGCCTATGCTTATCCCGCCGGCGCACCGGAAGCGCTCAGCTATTACGACACCATGCCGCTGCGCGACACGCTTACGAAGCTGGTCGACTTTGATCGCATCAATGGGCGTGAGGTTCGCCTCAGTCTGGGCGCGACGAATATCCGTTCCGGCGAGCTCATATATTTCGACAACGAGACGCACAGGATCGGGCCGGAGCACGTCATGGCGTCCGGCGCGCTGCCGCCGGGTTTCCCGCCGATCGAGATCGACGGCGAGCACTACTGGGACGGCGGCGTCGTCTCCAACACGCCGCTGCAATATGTGCTGACGACAGATAGCAAGGACGATCTGGTGATCTTCCAGGTCGATCTGTTCAACGCACGCGGGCCGCTGCCGCGCAATCTGCTGGAAGTGGCCGAGCGCGAGAAGGACATCCGCTACGCCAGCCGCTCGGCGCACTCGACCGAACAGGCACTGAAGATCCACGAAGCCAAGGTCGCGCTGCGCCAGCTGCTGGCGTCGCTGCCGCCCGAATTGCGCGGCACGCCCAATGTCGAACTGCTGGGCGACATCTCGTACGAGAACGCAGTCACGGTCGTGAAGCTGATCTATCGCCGCCGGCCGTTCGAAGGTCCGTCCAAGGACTACGAATTCTCCCGCCAGACCATGCACGACCACTGGAAGGCCGGCCTCGCGGACCTGCGCAAGGCAATGGAGAAGCGCAGCGACATGACGTGCGAGCGCCACAGGGTACTGACCAAGACAATCGAACCGGAGCCCGCGACATGACACGCGATGAAGTGCTTGCCGCCACCTCCATGCCGCTGTTCAGCCCGAGTTATCCCAAGGGGCCGTTCCGTTTCGTGCAGCGCGAATATCTCATCATCACCTACCGCACCGATCCCGCCGCGATCCGCGCCGCCCTGCCCGAGCCGCTTGAGCCAGCCGCAGGCGATCTAGCGTATTACGAGTGGATGAAGATGCCGGACGCCTCCGGCTTCGGCGACTATGAGGAGAGCGGCACCGGCATCCTCGCAACCTACAAAGGCGAGCCGTGCAATTTCTCGGTTCAGATGTATCTCGACGACGAACCGCCGATCACCGGCGGGCGCGAGATCTGGGGCTTCCCGAAAAAGTATGGCGTGCCGCGCCTGAAGGTCATCAAGGACACGCTGACCGGCACGCTGCACTACGACGAGGAACGCGTCGCGGTCGGCACCATGGGCTACAAGCACATCAGTCTGGCCGACAAGCTCGACGATGTGAGAAAAGGCATCGCCAAACTCAACGTCAACCTCAAATGGCTGCCCGATGTCGATGGCAAGGCGAAGGTCGCCCAGCTTGTCGGCTACAATCTCGAAGACATCACGGTGCGCGGCGCGTGGGACGGACCGGCGCGGCTGCATCTTATCCCGCACGTCAATTGCCGTGTCGCCGATCTGCCGGTGCGCGAGATCGTCGGCGGGCGTCACCAGGTTGTCGATTTCGTCCTGCCCTATGGGCGCGTCCTGCACGACTATCTCGCTTAAGGAGAGACCATCATGTCGCTTAAATCGAAAACCGCCGTCGTCACGGGCTCCACCAGTGGCATCGGCCTCGCCTATGCGCGCGCCTTCGCCAAGGAAGGGGCCAATATCGTCATCAACGGTTTCGGTGACGCCGCCGACATCGAGAAGGAGCGCGCCGCGATCGAAAGCGAGTTCGGCGTCAAGGCGATCTATTCACCTGCCGACATGACGAAGGCAGATGACATTGCCGGCATGATCGCGCTGGCGGAGAGGACGTTCGGCGCCTGCGACGTGCTTGTGAACAATGCCGGCATCCAGTTCGTCGCCCCGATCGAGGAATTCCCGATCGAGAAGTGGAATCAGATCATCGCCATCAACCTGTCAGCCGCTTTCCTCGCCATGCGCGCCGCAGTGCCCGGCATGAAGAAGCGCGGCTGGGGGCGGATCATCTCGACCGCCTCGGCACACTCGCTGGTCGCCTCGCCGTTCAAGTCGGCCTATGTCACCGCGAAGCACGGCATCGCCGGCCTGACTAAGACGATCGCGCTGGAGACGGCGAAGAACGGCATCACAGTCAACTGCATCAGCCCCGGCTATGTCTGGACGCCGCTGGTGGAGAAGCAGATCCCCGACACGATGAAAGCCCGCAACCTGACGCGCGAACAGGTGATCAATGACGTGCTGCTCGACGCGCAGCCGACGAAGGAATTCGTGACGGTCGAGGAAGTCGCCGCCATCGCGGTGTTTCTGTGCTCCGACGCGGCGAAGAACATCACCGGCGCCAACATCTCGGTCGACGGCGGCTGGACTGCGGAGTAGTCAAGCGGCGAGCTGGCGGACTTCCCTCGACAGTCTGCCCGCAGTGATTTTTCGGGTGGGGGTTCTCGACGCCCTGCACTTCCCCCCACCCGAAATTTGCATGCGCAAATTTCGACCTCCCCACAAGGGGGAGGTCAAGTGAACTGCCTACCTCTTTATCCCGCCGTCCAGCATCTTCTGGATTGCGGCTCCGTATGGTGGCCGCATCATCGCGGTCAGATCGCGGCTCGCCTGCTGGAACACCGCCTTCGCGTGACTGAAAGTCTTGAAGCCGTCGATGCCGTGATAGGCGCCCATGCCGGACGGGCCGACGCCGCCGAACGGCAGGTCCTCCATCGAGACATGCATCACCACGTCATTGACCGACACACCGCCGGATGTCGTGCGCGTCAGGACCTTGTCCTGCTCGGCGCCGTCCTTGCCAAAGTAGTAGAGGCCGAGCGGACGGTCGTGGCTGTTCACATAGGAGATCGTCTCGTCGACGTCATTGTACGTCTTCACCGGAAGCAGCGGCCCGAAGATCTCGTCCTTCATGATCGCCATGTCGTCGGTCGGATTGAGCACCAGCGTCGGCGGGATCTTGTGATAGGGCTGCTGCGTGAAGTTCTCGCGCGCCGGATTGAGTTCGACGATCTCGGCGCCCTTGGCTTTCGCGTCGGCGATGTAGCCCTGCAGACGATCGAAATGGCGCTGGTTGATCACCGACGTGTAGTCGGGATTCTCCTTCAGCGTCGGGAACATCGCGCTGATCGCGCTTGCGGCTTCCGACACGAACTCCCGCGCCTTGTCCTGCGGCACCATCACATAGTCCGGTGCCAGGCAGATCTGGCCGGCGTTCAGCGTCTTGCCCATCATCACGCGCTTGGCGGTGAGCACCATATCGGCCGTACGGCTCACGATCACCGGCGATTTGCCGCCGAGTTCGAGCGTCGTCGGCACCAAGTTCTCGGCAGCCGCCTTCATCACGTGATACGCGATCGACGTCGCGCCGGTGAACAGCAGGTGATCGAACGGCAGTTTCGAGAACGCGCCGCCGACTTCCGGTCCACCTGGGAATACGGCGACTTCGGTCTCGTCAAACGCAGACGCGAACATCTTGGCCATCAGTTCGGACGTGCGCGGCGTGAACTCGCTCGGCTTGATCATCGCGCGGTTGCCGGCGGCGAAGACACCTGCCAGCGGCGCGAAGGTCAGGTTCACGGGAAAATTCCACGGGCTGATGATGCCCACGACGCCTTTGGGCTGATAGTCGACATAGGCCTTGGCGCCGAGCAGCCCCAGGATCGCGGGCGACACCTTGCGCTTCTCACGCTTCATCCACTTGCGCAGATTGTCCTTGGCGTGCTTCAGCGGCGCGATCGAACCCGACACGTCGGTGAGCAACGTGGCATGCACAGAGCGATGCCCGAAATCCTCGCGCAGCGCGTCGGCGATGGCATCCTTGTGACCCACAAGCAGGCCGATTGAGCGGTCCAGCCAGTCGATCCGCTTATCGGCCGACGGGGGACCGTCCTTGAGATGGGCCTGGCGCTGGCGGTCGAGGATGCGGCGCATCTCCGTGCCGGGGTCCGTCGGTTTCATCTGTGCCAAGCTCATTTTCGTACGCCTTTTCGTTTCCGCCCAGTATGGGCAACGTAATCGGCCCCGCCACACCCATCAATGGCGTGCTTAAGGGTTTGTTACCGCCCCTCACCCAATATCTGCTCCAACAAAGTGGAGCGCGGTTTGAGAAACGAGCGGGAACAGGCCCTTGCAAAGACGGCGCTTGCCCTCATGGGCGATTGCGCGGTCTCGCCCACGCCTGAGAATTTCGAGCTCTTCTATTCCTATGCCGCCGGCGAGAATCCGGCCGTGGGCCGCATCATCAGCGAGATGATCACGGCGCGGCGTCCGTTCACGCCGACCACGCTGCAACAGCTTCGCGAGCGCGCCTTCCCCAGCGACAAAACCGACAGGGCGATGGACAAGGTCGGCGACGACGTCACGGCCCAGCTGGAAGAGATCATCGCAAAGCTGCACCTGGCGAGTACCCAGGCCTTCGATTACAGCCGCACCCTGTCGGAAGCGACCGGCGAGCTTGGCGATATCAGCACGCCGGCAGGACTGAAGCGTCTCGTCGGCAATCTCGTGACGGCCACCAAGGTGATGGAGAACCGCGCCAAGTCGCTCGAGGGCGAGCTTCAGCAGTCGTCCCAGCAGGTGACCGAATTGCGCACGCAGCTTGAGCATGTGCGCAAGGAAAGCCTGACCGATCCGCTCACCGGCGTCGCCAACCGCAAGGCGTTCGACAATGAATTGCAGGCGGCCATCGATGCCGCTGACGCAGCCGGCGAGCCGCTCTCGTTGTTCATGTGCGACATCGACCATTTCAAGGCGTTCAACGACACCTGGGGCCATCAGACGGGCGACCATGTGCTGCGTCTCGTGGCGACCTGCCTGTCGGAGAACACCAAGGGGCGCGACACCGCTGCACGCTATGGCGGCGAGGAGTTCGCCGTCATCGTGCGTCGCGCCGGCGTGGCGGACGCGATCCGCGTCGCGGACCAGATCCGCTCCAGCGTCGAAGGCAAAAAGCTGCTCAAGAAGTCGACCGGCGACATATTGGGGTCGATCACCATCTCCATCGGCGTGGCGCAGTTCGTGCCCGGCGAATCCGGCGCCTCCCTCGTGCAGCGTGCCGATGCCTGTCTATATCGCGCAAAGCATTCCGGCCGAAACTGCGTCGTGGGCGACAATGACCCGCGTTTCCGCAACGACCGGCAAATTGACGCGGCGTAACACCCCGCTTCCCTCCGCCGCCTGACCGCGTACACTCCCCGCCAGAGAACGACGGAGGAAACGATGCGGACCGATTTCGAGCGCGCCTATGTGACGGGCCACGGCAATGTTGCGGTGCTGACCCTCAATCATCCCGAGGCGATGAACGCAGCCGGTATCAAGCTCGTGAAGGGTGCGGCGGCCGCGCTCAATTTCGTCGAGGACAAGAAGAACAACTTCCGGGCGCTGATCATCACGGGCGAAGGACGCGGCTTCTGCTCTGGCGCCAACCTTGCCGAGCGCGGCGGCGATCATGAGGCCGGTGTCGGCCACGCACTGGAGACGACCTATCACCCCTTCCTGCGCCGCCTGCGCGACTTCCCGATGCCGATCGTCACCGCCGTGAACGGTGCTGCAGCCGGTGTCGGCATGAGCCTGGCGCTGATGGGCGATCTCGTTGTGGCGGCACGCTCCGCCTATTTCCTCCAGGCCTTCACGCGCATCGGCCTTGTTCCTGATGGCGGATCGACCTGGCTGTTGCCGCGCCTGATCGGCCTGGCACGCGCCAAGGAACTCTCTCTCCTCGCCGAGCGCCTTCCGGCGGAACAGGCTCTCGCCTGGGGCCTGATCAATCGCGTCGCCGATGACGCAGCCCTCATGGATGAAGCTCTTGCGCTCGCCAAACGTCTGGCGGATGGCCCCAGCTCGCTGGCCATCACGCGCAAGCTCTACTGGGAAAGCCCGCTCAATACATATGAGGAACAACTCGACCTGGAACGCAGCAGCCAGGAGCGCGCGGGCAAGACCAAGGACTTCGCAGAGGGCGTGTCCGCTTTCCTGCAGAAGCGGCAGGCTACTTTCAAAGGCGAATAGCCGCTCGCTCCGGTCTTTCGTCCACCATAAGCGAGTTCCACTCGCGCTTCCGTGACTTGCCCGCAGGTCGCCAAGCTGGCTTATTTGCCGCCGGTTCGTTGTACTTTCCCCCAGCCAGCGGAGACATCATTTGCAGAAGCGGAGCCTTGGCCTTCTGGCCGGCGCGTTGTGTTTAGCCGTTGCCGCCGTTGCGGCCCCTGACAAGCCAGAATTCGGAACCTGGGGCGTCGATCTCTCCTCCCTCGATCACAGCGTCAAGCCGGGCGACGACTTCTTCCAGTTCGTCAACGGCAACTGGCTGAAAAACACGCCGATCCCGGCAGACCGGACCGGCATCGGTGGCTTCGAGGAGCTGCAAATCCTGAGCGAGCAGCGGATGAAGACGATCGTCGCCGACCTGCACGCCAAGCCCTATGACCAGCTCTCGCCTGACGAGAAGAAGCTTCGTGATCTTTACGACGCGTTCCTCGATCAGAAGCAGATCGAAGCCGACGGGCTTAAGCCCGTGCAGCACGATCTCGACGAGATCGCAGGCCTGAAGACACTCGACGATGTCGCGCGCGTCATGGCCTCGACCCGCATGGGCATAGCGAGCATTTTCGAGATCGGCATTTCCTTCGACCAGAAGAACTCCAACGCCTACGCGGTGAACCTGAGTCAGGGCGGTCTGGGTCTTCCTGACCGCGACTACTATCTCAACGACGATGCGGCGCTTGCCACAACGCGCGACGCCTACAAGAAGTACATCGCGCAGATGCTGACGATCGCCGGCGCCGACAACGCCGACGCGCGCGCGCAGGCCGTGTTCGATGCGGAAAAGGCGATCGCTCAGGCGCAATGGTCTGTGGCGCAGAACCGCGACGTGAATGCGGTTTACAACCCGACCAAGGTATCGGACCTCCACGCGCTGGCGCCTGAGTTCCCGTGGGATGCGTTCCTGAAGGAAACCGGAATTCCGCTGACCGGCCCCAAGGGCGAACGCATCGTCGTCGTGGCCCAGAAGTCGGCCTTCCCCAACATCGCGCATGTCTTTGCGACGACGCCTGTAAGCGTGTGGCGCGACTATCTGGCGGTCCATTATCTGCGCGCGCATCGCTCGTACCTGCCGCAGAGGGTCGACAGCACGGTGTTTGCCTTCTACGGACCGGCATTGAGCGGCCAGAAGCAGCAGCTCGATCGCGCGACCCGCGGCGTGTACTTGCTTGACTCCACGCTGGGCGAGGCGCTCGGCCGGCTCTATGTCGCGAAGTACTTCACGCCCGCGGCGAAAGCGAAGGCGGAAGCGCTCGTCGCCAATCTGCTCAAGGCCTATGACGCCGATCTGCACACGCTGACCTGGATGTCGGCAGAGACCCGGCAGAAGGCGCTCGACAAGCTGCACAAATTCACGCCGCATATCGGCTATCCGGACAAGTGGCGCGACTACTCGGCGCTTGCGATCGACCGTCACAACCTGATCGGCGATGTGCAGGCCGGTCGCCTGTTCGAATGGAATCGCGAGGTCAAACGCCTCGACGATCCGGTCGACAAGAACGAGTGGGGCATGACGCCGCCGACTATCAACGCCTATTACGATACCTCGCTGAACGAGATCGTATTCCCGGCCGCGATCCTTCAGGCGCCGTTCTTCGATCCCGCTGCAGATGACGCGGTCAACTATGGCGGCATCGGTGCCGTCATCGGCCACGAAATCAGCCATGGCTTCGACGATCAGGGCGCCGAGTATGACGGCGACGGCACCATGCAGAACTGGTGGACCGACGGCGACAAGAAGGCCTTCACCGATCGCACCACCGCCCTCACAGGCCAGTACGATGCCTTCGAAGTCCTCCCGGGTGTGCATGTTATCGGCAAGAACACGCTGGGTGAGAATATCGCAGACCTCGCGGGCGCAACCATCGCGCTCAAGGCCTATCACATCTCGCTGGACGGCAAGCCGGCGCCGGTGCTGGATGGCTATACCGGCGATCAGCGCTTCTTCCTGTCCTTCGCGCAGATCTGGCGCTCGAAATACCAGCCCAACATGATGCGCCTGCTGGCGATGTCCGATGTGCATTCACCGGACAGGTTCAGAGCGAATGGCGTGACGCGAAATCTCGACGCGTGGTACGCGGCGTTCGATGTCAAACCCACCGACAAGAACTATCTGCCGCCCGAAAAGCGCGTGCGGCTCTGGTAATCGGAGAACTGGAATGATGATGACGAAGCTTCTTGCGGGCACGGCACTGGTCGCCGTGCTGGCCATTTCGACGAGTGAAGCCGCACCTGCCGGCAAAGCTGCTATCCAGCCCTGGGGCGTCGATCTCCCGTATATCGACAAGAGCGTGAAACCGGGCGACGACTTCTTCCTCTATGCCAACGGCCTGTGGGTGAAGAAGGCCGTCATTCCCGCCGACCGCACATACTCCGGTGTGAACCTCGAGCTTGATCTGCAAAACGAGGCGCGGTTGAAGGGTCTGGTCGCCGATCTTGCGAAGGCGCCGGACAGCACGCTGTCGCCAGAAGAACGCAAGCTGCGCGATCTCTATCTCGCGTTCATGGACACAAAGCAGATCGAAGCCAATGGCCTCAAGCCGGCGGAGAAGGACCTCGCGCATATCGCCGGCCTGAAGACGCTGAACGAAGTGGCAGCGGCGATGGGCGATCCAGCGCTCGGTCTCGACGGACCGTTCGCTGGTTATATCGGCGTCGACGACAAGAACTCGGACGCCTATTCGATCAACTTCGCGCAGTCCGGTCTCGGCATGCCGGATCGCGACTACTACCTGAAAGACGATCCCGACATCGCCAAGACGCGCGAGGCCTACAAGAAGTATCTCGCCGACATGCTGACGATTGCCGGCGACAAGGACGCGGCCGCGCGCGCCGCGAAAGTCTACGCACTCGAACTGGCCATCGCGAAGGTGAGCTGGCCGGCCGACGAGCGCCGCGACGAGGACAAGATCTACAACCCGATGACGTTCCCGCAGCTGAAGGCGCTGGCGCCCGGCTTCGACTGGGACGCTAACTTCGCAGCAGCTGGAATCCCCGAGAAGGGTCCGAAGGGCGACCGCACCGTCATCGTCGCCGAGAAGTCTGCCTTCCCGGGACTCGCCAAAGTGTTCTCCGAGACGCCGGTCGATGTGTGGCGCGACTACCTGACGGTGCGCTACCTGCACAGCTGGTCCGCCGTATTGCCAAAGCATGTCGACGACACGGACTTTGCGTTCT
>DASZCC010000071.1:0-6314 GCA_035943485.1 Rhizomicrobium sp. | reverse complement strand
CGTCGAGGCGATCTGGAAATGGAAGGACGAGTCTGGCGGCGCGATCATCCAGCAGCTGCGTCGTCTGGGCGCCTCGGCTGACTGGTCGCGCGAGCGCTTCACGATGGACGAAGGTCTGTCGCGCGCCGTGCTCAAGACGTTCGTCGAGCTGCATCGGCAAGGGCTGATCTACAAGGACAAGCGTCTCGTGAACTGGGACCCGCGGCTGCAGACGGCGGTCAGCGATCTTGAAGTCGAGAGCATCGAGGTGAGGGGCCACCTCTGGTACATCAAGTATCCCATCGAAGGTCAGATGGGCCAGTTCATCACGGTGGCCACGACGCGGCCAGAAACGATGCTGGGCGATACCGCCGTCGCTGTGCATCCGGACGACCAGCGCTACAAGAACCTGATCGGCAAGAACGTGATGCTGCCGCTGGCGCATCGCGCGATCCCGATCATCGCCGACGAGTACTCCGATCCCGAGAAGGGCACCGGCGCCGTGAAGATCACGCCCGGCCATGACTTCAACGACTTCGAAGTCGGCAAGCGGCACAACCTTCCGCTGATCAATATCCTGAACAAGGACGGCACGCTGAACGACGCGGTGCCCGAGGCTTATCGCGGCCTCGACCGTGAAGAGGCGCGCAAGGTCATCGTCGCCGATCTCGACGCCTTGGAATTGATCGATCGTATCGAGCCGATCACACACGCCGTGCCGCATGACGAGAAGACCAAGACCGTCGTGCTCGAACCCTACATGACCGAGCAGTGGTATCTCGACGTGCAGCCGCTGGCCGACAAAGCAATCACGGCGGTCGAGAACGGCAAGACGAGGTTCGTGCCGGACAACTGGTCGGGCGTCTATTTCAACTGGATGCGCAACATCCACCCGTGGTGCATCTCGCGCCAGTTGTGGTGGGGCCACCAGATACCGGCCTGGTATGACGAGGAGGGCGAAATATTCGTCGCCGAGTCCGAGGAAGAAGCGCAGAAGCTGGCGCCCGGCAAAAAGCTGGTGCGCGACACCGATGTGCTCGACACCTGGTTCTCGTCCGCGCTGTGGCCGTTCTCGACGCTCGGCTGGCCAGACAAAACGCCGGAGCTGGCGCGGTTCTATCCGACCTCGGTGCTGATCACCGGCTTCGACATCATCTTCTTCTGGGTTGCCCGCATGATGATGATGGGCATCCATTTCCTCGACGATGTGCCGTTCCACAAGGTCTTCATCCATACGCGCGTGCTCGACGAGAAGGGCGCGAAGATGTCGAAGACCAAGGGCAATGTCGTCGACCCGCTGGAGCTGATCGACCAGTACGGCGCCGATGCGCTGCGCTTCACGCTGGCGCTCGCCGCCGGCCAGAGCCGCGACATGCGCATCGGACCGAGCCGTGTTGAGGTCAACCGCAACTTCGCGACCAAGCTGTGGAACGCCGCCCGCTTCTGCGAGATGAACGGCTGTGTCACGCGCTACGATTTCGATCCGGCCAAGGTGCTGATCGGCGCCAATCAGTGGATCGTGGCGGAGACCGCGCGCGCCGCGTTGGATCTCACCGCAGCACTCGAAGCGCTGCGCTTCAACGAGGCAGCGGCGACCGCCTATCACTTCGTCTATGACGTGTTCTGCGACTGGTATCTGGAAATCGCCAAGCCGATCTTCGGCGGCGCCGATGAAGTGGCCAAGGCAGAGACGCGCGCGACAGCGGCCTGGGCACGAGACCAGCTTCTCAAGCTGCTGCATCCCTTCATGCCGTTCATCACCGAGGAGCTGTGGGCGCTGACGGCGGCGACGCCGCGCGAGGCGCTGCTCATCGAAACGCCATGGCCGGATTTCTCCAAGCTGCCGTCATACGAAGACGCCCAGCGCGATCTGCAATGGGTGATCGATCTGGTCTCCGGCGTGCGCTCCGTGCGCGCCGAGATGAACGTGCCGCCATCGGCGAAGATCGAACTTGTCCTGAAAGGCGCGAGTGCGTCGGTGCGCGACAGGCTCGAGCGCAATCGCGAGGTGATCTTGCAGCTCGCCCGGCTGACGAGCGCGACGCCCGTCGACGTGCTGCCGGACGGATCGGCCCAGTTCGTCGTCGGCGAGGCGATTGTCGGCCTGCCGCTCGGCGGCGTGATCGACTTCGCCAAGGAGCGGGCGCGCCTCGACAAGGACCTGAAGAGGGCCAATGACGAGATCGCCCGCTTCGACGCCAAGCTGTCGAACGAACAATTCGTCTCGCGCGCGCCCGAGGACGTCCTGACCGAACAGCGCGAGAAGCGGGCCGAAGCCGCGGCCACTGCGGCGCGCCTGAAGGAAGCGCTGGGCCGCCTCGCCTGACGGCTAGGGGACCTTGGTCCAGCGTAGCTAAGTGGGGGGCTTGCGCGTTAACATTTGGCAACTTTTCAGGGAGCCATAAATGACGAGCTTAGAGATCGCCACGGCAGCCTTGCTGGCCCTCGGCCTTGCCACGGGAACGGCCAATGCGGATTCCTGCAGCGGCCGCAATCACACCGGCGCGACAGTCGCGGGCGCGGCCGGCGGCGGATTGATCGGCGGCCTCGCCAGTCACGGCAACGGTCTTGCGATCGTCGGCGGTGCAGTCGCGGGCGGCCTTATCGGCAATTCGGTGGCGCGCAGCTCCGACTGCCGCAATCGCTACTACGGCCGCGGCGGGCGCTATTATCACCACGGCCGATATTACAATCACCGCCGGTATTATAACGGCTATTACCAGTACTGGTGATCGGCTGATTTCCATGTGCGGCGCGCGGTTGCAGTCCGGACCGCCGCGCCGCTAGGGTTCGCCATCCGCTATTCGCTAAAGGTGAATCCAATGACTACGCTGTTCGATCCCATAAAGCTGGGCGCTCTAACGCTGCCCAATCGCATCTTCATGGCGCCTCTCACGCGCACACGTGCGCTGGAAGGCAGCCGCGTGCCGTCGCCGCTTGCCATCGAGTACTACGCCCAGCGCGCCGGCGCTGGTCTCATCATGACCGAAGCCACCTCGGTCGAGGCGATGGGCGTCGGCTATCCCAACACGCCGGGCATCTGGTCCGACGAGCAGACCGAAGGCTGGAAGCCGATCGTGCAGGCCGTGCACAAGAAGGGCGGGCGCATCGTGCTGCAGCTCTGGCATGTCGGCCGCATCTCCGATCCGATTTTCCTCGACGGCAAGCAGCCGGTCTCGGCCAGCGCCGTCGCCGCGAAGGGCCATGTCAGCCTGGTGCGGCCGGAGCGCGACTACAGCGTGCCCCGCGCGCTCGAGACGAGCGAGATCCCGCATATCATCGCTGCGTACAAGAAGGGCGCCGAGAACGCGAAGGCGGCCGGATTTGATGGCGTCGAGATCCACGGCGCCAACGGCTATCTGCTCGACCAGTTCCTGCAGGACTCGACCAACCAGCGCGACGACGCTTACGGCGGCACCCGCGAGAAGCGTGCGCGCCTGATGCTCGAAGTGGCGGACGCCTGCTGCGAAGTATGGGGCGCCGATCGCGTCAGCATGCACCTGGCGCCGCGCGGCGACGCGCACACGATGGGCGACAGCGATCTCAAAGGCACGTTCACCTATGTCGCGCGTGAGCTCGGCAAGCGGAAACTGGCTTTCCTCTGCGCCCGCGAGCATCAGAAGGCGGACAGCATCGGTCCGGCGCTGCGCGAGGCGTTCGGTGGTCCGTATGTCGCCAATGAAGGGTTCACGTATGAGACCGGCGAAGCGGCACTCGAGTCCGGCGCGGCGGATGCCGTGGCCTACGGCAAGCTGTTCATCGCCAATCCCGACCTCGTCACGCGCTTCCACAAGAAGGCACCCTTGAACGAGTGGAATCCGATGACGTTCTACGGCTCGGGTCCGCAGGGCTACACGGACTATCCGGCGCTGGAGAGCGTGGGGGCATAAGCGCACGCCACAAAGCAAATAGCCTCTCCCTTGCGGGAGAGGCTATCGCGCGGGCGAACACAACGCGCCCACTTCAACACCGTGTGGCCCGACGGGCTGTACGCAACGCGCCCAAGGCAAACGCAACGCGCCTACACAGGCAAAACGCAACACGCCCGCGTCGACCGCCACTACGGCGGAACTGGTGGCTACCCAGGCGGCGCGAGGGAGGGGGATTCTCGCACCACCTGGGAGCTCTTCTCCTGGCCAGCAATCGGGGAGGAGGACCGGCCAGGATTTGTTAGAAGCTATCTAAGGTACCGTAATCTTTTTTCAAGTAGTCTGGAACGTCTCCAAACTTATGTCACAATTGAAGGACTGTGGTCCCAAGCATGGCGCCTGTGCGCATCCGGCGCTTGTGCCGCGCGACCCATGATCTAAGAAAAACAACTTCGTTGCCCAGCATCCGAGCCCACGAGAATCTTATGACCATCTACGACAAGTCGAAGCTGCCGTCCCGCCACGTCACCGAAGGTCCGGAGCGCGCGCCGCATCGCTCCTATTACTACGCGATGGGTCTGACCGAAGCGGAGATCCATCAGCCGTTCGTCGGCGTCGCGTCCTGCTGGAACGAGAGCGCGCCCTGTAACATCGCACTGATGCGTCAGGCGCAGTCTGCCAAGAAGGGCGTGAAGGAAGCCGGCGGCACGCCGCGCGAGTTCTGCACCATCACCGTCACCGACGGCATCGCGATGGGCCATGAAGGCATGAAGTCGTCGCTGGTGTCGCGCGAAGTCATCGCGGACTCTGTCGAGCTCACCATGCGTGGGCATTGCTACGACGCGCTGGTCGGCATCGCGGGCTGCGACAAGAGCCTGCCGGGCATGATGATGTCGATGCTGCGGCTGAACGTGCCCAGCGTGTTTCTCTATGGCGGCTCGATCAAGCCGGGCCATTTCCGCGGCAAGGATGTCACCGTCGTCGACCTGTTCGAAGGCGTCGGCATGCACGCGGCCGGCAAGATGAGCAGCGAAGACCTCCACGAGCTGGAATGCGTGGCCTGTCCGGGCGCCGGCGCGTGCGGCGGGCAGTTCACCGCCAACACGATGGCCTGCGTGGCCGAGACAATCGGTCTGGCGCTGCCATACTCGTCCGGTCCACCGGCCGAGTTGCTGTCGCGCGACGACTTCGCGTTGCAGGCGGGGCAGGCGGTGATGCAGCTGCTCGCGAAGAACATCCGTCCGCGCGACATCGCCACCCGCAAGGCGTTCGAGAATGCAGCGCGCGTCGTAGCGGCGACCGGTGGCTCGACCAACGCCGCGCTGCATCTGCCGGCAATGGCGAATGAGGCCGGGATCAAATTCGATCTGTTCGACGTGGCCGAGATCTTCCGCTCGACGCCCTATCTCGCCTCGCTCAAGCCGGGCGGCCAGTACGTCGCCAAGGACATGTGGGAAGCTGGCGGCGTACCGATGTTGATGAAGACGCTGCTCGAGGGCGGCTTCCTGCACGGCGACTGCATGACGGTGACCGGCAAGACCATTGCCGAGAACCTCAAGGACGTCGTGTTCAATCCGAACCAGAAGATCATGCGTCCGGTGAGTAATCCGCTCGCGCCGACCGGCGGCGTGGTGGGCCTCAAGGGCAATCTTGCGCCCGATGGCGGCATCGTGAAGGTCGCCGGCCTCAAGCACACGCACCATAAGGGCCCGGCACGCGTGTTCGACTGTGAGGAAGATGCGTTCGATGCCGTGCAGCGCCACGACTACAAGGAAGGCGACGTCATCGTTATCCGCTACGAAGGTCCGAAAGGCGGCCCCGGCATGCGCGAGATGCTGTCGACCACGGCGGCGCTGTACGGGCAGGGCACCGAGAATATTGCGCTGCTGACGGATGGCCGCTTCTCCGGTGCAACGCGCGGGCTATGTGTTGGCCACATCGGTCCCGAGGCAGCCGATGCCGGACCGATCGGCCTGATCCGAAACGGCGACATCATCACCATCGATGCCGACAAAGGCCTCCTGGAAGTCGATGTAAGCGAGGCGGAGTTCGCCGAGCGCCGCAAGGCATGGAAGCCGCGCAAGCCTGCGTTCAAGACCGGTGTGATCGCGCGCTATGCGAAGAACGTTGGCCCCGCACGTTACGGCGCTCTCACCACGCCCGGTGCGGATGAGGAAGTCCGCTGCTATGCGGACATCTAGGCTCGCCGTCCTGATCGCCGCGTTCGCGGTGCCGGCTCATGCAGCCGACATCACGGACATGGTGCCGGGACATCCGGGCGTGACCTACGCTTCGCTGCTAAAAGCCGCAGTGCCGGGATTGACGAAGGACAAAAGCGGCAACTGGACAGCCGGTACAGAACTGCGCGGCACGGACGGCAAGACGACAGGTACTGACCTGTCGTTCAACAGCGTCGAAGCGCTGACCGTGAAGGAGCACGGACGCTCACGCCTGATCCTTCTCACC
>DASZCC010000070.1:0-3723 GCA_035943485.1 Rhizomicrobium sp. | reverse complement strand
CAAGTCGACGCGCGTTCACCTTGCGAAATTGCCGACCAAGGCGCTGTGGGTGATCCAGGGCCCAGGCGAGAACGCCGGTGTGATCGACATCGGCGATGGCGACGCCTGCATATTCAAGATGGAGAGCCACAACCATCCGTCGTTCATCGAACCCTATCAGGGCGCGGCAACCGGCGTGGGCGGCATCATGCGCGATGTGTTCACGATGGGCGCACGGCCGATCGCGATGATGAACGCGCTGCGCTTCGGCGAGCCGTCGCATCCCAAGACGCGCCATCTGGTCAGCGGCGTCGTCAGCGGCATTGGCGGCTATGGCAATTGCATGGGCGTGCCGACCGTCGGCGGCGAGGTGAATTTCCATCGCAGCTACAACGGCAACATCCTGGTCAACGCGATGTGCGTCGGGCTGGCGCGCACCGACAAGATCTTCCTGTCGGCGGCAAAGGGCGCGGGCAATCCCGTCGTCTATGTCGGCTCCAAGACGGGGCGCGACGGCATCCATGGCGCGACGATGGCCTCGGCCGAGTTCAGCGAGGACAGCGAGGAGAAGCGCCCCACGGTTCAGGTCGGCGATCCCTTCACCGAGAAGCTGCTGCTGGAAGCGTGCCTGGAACTGATGGCGACGGATGCAATCATCGCGATCCAGGACATGGGCGCGGCCGGTCTCACATCTTCCTCGGCAGAAATGGGCGACAAGGGCGGCTCTGGCATCGAGCTCGATCTCGACAAGGTGCCCCAGCGCGAAGCCAACATGACGGCCTATGACATGATGCTGTCGGAGAGCCAGGAGCGCATGCTCGCCGTGCTCAAGCCGGGCCGCGAGGCCGAGGCCGAACGCATCTTCAAAAAGTGGGAGCTGGATTTCGCGGTGATCGGCATCACGACCGACACCAAGCGGCTGGTCGTCAAGCACAAGGGCGCTGTCGTCGCCGACATGCCGATCCGCGCGCTGTCGGACGAGGCGCCGAAGTACAGGCGACCCTATGAGACGCATGAGACGAAGATCGTCCCCAACCCGGATTTCGATGCAAAGAAGCCGGTACTCGACTCGCTGAGGAAGATTCTCGGCACGGCGGATATGTGTTCGCGGCGCTGGATCTGGGAGCAGTACGACCACACGGTGATGGCCGACACGATCCAGATTCCCGGCGGCGACGCCGCGGTAGTCCGTGTGCATGGCACGCAGAAGGGCCTGGCGATCACGACCGATGTCACGCCGCGCTACTGCGCCGCCGATCCGTTTGAGGGCGCCAAACAGGCGGTGGCCGAGGCGTGGCGCAATATCTCCGCCGTCGGCGCGCGTCCACTCGCGGTCACCGACAACCTCAATTTCGGCAATCCGCAAAAGCCGGAGATCATGGGACAGATCGTGTCGGGCATCGACGGCATCGGCGAGGCCTGCCGCGCGCTCGATTTTCCGGTGATCGGCGGCAACTGCTCGCTCTACAACGAGACCAATGGCGAAGGCATCTTGCCGACGCCGGCGATCGGCGGCGTCGGCCTGATGAAGGACGTGACGCGCATGGCGACCATCGCACTGAAGCGCGCGGGCGACACGCTGATCCTGATTGGCGACACCAGGGGCCATCTGGGACAGTCGATCTATCTGCGCGAGATCGAGGGCCGCGAGGCTGGCGCCGCGCCGCCGGTGCATCTGCCCAGCGAGAAGCGCAACGGCGACTTCGTGCGCAAGCTGATCGAGGACGGCCGCGCCGACACGGTCCATGACTGCTCCGACGGTGGCTTGCTGGTGGCGCTGGCCGAGATGGCGATGGCGGGGAATATCGGGATCGAAGCCGGCGTCGCGGGCACGGCGGTTGATGCCGTGCCGTTCTTCTTCGGCGAGGATCAGGCGCGCTATGTCCTCAGCGTGCTGGCCAAGGATGCGGATGCGGTCGAATCCGAGCTGCGTGCGGCGAACATCATCCACGCCATCATCGGCAAGACGATCGCGTCCAAGACGCTGCGCATCACCGGCCATGGCGAAGCGGCGCTGACCGAGCTGCGCAAGGTGCACGAAGATTGGCTTCCGAAATTCATGAGCGGCGAAGAGATTCCGCCGACCAACTGAGAGACATCGCCATGGGCATGAAAGCCGCCGAGATCGAAAGCTTCATCAAAGAGGCCTTCCCCGACGCCGACATCACGATGACGGACCTTGCCGGCGACGACAATCACTGGGCCGCAACGGTCGCGTCGGCGGCGTTCAAGGGCAAGACCCGCGTGCAACAGCACCAGATGGTCTACGCCGCGCTCAAGGGCAACATGGGCGGCGTGCTGCATGCGCTGCAGTTGACGACGAGCGCGAAGGAGTAGCCTAGCTCTGCTCCCTCTCCCCCATCGGGGGAGAGGGTTGGGGTGAGGGGGTGGTGAAAGGTTCGCTCGACGCCCGAGACCCCCTCACCCTGGCCCTCTCCCCCGATGGGGGAGAGGGAATACGTCTCCCCATTCCAATTTGCGCACTTCCGCAAACGTCTCTTTCTCCCGCCGCGCCACGAACCGCTCTTCGAGCCCCTCTGGCGTGCACAACTTGAACGTGATCCCCGGCTTCGCATCCTTCGGCGGCGCGAGCACGCGCGCGCGCGCCTCATGCGCCGACACACGCGTCCGGCTCACCGCGACCCACGCATAGCGCTCGTCCTCATACGGCACCGTCGCGCCTTTCGCCTGCATGTGATCGCGCGAGCGGGGCAGGCGTTGTGAGAAGTGGCACCAGTCGGGCGCGATCATCGGGCATGCATTCGCGTGCGTGCAGGGACCGAGCACATGCGCGCCCTGCCCGATCAGCCGCGCGCGCGCGTCGCGGATGCGCGCGAATCCTTCCGGTGCGCCGGGCTCGATCAGCACCAGCACATCCTTCGCGGCCGCATAGAGCCGGTCGACGACGACATCCTGCGTCGCGATCTCCGCCAGCACAAAGTTCGCCACGACGAGATCGGCAGTTGGCAGATCACCGCTGACAAGATCGCGTGAGAGGAAATTCGCCTGCGCAAGGTCAGTGTCCACCGCGAGACTCTCGGCCAGCGCGAGCAACGTGGCGCTGGCATCGGCGAGTGTGATGTCCGACAGCGCCGGCCATGCCTGCAACGCCGCCCAGCTTGCGGTGCCAGGCCCTGCGCCGGCATCCAGCAGCGACGCGGGTGTGAAATCGGGCGCGGCCTCGCGCAACGCTTCGAACACGGCGGCCGCCACCGCATAGGTCGCTGGTAGCCGCGCCACGAGATAGGCGAGCGCATCCTGCTTGCCCGCGATCGCCGCGCGCGAGCCTTGTCCGCTGCGGTAATGCGCCGTGACCGCCGCTGAGCGCACGGCCAGGTCCTTGCGCGACACGCCTTCGAGCAACGCGTCGGCTGCGTCTTTCAACTGTTCGGGAAGCGTTGAATTCATGGGCTTATTTGCATCACGCAGGTCTTAAATGGACGCACCAACCTTGACGCTTGGTACCTTCAGGCATAAATCCAACACAACCAAACATTGCGAAGGCGTCCTTCGGGGCGAAAGAAAATGGCCGATATCCTGAAGAACATCGAAGCCGAAGTGACGGGCAATCCCGTCCTGCTCTTTATGAAAGGCACGCCCGTCTTTCCGCAATGCGGCTTCTCCGCGGCGGTGGTGCAGATCCTTTCCAATCTCGGCGTGAAGTTCAAAGCGATTGATGTGCTGAAGGATCCGGAGATCCGCCAGGGCATCAAGGAATACTCGAACTGGCCGACGATCCCGCAG
>DASZCC010000069.1:0-3500 GCA_035943485.1 Rhizomicrobium sp. | reverse complement strand
CGGCGGCTGCGCCAAGATGCAGAGCATCGGCCTCGGCCAGGCCGATGGCGCCTATGCCGAGTTTGTCCGCATCGGATCGAATGGCGGCTATCGCCTGCCCGACAGCGTGTCGTTCCGCGAAGGCGCGATGGTCGAGCCGCTTGCTGTCGGTTTGCATGCCGTCGACATGGCACGCATGCCGCGCGGCGCGACTGTGCTTGTGATCGGCGCAGGGCCTGTCGGTCTCGCCACCATGCTTTGGGCAAAATTCCTTGGCGCGCGTCATGTCATCGTAAGCGAGCGCACCGAGATGCGCCGAGAGATGGCTGCCAAATTCGGCGCCACCGATTCGATCGATCCGTCACAACCGCTCGTGCCGCAGGTGCAGAAGATCGCCGGCAAGGCGCCGGATGTGATCTTCGAATGCGTCGGCGTGCCGGGATTGATCAACACGGTGATGATGGAAGCGCCACGCGGCTCGCGCATTGTCGTCGCCGGCGTTTGCCAGCAACCCGATACCATTTTGCCGCTCATGGGCATCATCAAGGAGCTCGAGATTCAATTCGTGCTCGGCTATCGCCCTGATGATTTCGATTATGTCATCGCGATGATCGCCAGCGACCGTATCGATGTCGCGCACATGATCACCGATGTCGTGGACCTGGACGGGTTGCCGCAGGCGTTCGAAGCGCTCCGCAAACCAAGCCACCAATGCAAGGTAATGCTGGAAAACTGACTATATCGGACTGCAATAAAGAGACATCCCGTCGCAGTTCCCTGATTCACCAACCTGCTACAAGCCCGCGCACGTGATCCGCCGCTGACGGGGATTCGCGTTCCCCCGAAACCTGCGCCAGTGGCTCTGATGACGGATAGCGTTGAACATCTTGCACATGCATTGAAGAGCGACATCCTGCGCGCTGTCTTCGACGCGTGGCACAAGACCGCTAACGGACGCATCGGGCCGCAACGCGCCGAGCTTTCGCCCGCGAAGCTGCGCAAGACGACATCGCATACGTTCACCGTCGATCTCATCGATGACGGCAATGATTTCCGCTTTGGTTTCGCCGGCGAGAAAGTGATGCAGTTTCTGGAGCGCCGTTGCGAGGCTCCGACACTGGCCGGTCTGCGCGGCGCACGCTTCTTCGCCGATGCCGAGAAGCTGATCCGCCGCTGTGTCGCGGATGCTCAGCCGGTGATCAGCTCTCCACGCCGCACACATTATTCGGGCCGCGAATATCTCGAGCGCGAAGTCCTGCTGCTGCCGCTGTCGGAAGACGGCATTCGCGTTACCGGATTGCTCGGCGCGATGGATACATGGCTCCTGGGCACACACAGCCGCGCTGAAGCGGTGGAGTAGTCGCCCGGTCCCGGAAGTGCGTGCTTCGAGGCTCCGCTTCGCACCCGCATGACAAGAGTTTCCTTCCCCACCTCTTGTCGTGCCGGAGTTGCGTCGCGCAGCAACGCCTTGAAGCACGCACCCTCCCTCCAACTCGGTTGGCGGTGCTAGGATCAACCTTCGACGGGAGGTCCACATGCCGGCACATTATGACTACCTCAGCTTCACGCTTGGGCGCGGGCGTCCTGCCTACGATGCCTTCACCAAACATGTCCGTGAGATCTCAACGCCCGCGATCGTCAAGAATGGCGGCGAGGTGCTTGGCACATTTCAGGGACAGCTCGGCTTCGCATCGAACGAGGCGGTCGTGCTGCTGCGCTGGGCCGACGGAAGGCCCGAGCATTTGCGCGAACTTGATCAGGCGCCTGGTGTCGTAACCATGCATCCGGAACGGCTGACGCCGACTGTTCGACCGGCCGGCAATCCGCCGCTCAAGAGCGGCGGCATCTATGTGCACCGCTGGTTCACGGTCGATGCCGACAGCGTGGCAGATTTCATCGATCTGTCGAACCGTGCGTGGACGAACTTCGAAGGCGGCTACGAGACGGAGATCTTCGGCCTGTTCACCGCCGAGACCACGGCCGCCGATCTGCGCGAGGGTGTGGGCCGTCTGCTGCTGCTCACATGGTATGGCAGCCACGGCGTATGGGAGAACTCCCGTGAGCAGACGCGCGACGCGGCGGGGCTGTTCGTGAAAAGACACCAGCTCACCCGGTCAACAGTCGGGCGAAGTTCTCTTGTTATCTGAAGTGGTTAGCGGGCTTACGCGGCCAACCTCGGATTCATTCCGTGACGTTACCGTCATCGAAGCCTTGCACGAGCGGTGTACGGACATTTAGATGCAGGCCTTCACAAGGGAGGACAACATGTCCGTCGACGGCAAGTGGAACATCACGATCAATTCGCCCATGGGCGCGCAGCAGGCGGAGTTGAACCTCACCTCTGCTGGTGGCGCACTGACGGGCACGCAGGCGGGCCGTCAGGGCTCGATGGATATCGCGAACGGCAAGGTAGACGGCAACAACGTCTCCTGGGCGATCTCGATCACCTCGCCGATGCCGATGACGCTGGAACACAGCGGCACGGTCGAAGGCGACAAGATTTCGGGCAATGTGAAGGCCGGTGCGTTCGGCTCCTTCCCGTTCTCCGGCACGCGCGCTTAATTCAGTTTTGCAATTGAGATTTGGGGGCGGCGGTGTGCTGCCCCTTTTTCTTTTTCGCGAATAGCGAATGGTGAGTAGTGATTGGTGAGTAGTGGTACGCTCACTCACCACTCACCACTCACCACTCACCACTCACCACTTCCCTCCCGAGGCCCCCACTTGCGCATCCCCATCCACCGCGAAGGCTGGCCGTTCATCGCGATCTTCGCGGCCGTGAATGCCGGCCTGTGGTGGCTGTCGCCCTGGGCCGGACTCATCTTCCTGCCGCTGACGATCTGGTGCGTCGCCTTCTTCCGCGATCCCGAGCGCCACGCGCCGCCGGGCGACAACCGTCTCGTCAGTCCGGCCGATGGCGTGCTGTTGCCGATCATCGAAGCGGAGCCGCCGGCAGAACTCGGACTGGGCGATGCGCCGCGCCGCCGCCTGTCGATCTTCATGAATGTCTTCAATGTGCATGTGAACCGCATGCCGGTGACCGGCACGGTGATCGCGCGCGCCTATCGGCCGGGACGCTTCTTCAATGCGTCGTTCGACAAGGCGAGTGTGCACAATGAGCGGATGTCCCTGCGGGTGCGGCCGGCGGGGAGTTCCGATCCGCAGGCTGACCTGGTCGTCGTCCAGATCGCCGGGCTGGTGGCGCGGCGTATTGTCTGCGATGTCGCCGAAGGGGCTGAAATCGGGCGCGGCGCCCGTTTCGGAATGATCCGCTTCGGGAGCCGGCTGGACGTCTATTTACCGGATTCCGCAAAAGTCGTGATAGAAGACGGTTCTGTGACAACGGCTGGTGAGACGATCCTGGCCGAAATCTGAGGACTGCACCCAACTTGCCTTACCGCAGGATTGATCCGCGCCGCATGGCCGAGCGGCTGGAAGAGCTTTCGGTCGGACGCGTCGTGCCCAGCGTGCTCACGCGTCTGGGTCTTTGCAGCGGCATCACCGCCATCCGCCTCGCGATCGAC
>DASZCC010000068.1:0-3778 GCA_035943485.1 Rhizomicrobium sp. | reverse complement strand
GAGTTTTTCCTCCAGCCGCTCGAAACCGCGATCCAGATGATAGACGCGGTTCACAATCGTTTCGCCTTCCGCGACAAGGCCCGCCAGCACAAGGCTGACAGAGGCGCGAAGATCGGTCGCCATCACCTGTGCACCTTTCAGACGGTCGACCCCGGTCACCGTCGCCATGTCGCCTTCGACGCGAATGTTCGCGCCCATGCGCGCCAGCTCCGGCACATGCATGAAGCGGTTCTCGAACACCGTCTCGCGGATATGCGAGATGCCGTCGGCCATCGCCATCAGCGCCATGAACTGGGCCTGCAGATCGGTGGGGAACGCCGGGAAGACATCCGTCATCACATCGACCGATGTGGGCCGCACGCCATTGCGATGGATCGCGACACCGCGATTGGTGGGCGTGACCTCGGTGCCGATGTTGCGCAGCAGGCCATAGAGCGCGCCGTTCGATTCCGCGCGCGCGCCGACAAGCTCGACCTCGCCGCCGGCAAGGGCGGTGGCGATAGCATAGGTGCCGGTCTCGATACGGTCGGGCATCACGGCATATTCGACGCCGCGCAGCTTCTCGACTCCATCGATGGTGATCTCCGGCGTGCCAAGCCCGGAGATCTTCGCGCCCATCGCGATGAGGAAACGGCCGAGGTCTTCGGTCTCCGGTTCGCGCGCCGCGTTCTTCAGCACGGTGCGGCCGTTGGCGAGTGTCGCGGCCGTCATCAGGTTTTCCGTTGCACCGACCGACGCGCGCGGCACGGTGAAGATCGCGCCCTTCAGTCCGCCATTGCTGCTGGCAAGAACATAGCCGTCTTCGAGATCGATCTTCGCGCCCATGGCTTCGAGGCCCTGGATGTGGAAGTCGACCGGACGCGCGCCGATGGCGCAGCCGCCGGGCAGCGAGATCTTTGCTTCGCCATGGCGCGCCAGCAGCGGGCCCAGCACCTGAAAGCTCGCGCGCATCTTGCGCACGATGTCGTAAGGCGCGAGCGCGGATTCGATGGTGCCGGCGTTGAGGCGCAGCGTGTCGCTCTGTCCGAGACCACCGCCGCGGCGGATGTTGAGGTTGACGCCGAACTGCATCAGCAGGTCCGCCATCGCCTCGATATCGGCAAGGCGCGGCAGGTTCTTCAGGATCACAGGCTCGGCGGTGAGCAGCGAGGCAGCCATGAGCTTCAGCGCGGAGTTCTTCGCGCCGCTGATCGGAATTTCACCCTTCAGGCGATTGCCGCCCCGGATACGAATCTTGTCCATGAACCCTCTGATGACCCAACTGACCGGCCGTTGTAGCGCGGGGGTGCGCATCCGAACAGGCGCGAGAATTCCCGGACTTTAGGCGGGCTTCTGGGCGGTTTTCGGGCTGGCCGCCGGATGGCCGGCGCTGTCCGCGGGCGACTCGGCGGCGGCCTTGGCGCTGGCCTGACGGGCCGCTTCCTTGCGCCGTTTCAGGTTGGCGCGCAGGGCCTCAGCCAGCTTTTTCTCCCGTTCGGGCGCGCGTGACCCCATGGCGCAAAACCGCCCTTTCCCTAGCCAATTCCGTGGGCTATAGCAGCCGTCCTCCGGCGCTTCCAGCCGTCGGAACCACGGATGCCGGAGTAGCGTAGTGGTAGCGCAACCCCTTGGTAAGGGGTAGGTCGAGAGTTCAATTCTCTCCTCCGGCACCATCGTGATGGCCAACCCTTTTCTCGTCTCCCTGTTCGAGTTCAAGGCCTGGGCCAACCGGGGCTTCTACGACGCGCTCACCTCGCAGCCGCTAGATGAGAACCGCCGGGAAGTCATCGTCGCCCTGTTCACGCTCGACCATGCCTGGCGGGTGGATCGTGTTTTCCGGGCAAGGCTGGAGGGCACGGCGCTGCCAATTGCCACTGTGATCGCGGAGAAGCGTCCCGACCTCCGGACGCTGTCCGCGCAAGTCGCGGAGACGGACGCCTGGTACGTCGAGTATGTCAGAGGATTATCGGACGCCGATCTCGACGAAGTTATCACGTTCGACTTCGTATCGGACCCGGACAAGGGACGCATGACACGCGGCGACATGCTGGCTCATGTACTCACGCATACGCACTCGCACCGGGCCTCGGTCGCGACCATGCTGGAGCCGCTGAAGATCAAGCTGCCATCGGATATGTTCACGTCGTTCGTGAGCGGTGGCCGGCAATAACTGGTGAAGTCACTTAGGCTTGCGCGGAAACCATACAAAAGCGCCGCCCTCGAGTCCTGCTTCGTTAGCGACGACCGACACGTTGTCGGGAAGCGCGAAGGTTACCCGCTCGGCATTTCCGCCACCGAGATAGAGATGGTCATAGTTCATCACCATCTCAAGGTTCGCGATGATCTTCTGGATGCGCTTGTTCCACTTCTTGTTGCCGATCTTCCGGCGCACCTTGTCGCCGATGAAGGCGTCGATGTCCTTGTGGCCATGCAGCATGATGTGGGCGAATTCCATGTGCGGCATCAGTTCGCCGTCCCTGAACCAGGCTGTGCCGAAGCCCGTCCCGAGTGTGCAGACGAGTTCGAGGCCGCGGCCAGTGATCACGGCGAGGCCTTGCACATCGGCGTCGTTCAGCAGACGCGTCGGCTTGCCGAACAGTTTTTCGACGGCAGACGCCAGGGGATATTTCGCCCACGACTTGGTGCCGAGATTGGGCGCCGTGCGAACGACGCCGTCGCGGACATAGCCGGGAAAAGCGATCGCGATCTTGTCGTATGGTCCGAGCTGTCCGGTCAGCGCCTGCATGCCGTGGAGAAGCTTGGTCGGCGTGCAATTGGGCGGTGTCGGGATGCGCTGCCGCGCGCTTAGAAGTTTTCCAGCCCTGTCGACGATGGCGGCCTTGAGATGGCTGCCACCGATATCGAACGCGAGCACGCGGCCACCGGCCCTGGAAGAACTCGAAGTTTTGGACGGCACGGTATGGACCTTCAGTGGTAAAAAACGGTCAATTCTCTTTTTCAAAGACTGCGGTGCATGGTCGACCTTCGACCCGGTCGCCCGCGCCCTGACCGCCATCGAAATGCGTCTTCACATGATAGCCGTAGGTCGTTCCAGCTGGTCTCTGCCCTACGGCGAACGGCGCCGCGCCAACGATGCCATCGACATAGAGCGTCGCATCGCCATTGGATGATACCGGCCCATCGATCGACAGCCAGCCTGCCTGGCCCTTGGTGCCCTTTTCGCCGTGAAGCGATCCGTCGGCAATGACAGAGTCGAACCGGAAGGAATATCCGAGAGCGCCATGCGAGTCAGGACAAGAAAGGGTGGTGGCCCATGTGCCGTCAAATGGAGACGCAGCTTCAGCGGCGCCTGCAAAGCTGCCATACAGCAAGAGAAGTGCGACAGATGCACGATCAAATTTCACGCGTAGCACTCGCAGCACGATAAGGCGCACAATTCTAGTTTAGGAACCGGGCCGAAGGTCAAGGGCAGCCGCCGGCAGAACCGTTGCCTTGACCCGCCGCCTCGCTCGCCTGATATCGTTCGGGTAGCAACATTTGTTGTCCTTATGACCATGCACCCTGTCCAGACTTTCGAACTCGTGCTGCTCCTGCTGGCGTTCGTGTTCGCGTTGTACTGGGTGGCACTGAAGCTCAAATTTCCGCCGGCCGCGGTGATGCTGGTCGGCGGCGGCGCGCTTGCCTTCCTGCCCGGCGTGCCGGCGATCACGCTCGACCCCCAGCTGGCGCTCGTGCTGTTCCTGCCGCCGCTGCTCGTCCATGGCGCGATATTCATTCCGCTCGGACGCTTCCGGCGGAATTTGCCGGGCATTCTTTCGCTTGCCGTCGGCGGCGTGAT
>DASZCC010000067.1:0-4341 GCA_035943485.1 Rhizomicrobium sp. | reverse complement strand
GGCCTGTGCGTTCAGCGCGTCCATCGACGCCTTGTCGTAATAGGGGAACGCCGTCATCGTCAGTGCCCGCGCGCCAGCAGCTTGCGGATTTCGCCAACAAGCGCGGCGCGATCGACCGTTATCTGCGCCTCACGGTTGGCGACCCAGTCGGCACGGCTTTCGACGGATTTTGCGAGTTCGGTGCCCAAAGCGAGGTCCTTGATCTGGACCTTCTTGTTGGCACGCTCGTCTGAACCTTCGATGACGGCCAGTGCTGCGCCGCGCTTGTCGGCATATTTGAACTGGTCGCCCAGCTTGCCGGTGCCGACATAGGCCTCGGCGCGAATGCCTGCCGCACGCAGTTCGCGCACCATCGCAAAGCTCGATGCGACCTCCGCCTTGTCCATCACGGTGACGACGACGAGCGGTTGCACCGCGGCGACCGCCGCCTTGCGCATCTGGAGCGCCGTCAGGAGCCGCGACACGCCGATCGAGAACCCGACCGCCGGCGTCTTCTGCCCCGTGAAACGCGCCACGAGATCGTCGTAGCGCCCGCCACCGCCGACCGAGCCGAACACAACGGTCTGGCCCTTCTCGTTCTGAACGGGGAAGGTGAGCTGCGCCTCGAACACCGCGCCGGTGTAGTAGTCGAGACCGCGTATGATGCTGGTGTCGATAAGCGCGCGGTCATGTTTGTAGCCACTATTAAAGACTAGTTCGCTAATGGCTTGCAGTTCAGCGACGCCTTCGCCGCCAACTTTACTGACGGGCACCACAGCCGTGTTGAGCATGTCCAAAAGTTCGGCGTCGCTGCGCGGCTGAATAAAAGCGAGGATGCGTTCAATGGCCTCTGGTTGGAGTCCGGCACCCTTGGTGAAGTCGCCAGATTCGTCTTTGCGCCCTGCTCCAAGGAGCAGTTCGACGCCCTTTGCACCGACGCGGTCGAACTTGTCCATCGCGCGCAGCACTGTGCCGCGTGTTTCGACATCATCGAGCGAAATACCCACGGACTCGAGAACGCCGTCCAGCAACTTCCGGCTGTTCATTTTGATCGTGTAGTCGCCGCGCGCGAGGCCGAGTGCCTCCAGCGTGTCGGCGAACATCATGATCATCTCGGCATCGGCCGACGGCGATGATGTTCCCACCGTGTCCGCGTCGCACTGGATGAACTCGCGGTAGCGGCCCGGGCCCGGCTTGTCGTTGCGGAAAACCATCCCGATCTGATAGCGGCGGAACGGACGCGGCAGGAATTGCTGGTTCTCGGCGACATAGCGCGCCAGCGGCGCGGTCAGGTCGTAACGCAGCGAGACCCACTGCTCGTCCTCGTCACGGAACGAGAATACGCCCGCGTTCGGACGGTCGACATCGGGGAGGAACTTGCCCAGCGCGTCGGTGTACTCGACGAACGGCGTCTCGAGGGCATCGAAGCCATAGGACTCATAAGTGCGCCGGATGGTGTCCAGCATCGCCCGCTCGGCCGCAAGTTCGCCGGCGGCCCGGTCGCGAAAACCGCGCACGGTCCGGGCCTTGGGCCGGGATTGCTTGCCGTCTGCCATGGGAACCCTGAAGTCGAGCGGGCCTTGTAAAGCCTGGGGAGTCCGGGGGCAAGAATCAGCCCCATCTGTCATCCCCGGCCGAGCGACAGCGAGGGGAAGGGGATCCACGACCGGGTGCCCAGTCGTGGATCCCCTTCCCTCGCCGCGCTGCGCGCGGCTCGCCGGGGATGACGGATGTTAAGTAGCGTCCGCGCTGACTTACTGCGCCGGCTTCGTCGCCGCCTCCGGATGCTTCGACTTGTAGAGAATCTGCGCCTGCTGCAGGGCATAGGCACGGATCGCCTTCACGTCGTCGGCCGTGAGGATGTCCTTGAACGACGCCATGCCGGCATCCGCCAGCGCGCCGTTCAGCACGATGTTATCGTACTGATTCCAGATATCCGGCGACACCATGCGCAGGTCAGGCACCTCGCCGGACGACAGCATCAGCACGCCGTGACAGACCGCGCAGTTGTTGTGGAACACCGTGAAGCCCTTCTGGGCAAGCACGGGATCGATCACCTCATCCGGCGGCTTGGGCACGTCCTTGCTGATGTCGGGCGCGATCGCCTGCACCGTCTTCGAGCCGCCGATCTTGAACGCGAAGATGCGCCCCTGGTTGTTGCCATAGCGCTGCAGGGCCGTATTGGGATCGCTCGTCGCGCCCAGTCCACCAGACCCTCCGAACGCCGCAGCGATGGCGACATACTGCTCGCCATCGACCGTGTAGGTGATCGCCGGCGCCGTCATGCCGGTCTTCAGGTCCATGGACCACAGCTTGTTGCCGTCCTTGGCGTCGTAGGCCGCGAAGATGCCGTCCGAGCCGCCACCGAAGACGAGACCACCGGCCGTCGCCAGCAGACCGCTGTTCCAGCCGCCGGACATCTGCACCTGCCACACCATCTTCTGCGCCACCGGATCCCAGGCGCGGATGAAGCCTTTCGCCGGCGCCGGCACCTGGCCCTTCCGGATGCCGGCGACGATCAGCTGACCCAGCTGTGCGAAGTCGCTGACGTTCCAGGCGCCGGGTGTGTAGTTGAGCGCCGGCTGCTGTGCGTAGATGAAATTGCCGTCGATGACGGGGATGTAGACGAGCCCGGTCTCGGGATCGAACGCCATCGGCTGCCAGTTATGCGCGCCGATCGGACCGGGAATCTGCACGGACGGATTCTTGGCGTAACGCACGCCAGGATTCTCGATCGGGCGGCCCGTCGCCATGTCGACGCCGCTGGCCCATGAGATCGTCGTGTAGGGCTTGGCCGAGATCAGCTTTCCCGTCGTCCGGTCGATCACATAGAAGAAGCCGTTCTTCGGCGCCTGCATCAGCACCTTGCGCAACACGCCGTCGATCATGATGTCGGCAAGGATGATGTGCTGCGTCGCCGTGTAGTCCCAGTCGTCGCCCGGCGTCGTCTGGTAGTGCCAGACCATCTCACCGGTCTCCGGCTTCAACGCGACGATCGACGACAGATAGAGATTGTCGCCGCCGCCCGGTGAACGCAGGTTGCGATTCCACGAGCCGCCATTGCCGGTGCCGAGATAGATCAGGTTGAGATCGGGATCATAGGCCATGGAATCCCATGGCGTGCCGCCGCCACCCTGCTCCCACCATTTGTGATCGGTGCCGCCGGTCGACCAGGTTGGCATCGCTTCGGCCATCGCCTTGTTCTCGGGCGGCAGCGCCGGATTGCCGGGCACGACATAGAACCGCCAGATTTGCTTGCCGGTCACCGCGTCGTAAGCCGTGAGATAGCCGCGCACGCCATATTCCGCGCCGCCATTGCCGATCAGCACCATGCCTTTCACGATGCGCGGTGCGCCCGTGATCGTGTAGGGCCGCGAACGGTCGATCGTGTTGATGTCCCACAGCGGCTTGCCGGTCTTCGCATCCAGCTTCACCAGCCGGCCGTCGAGCGTGCCGACATAAACCGCGCCCTTCCACAGCGCCACGCCGCGATTGACCACGTCGCAGCACGCATAGCGGGCCCACTGGCCAGGCACTTCGGGATCGTAGAACCACAGCTGCCGGCCGGTCTTGGCGTCCAGCGCCCAGACTTTGCTCCACGAACCGGTGACGAACATGATCCCGTCGGACACCAGCGGCGTGCTCTCAAGACCACGGATCGTGTTGGTTCGGAATTCCCACGCGACGCCCAGGTTCTTCACCGTGTCGCGATTGATGTCCTTGAGCGGCGAGAAGCGCTGCTCGCCATAAGTGCGCCCGTGGGCGAGCCAGTTCCCCGGATCATTGTCGGCGTGGATGATGCGATCGGCGTCGACGTCGGCAGCCTTGGCCAGGCGCGTGGCGCGATCGTCGGTGCTCGGGGCCGGCGCCATGGTGGCGGCTGGTTCGGGCTTGGCCGCAGCCTGCGGCTTCTGTTCGCTGCCATCAGGCCCGCAGGCGGCAAGCGTGAGCAAGACGATGGCCGCAAGGCTGGCGCGCAGTTTCATATGATCCCCCTGTGGCCGCGCTCTGACCGGCGCGGACGGCAGGAGGCTAACGCGTTTCGTCAGGCCGTGTCATCGGCCGCGGGCGGCCTTCGCGAACGCCATGCGCTTGTGCACCGCATCGTTCGCCGCCGGGCCCGCGGCGAAGGCAAAGCGGTCCTCGTCAATCTCCTTGCCGCTGTTGCGATCGACAAGCACCGGCTCTGCCGCGTTGCCGGTTTCCTCGTCGACGAGCTGACTCGAAATTCCTTCCGTAGCGAAATGGCGATTGCCGAAGGCCATCAGCGCGATCAGCACAGGCCGGAAGTCGCGGCCGAGATCAGTCAGCACATATTCAAAGCGCGGCGGATGCTCGCTGTAACGCCGCCGCTCCAGGAAG
>DASZCC010000066.1:0-7117 GCA_035943485.1 Rhizomicrobium sp. | reverse complement strand
CCAGACCGGCGATCTCTCCAAGCCCGAACGCGAGATGCTCGCGAACCTGTTGAAGTTCGGCGACCTGCGGGTGCGCGACGTGATGATCCCGCGCGCCGACATCGTGGCGATGGACGAGACGACGCCGATCCCCGAATTCGTCACCCTGATCGGCGAGGCGCAGAATTCGCGTCTGCCAATCTATCGCGAGACGCTCGATAACCCGACCGGCCTTGTTCACATCAAGGATGTGCTGCGGTTCATCGAGTCGCGACCCGACGGCAATTTCCACTGGCGCGACGGCGCGATCTCGCAGTTCAAGCGCCGCATTCTGTTCGCGCCGCCGTCGATGCGGCTGATCGATCTGCTGCTGAAGATGCAGACGGATCACATCCATCTCGCGCTGGTGATCGACGAATATGGCGGCACCGATGGACTTGTGACCATCGAGGACATCATCGAAGAGATCGTGGGAGACATCGCCGACGAACACGATGAGGAGACAGTGCAGGTCAAGAAGGTCGAGCCCGGCATCTTCATCGCCGATGCGCGCACCGATCTGGACGAGTTCAACGAACAGACCGGCATCGCCCTGAAACCTGAAGAAGGCGATCAGGAAGTCGACACGCTGGGTGGCTTCGTCGTCTCGCTCGCGGGACGCGTGCCGCAGCGTGGTGAGATACTGGCCGATCCGTCTGGTGTAGAGTTCGAAGTGCTTGAAGCCGATCCGCGTCGCGTCAAACGTCTGCGCGTTTCTGCGCCGCGCGCAGAAGCGAGCGGCCCCGCGGCGTGAGCGCGCTCGACCGTTTCACCCGATTGCTGCAGGACGTGACGGAATGGCGCCGGTTGCTCGCAGCCTTTGCAGCGGGTGCGCTATCCGCTCTGGGGTTCGCACCGCTTGATCTCTTTCCGTTTCTGCTGATCGGCTTTGCGCTGCTGGTGTTGCTGCTAGACGGCGTGGCGGTGAAGCCGCGGCCGGTCCGCAATGGCGCAGCGACTGCGTGGTCCTTCGGCTTCGGCCAGTTCATGGTCGGCATGCACTGGATCTTTTATCCGTTCCTGGTCGATCCGATTCATCACGCCTGGCAGATCCCGTTCGTGGCGCTGCTATTCCCCGGCGGCCTCGCGCTGTTCATGGCGCTGGCCGGTGCAGTGACGATGCTTCTGTGGCGCGAAGGGCCGGCGCGGATACTGGTCTTTGCGATCTGCTACGGCGTGACGGAGTGGTTGCGTGGCCATGTGCTGACAGGCCTGCCGTGGAATCTGCCGGCCTATGGCTGGGGCGCCTCGCTACCGGTGATGCAGAGCGGCGCTGTCGTCGGCGCATATGGGCTGACATTGCTCACCGTGCTGTTCGGCGCATCGCTGGCAGATGTCGCGCGGCGGCGATGGATCATGCCCGCTGTCATGACGGGTGTGTTCGTACTGCTCTGGGCTGCCGGTGCGACGCGGCTTGCACTGGCGACAGAAGACTCTGTGGCGGGCGTTCAGCTGCGCCTTGTGCAGCCGAACATTCCGCAGGACGAGAAATACAAACGCCGCTTCGTCCTGCGCAACTGGTCACGCCTGGTCGAACTCACGATGCGCAAGGCGCCGGTGACGCCAACCGTCATCATCTGGCCGGAAGCTGCGCCGCCCTTTCTGCTGCAGCAGGCGCCCGAAGCCGTCGACCAGATCGGAATTATGCTTGGTCCGAAACGCACGCTCGTCACCGGCAACCAGCGCATGGTTGCGACAAACCGCGACAATTCCGAATTCTTCAACAGCCTGTTCGTGTTCGGCCGAGGCGGCCAGCTGACCGCGATTTATGACAAGTTTCACCTGGTTCCCTTCGGCGAATATATGCCGATGACCGGACTGGCCACGGCGCTGGGGTTCACAAAGCTCGTGGACTTCCCCGGAAGTTTTGCCGCTGGTGATGGCCCGCACACACTGGACATCCCTGGTGCGCCCGCTGCCGGACCGTTGATCTGCTACGAGATTTTGTTTCCCGGAGCGGTGATAGGCGACACGCGACCGGGCTGGCTGATAAATGTGACGGACGACTCATGGTTCGGGCCATGGGCCGGTCCACGACAGCATTTGCTGACGGCACAATTCCGTGCAATCGAAGAAGGGTTGCCTGTTGCACGCGCCGCGAATACCGGAATCTCAGCAGTTATCGATCCCTATGGACGACAAATCGCGACACTCGATCTCGATAAAATGGGAATCGTTGATGCTGCTCTGCCGCAAGCGTTAACAGCGACGATCTACGCGCAATTCGGTGATGTTGGATTCCTATTGCTGCTGATTTTCTGCGCGGTCGCTGCGTGGGTAGTGCCCGCAAAACGAGCGTGAATTATTACTTTCCATCAACGGCCCGGTATGCATAAGTCAAATCGAAACGGAGCGTTGTGTAAACCCGTGCCAAAGAAACAAGCGAATCCGATCGACGCGCAAGTTGGCAATCGCGTACGCCTGCGACGCATGATGATGGGAATGAGCCAGGAAAAACTTGGCGAGATGCTCGGCCTGACGTTCCAGCAGGTTCAGAAATACGAGAAGGGCATCAATCGTATTGGCGCAGGCAGACTGTTCGAAGTCTCGCGCATCCTCGACGTGAAGATCGATTACTTCTACGAAGGCGTCAGCGGCCAGCCCGAAGGCGGTTTCGCCGAAAGTGAATCGTCGCCGCCAGTCATGGAATTCGTGACGAGCGGTGAAGGTCTTCAGCTCAGCCTGGCGTTCATGAAGATCAAGGATCCGAAACTGCGCAAGCGCGTGCTCGATCTGGTCAAGCAGATGTCGGCCGACGAGTCCGAAAACACTCCCTAGTTCTTCTTCGTCGCCTTCTTTTTGCGCGACGCTTTTTCGGCCAGTCCTGACTGTCCTTCGCGCGCGGCGAGTGCGGCATAGACCATCTCTGGTGTCACGCCGCACGCAGCCCAGACCACCAGCAGGTGATAGAGAACATCGGCCGATTCCGCCGTAAGCTCCTTTCTGTCCTTGGCGACGGCGGCCAGCACGACCTCGACCGCTTCTTCGCCGAACTTCTTGGCACACTTCGCCGGTCCCTCCTTGAGCAGGAGCGCTGTGTAGGACTTCGCGGGATCGCCGCCCTTGCGTGCAGCGATGGTCTTGAACAGGCGGTCGATGGGGTGATCGGTCTTCATCGTGCGTCCAGCCGGAATTGCTGGCTCGTATCTAGCACGGCTCGCGCCGGGCGCGATGCGCTACGCGCTCGCGGTACCAGGCGCCGCCGGTCTGCACGAAAATACGTTCGCTGAGCAATTGGCGCCCCATCATCAAAAATCATCTCCAATCGCCTGCGGATTCCCTGTCCCACGCGCGTCTCACAGTTACGTCCAGCCTCACGCGAACTCTTCAGGGAAGAAAAATGAGAAACAAAGGTCTCGTTGCTCTGGCCACCGCCATGGTCATCGCCGTCACGCCTGTGCTCGCGGCGGGGCCAGTCCTGCAGGAAGGCAGCCCGCAAGCGGCCGGGTTCTCGCCAGACGGCATCGCAAAGCTGGACGCGATGATGGATGCGGCCGTGGCGAACGGCGATGTCGCTGGCATCCAGGGCATGCTGGTGCGTCACGGCAAGATCGTCGATTTCCACATGCGTGGCCGCAGAAGCCTGACGACCAACAGCAAGATCACGCGCGACACGATCTTCCGCATGTACTCGCAGACCAAGCCGATGACCGGCGTGGCGATGATGATCCTTTATGAAAAAGGTCTGTGGAAGCTCGACGATCCGATCACGAAATTCATTCCCGAGTTCGCCCATCTCAAGGTCTACAACGGCAACGACGCGAACGGTAATCCCGTGATCGTGGATGCCGGCCGTCCGCCGAACATGCGCGAGCTGATGACCCACACAGCGGGCTTCGGCTACGGCCTGGTCAAGGGCAATCCCGTCGACAACGAATTCCGCACCGACAAGGTGCTGCGCGCCGATGGCCTGCAGGACATGATCCACAAGATCGCAAAAATCCCGCTGCTCTATCAGCCCGGCACAACCTGGTCCTATTCGGTCGCGGTCGATATCCAGGGCTACATCGTCGAGAAGCTGTCGGGACAGAAGTTCGGTGACTTCATGGCCGACAACATCTGGAAGCCGCTTGGTATGAAAGACACAGGCTTCCAGACGCCGCCGGGTGGCGCGTCGCGTCTGTCGGGCCTCTATCTGGAAGTGGGTCCGACGCTTGTCGAGGCAAAGCCCGACATGTCGCCGCTGGTGCAGGACTTCACCAAGAAGCCGTCCATGGAGTCAGGTGGTGGTGGGTCCGTTTCAACTGCCGACGACTATGCGCGGTTCTGTCAGATGATCCTGAACAAGGGCGAGTATAACGGCGTGCGCATCCTGAAGCCGGAGACGGTTGCCTTGATGCAGCAGAACCATATCGAGCCGACAGTCACGGCCGTCAACACGGACAAGGGCACGACGGTCGACGGCTCGGCTATCGGCTTCGGAATCGACTTTGCGGTCGCAACTGATCCGGTGAAGGCCAAAATGCGCGTCGGTCAGGGCACGATCTGGTGGGGCGGCGCAGCGGGCACCTGGTTCTGGATCGATCCGAAGAACGATCTGTTCTTCATCGGCATGATCCAGAAGCTCGGCAGCACGGCCGGCGATACAAATCTCGGTGCTGCATCGCAGGAGCTCGTGTACTCTGCACTGACTCACCCAGAACAATGATGATTTGAAGTCCAGGATCCCCACTCACGAAGACCGCAAGGCGCAGGCCAAGCGTGCCGCCTTGCGCGTCCTGCGCAAGGCGCGCCGCGCCGCCGAGACCAGCGGCGTGAAGCTGTCGGAGTGGGAGGGCGAATTCCTGGGCTCGGTCGAGACCCGCGTCGAGAAGTACGGACGGGCCTTTGCCGACCCCGAAAAGGGCGGGCCGGGGACGTCGCTATCTATCCGCCAAGCCGTGAAACTCAAGGAAATCACGGGTAAGGCTAATGGTGAAAAGCCACGGTGGGGACGGCGAAAAGGCTTCGGAAGCGCAACATAGTTGCGCAAAACACCCCGCCTTTGTTACCAAACCGTCTAAATCCTGTTGCATTGCAGCAGAAGTGAGGGCCTACTGCGCCGCCAATGAGCAGCCGCAAAAGGCTGCCTGAGGGGAATAAAGGGATCCAGCCATGGCGCAAGCCGAAACCAAGCCTTCGCTCGAAGTGTACAAGGACCTCTATGAGATCGGCGAAATTCCGCCGCTCGGTCATGTGCCATCCAAGATGTACGCCTGGACAATCCGCAAGGAGCGTCATGGCGAGCCCGAGAAGTCATTCCAGATCGAAGTCGTTCCGACCTGGGAGCTCGACAGCCACGACGTGCTCATCCTCGTGATGGCGGCGGGCGTGAACTACAACGGCGTCTGGGCCGGTCTCGGCACGCCGATCTCGCCGATCGACGGCCACAAGAATCCGTATCACATCGCCGGCTCCGACGCGTCGGGCATTGTCTGGGCGGTGGGCTCCAAGGTCACGCGCTGGAAGGTCGGCGACGAGATCGTGGTGCATTGCAATCAGGACGATGGTGACGACGAGGAGTGCAATGGCGGCGATCCGATGTTCTCGCCCAGCCAGCGCATCTGGGGCTATGAGACGCCGGATGGTTCGTTTGCGCAATTCGCACGCGTGCAGGACCGCCAGCTCATGGAGCGTCCGCGTCATCTGACATGGGAAGAGTCGGCCTGTTACACGCTGACGCTTGCCACCACCTACCGCATGTTCTTCGGCCATCGTCCGCACATCCTGCGTCCGGGTCATAACGTGCTGGTGTGGGGCGCCTCGGGCGGTCTCGGCTCGTTCGCGGTGCAGCTTTGCGCCGTGTCGGGCGCCAACGCGATCGGCGTCATCAGCGACGAGAGCAAGCGCGACTTCGTGCTGTCGCTCGGCGCCAAGGGCGTGATCAACCGCAAGGACTTCAAATGCTGGGGCGCGATGCCCCAGGTCGGCACGCCCGAATACGACAACTGGACCAAGGAAGCGCGCAAGTTCGGCAAGGCGATCTGGGACATCACCGGCAAGGGCAATGACGTCGACATGGTGTTCGAGCATCCGGGCGAGTCGACCTTCCCGGTCTCGTGTCTCGTCGTGAAGCGCGGCGGCATGGTCGTATTCTGCGCCGGCACCACCGGCTACAACATCACCTTCGACGCACGCTATGTGTGGATGCGCCAGAAACGTATCCAGGGCTCGCATTTCGCCAACCTGATGCAGGCGTCGCAGGCCAACCGTCTGGTGGTCGAGCGCCGCATCGATCCATGCATGTCGGAAGTCTTCGGCTGGGCCGACATCCCACGCGCCCATACCAAGATGATGAAGAACGAGCACCTGCCCGGCAACATGGCCGTGCTGGTGAACGCCCAGAAAACCGGCCTGCGCACCTTCGAAGACGTGATCGAAGGCAGCAAGGAACGGTAGTTTTAGAAGGTTGTCATCCCGGAAGGCTCGCGCAGCGAGACTATCCGGGACCCATTCTAACGCTTCGAGATGGGTCCCGGCTCGGCCCGCTGCTGACGCAGCGCTTGGCCGGGATGACAGCTGCGCATATTGTTGAACGCCTAACATCAAAGACCCCACCCATGACCGCGAACATCCCTCCCCACCTCCTCGAGCGCTGCGAAGAAGCGGTGCTGTCGGCCGAAGGCTATCTCGCCGCCGCCAAGGACAGCGTCGGCCGGCTCGTCACGCGCGATGGCAAGATCTCGGCGGAGGCGCTCGACGAACAGCAGCGCGCGACGCACGGCCTCGCCTGGCTTGCCACCTACGTCGAGGCGCTGCGCCAGCTGGCGCGCTGGGGCCGACATCTCGAACACGACAAGAAGTTCGGCGAGATCGAACAGCTGATCGTGCTGGCGGGCTTCGCCGAATATCTCGCGCAGATTCCGGGTGGTATCCCGATGAGCCAGAACGAAGCGGCGCGGCCTTACGACATGGGTCTGACGGATTCCGACGCGGGCGGCTTCTGGACACCGACAATCGGCGAACTTGTAACGATGGGCCTGGCGCCCGGCGTGCGCGCCGGCATCGCCAGCTACATGGCCAAGCACGAAGGCGCGATGTTCGTCGGCAATCCCGGTCTCGATGAGACGATGGATATGATCCGTGACCAGTTCTTCCGCTTCGCGCAGGAGAAGGTCAC
>DASZCC010000065.1:0-6430 GCA_035943485.1 Rhizomicrobium sp. | reverse complement strand
AGCGGCTCGACCATCGCGCCTTCGCGGAACGACACGCTGTCGGGCAGGCGATAGCCGCCATTCGATCCGATGCGGACAAACTCGGCATAGGCGCCATCGGCCTGGCCGAGGCCGATGCTCTGCATCTTGGCGCAGCCGCCGCTCATCGCGACGCAGGGCGAGTGATCGCCACAGCAGATCACCGGGAACGCCGCGACGCGATCGCCCGGCTTCCACAGATGCTTCACAGCCGAGCCGACCTCGATCACCTCGCCGGCAAATTCATGGCCCATCACCGAACCGAGCCGCAGCGGCATGGCGGAGGTGGGTTCGGTCATGTGCAGGTCCGAGCCGCAGATGCCACAATTCTTGACCTTCAGGATCAGGCCGTGCGTGCCGGGCTCCGGATTGGCGACCGTTTCGATCGTAAGCGGTTTGGACATTTCCTTGAAAACTGCGGCGCGCATGGCTCAACCCGATTTTTCTTTACAGCGTGGGCGCGAGCCTATGTCATTCCGGAGGCAGGGATAAAGGGTTCAGCACAAATGACCGACGTTTACGCAACGGCACGCGCGATGATCGCCGACCTGAAGGCGAAGAAGATTTCGGCGCGCGAATTGCTGAACGCCCATCTGGCTCGCAATGACGCGCTGCACCCCAAACTCAACGCCGTCATCCGCACCGATATAGAGCGGGCGCAGAAGGATGCGCTGGCGATCGACGAGGCGCGCGCGAAAGGCGCTTCGCTCGGTCCGCTCGCCGGCATCCCGATGACGGTGAAGGACGGCTACGACGTCGAGAACATGCCTGCCACCTCGGGCAATCCGATCTACAAGGATCGCGATCCGAAATGCGCCGACGCCGACATGGTCAAGCTGGTGCGTGGCGCCGGCGCGGTGATCTGGGGTAAGACCAATGTGCCGTTCATGCTCGCCGACCTGCAGAGCTACAATTCGGTCTTCGGCACGACCAACAATCCCTATGACGTGACGCGCACGCCGGGTGGATCGTCAGGCGGCGCTGCAGCGGCGCTCGCCGCCGGCATCACGCCCATCGAGATCGGTTCGGACATCGGCGGCTCGCTGCGTCATCCCGCGAATTTCTGTGGCGTGATGTCGTTGAAGCCGACCTGGGGCGTGCTGCCTGCACGTGGCGAGGTGCCCCCGCCGCCCGGCCGGTATGTAGAGACTGACCTCGCTGTCGTCGGTCCGCTGGCGCGCAACACCGAAGATCTCAAGCTGATGTGGAGCGTCACGCACCAGTCGGCGGCGCAACCGCGCAAGGACGTGAAGGGCGCGCGCGTCGCGGTATGGGATGAAGAAGACGGCTGGCCGCTGGCGCGCGACGTGAAGGAAGGCGTGATACGCGCCGCATCGGCACTGGAGAAGGCAGGCGCGCATGTCGAACGCGCCAAGCCGAAATTCAGTGGCCTGGAATTGCTTGATTGCTACATGTCGCTGCTGGTTGCGATCACCAGCCTTGGCCTGCCGCCCGATCTGCTGAAGGCGTGGGAAGGCAGCCGCGAAAAGGATCGCGCGATCCTGGCAGAGGGCGGTGCGGGAGCGATGGGCGCGCGCCAGCGTCTGATGGCAACGGCGACCTATCGCGAGATCGTGCAGCAGCAGGTCATTCGCCAGGCGATGAAGGATCGCCTCGCGGAATTCTTCACGCGCTACGACGCGATCATCATGCCGATCTCGCCGACAACCGCGATCAAGCATCTGCAGGAGCCGGCGTTCAACGATCGCATCCTCGATGTCGATGGCAGGCCGGAGCCCTATCCGGCATTCCTCTATTGGATATCGGTAGCAACCGCGCTTCACGCGCCGGCGATCACGGTACAGACCGGGCTTGCGGCTTCGGGTCTGCCGGTCGGTGCCCAGATCATCGGACCCTGGCACACCGAGGACAGGCTGTTCGATTATGCGGCGGCCGTAGAGGAAGCACTGGGCGGATTCGTGAAGCCGTCGCTTTGATGAGATAAACGGAACAGAGATAAACAGGGAGACATTCATGGCCATCAAATTGAAGAACGGCATTTTTCTCGCGCCCTTCCATCCGCTCGATGAAGACCCGACGCTGTGCATCCAGCGCGATCTCGAGCTGATCGAGTATCTGGATCGTCTGGGCTACGAAGAAGCGTGGATCGGCGAGCATCACTCGGCCGGCTACGAGATCATCTCGAGCCCGGAAGTGTTCATCGCAGCCGCCGCCGAACGCACCAAGCGCATCATGCTGGGCTCCGGCGTGATCTCGCTGCCCTATCACAACCCGCTGATGGCGGCGAACCGCGTGATGCAGCTCGACCATCAGACGCGCGGGCGCTTCATGTTCGGTGTCGGTCCGGGCCTTCTGCCGTCCGACGCGTTCTCGATGGGCATCGAGCCATCGACGCAGCGCGACCGCATGGTCGAGTCGATCGAGATCATGCTGCGCCTGTTCGCGGGCGAGCGCGTCACGCACAAATCCGAATGGTTCAACCTGGTCGACGCCACGTGCCAGCTGCTGCCCTACACCTGGCCGCATCCGGAGATCGCGGTGGCGTCGTCGGTCACGCCGTCGGGCGGCAAGCTCGCCGGTCGTCACGGCTTCGGCATGCTGTGCGTGGCGGCAACCCAGGCCGGCGGCTATGACGCGCTGGGCATCAACTGGAAAGTCGCCAACGACACCGCTGCCGAGAACGGCAAGACGATGGACCCGAACCGGCTGCGTCTGGTCGGACCGGTGCACATCGCGGAGACGCGCGCGCAGGCCTTCGAGAACGTGAAGTTCGGCCTCGAGAAGTGGCAGAACTATTTCGGCGGCATCAGCGGCGCGGTCGGGCGGCAGGGCATCGAAGGCCAGACCGTCGAGGATCTGGTGAAGGACGGCCAGCTTGTCATCGGCACACCGGACGACGCGATCGCGCAAATCCGCCGTCTGCAGGCCAAGCAGGGCGAGTTCGGCGTGTTCCTCCAACTCGCGCATAACTGGGCGAATTTCGAGAACACCAAGAAGTCGTATGACCTGTGGCAGCGCCACGTCACGCCGGTGATCAACAACGCGAACACGGCGCGCGAGACGGCGTTCAACTGGGCGCGCGACAACAAGGAGAAGTTCATCGGCGCGGCGATGTCGGCGGCGATGCAGACGATCCAGAAGCATCACGAAGCCGAAGCCAAGAAGACGACCAAGGCGGCGGAGTAGGCTCCTGACACGGATTGCCGCGCGCACTAATATAGTGCCGCGGCAATTCGGGAGTTATCGACATGAGCAAGGCGCTCGTCGTTATCGATGTTCAGAAGGGCATGTTCTCGATGCCCGAATACCAGCCGCACGAAGCCGATGCGGTGGTCGATCGCATCGCCGGACTGATTGCCAAGGCACGCGCGGCGGGCACGCCGGTGTACTTCGTGCAGCATGCAGAGAAGGGCGGCTTCCTGGAGCCCGGCAAGCCCGGCTTCCCGTTCCACGACAAGCTCGCGCCGCGCGACGGCGACAGCGTCACGGTGAAGGACAAGTCGAGCGCCTTCCACGGCACGGATTTCGACGCAAAGCTTAAGAAGGCCGGCATCGACCAGCTCATCGTCACGGGCATGCAGTCGGAATACTGCGTCGACTCGGCGGTGCGCGGCGCCTATGAGCGCGGCTACAAGGTGACGCTGGTCTCCGACGCGCACTCGACCTTCGATACGAAGGTGGCGAAGGCGAAGGACATCATCGCAATCCAGAACGACACGATAACCGGCAGCTTCGCGGCGGTGAAGCCGGCGAACGAGATCGAGTTCTGAATCTCATCTAACTTTCCCGTCATGGGCGGGCTTGACCCGCCCATCCATCAGACGCGCGTTGCGCGTCGAAGACTCATTCGCTCGCAGACGCTCACGCGATGGATGGGCGGGTCAAGCCCGCCCATGACGGCGGCGTGAGGTTTGCAACCGGCGGACCATGACAGGCGGGTCGAGCCGGGCGTGCTTCGAGGCTCGCTGCGCTCGCACCTCAGCATGACGCGAGCGGTGCGAGACAAATTCTCGTCATGCTGAGGTGCCCGGCGTTAGCCGGGCCTCGAAGCACGCACGATTACTCCGGCGGCGACCCTCACCGCCCCGCGCGCGTCACGCCAGGCTTTCGAGCGGCGGAAGCTTCCACTTGCCGCTCATCGCCGCCTCGCTCGGACCGTAGATGCGCGCGACAAGGCTGTACTTCGCAGCCGGCACCGGCAGCCAGTTGCTCTCCTTGTCGCCGCCCGGCGAGGTCTGCGTCAGATAGAGCGTCAGCGAACCATCCGCGCCGTATTGCAAGCCGCGCGAGCGGTCGCCGATCGAATAGCGCTGGATCGGATTGGCGAACAGCAGACGCTCAGGCAGCGTGTAGAGCGTGGCAGACCAGAAGAATTTCGCCGGCGGCAGATTTTCTTTCGTGAAGTGGATCGTGGACGGCTTGGTGCCGTCACCGACATAACCGCCATACCACGCCTCCTCCAGCGAGTTGCCGTACAGCCCCTTCATCGCACCGAGATCGCGCATGACATAGTCGTTCTTCAGCTGTGCGCGCGAACCGAACAGACCGTTCGAGCTGAGCGTCTTCTCGGCGGTGGCTTTCAGTTCGGCTTCGCCGTCCAGCACGCCGGCGTCGATAGCGACAAGGAGCTGGGGTTCGACCTTCGCGGCGTCCCACGGCTTACCCGGCCCAATGCCAATCGTCTCGAAACGCTTGCGCAGCGGGACCTCGCTCGGATGCGGCGGCTCGGCGAATTGCAGAAGGAAGTTGAGATAGCCGATAAAGTCATGCGTCCGCGCCTTCGCCGGATCGAAAGGGGGGAAGTCGATCGCTGGTGCCACAGGCGGGGCGGGCTTGCCGAGGAAGGCGCTGAGTGTCTGCAGCTTGTACTGCGCCTGAAGCGCACGGACATTCGCGACGTCGCCCGGTCCATGCAACGCAGTCCGTGTCAGCGTACCGGCGATGTCTGTCTCGCAGTTGATGACGGCGGTGATCCCGGCCGGCTTGTCGCCTTTCCATTTCGGGCCCGCGATCAGATAGCTGCCGGCTTCGGTGCCGGTCGCGCGTACGCCGATATAACCGAAGTTCTGCGTGTAGAGGTCGATGAGCTGTATGACGTAATAGCGATCCTTCGGCACGGCCGGGACACTGATGACGACAGGCTCGGCCCGCAGATCGAACCACGCCCAGGAATAGGGCGTGTCGTTGTTTGGTGTCACGATGTCCTTGTTCTCGGGCGTGAACACCTGTGCATAGTGGCGGTAGACGTTGAACCCGCCAATGTATTCGTGCGCGTGCGTATCGACCGCCTGCTTGCGCCAGGTCTGGTAGCTCTCAAGCAGCGCATAGGCGTAGATATAAGCGTCCTTCGCCGTCTGCCTTGCATCGGTGTCCGTGGTCATGGCGTGTCCCGAAACCGGCCGCGCGGGCGCCATGTTCCTGATGGCCTCGACGCAGGTCCATTGGACCTTCGGGCAAGGCGACAAACGAAAGCCGCGGCTTAGAGCTTGATCCCGCCGGCGATGATCGCCTGATGGGCCGCGGCCGTCAGCGGTTCGTACAACGTCGTCGCGGGATTGAGCCAGTAGAGCGGGTCTTTCACCGTGACCGGATCGAAGCCCTCTTTCACAAGCTCGACCTTGCGCTGCTTGAACGTGCCGGTGGTCTCGATCTCCGGCAGCAGGCGCAGGAAGACGGGACGCGAATAGGCCGGCAGGTTCGACTTGAGCTGCGCCGGCAATTCCGCCAGCTCGAACAGCGGCGTCGTCACAAGCGCCGCCATGCCGGCGCGGCCATCGGCGCCCGGTACCGTCACACCATAGACGTTGGCTTCCTGGATACCGGGAATGACGCTCAAAACTTCCGACACTTCGCTGGTCGCAACATTCTCGCCCTTCCAGCGGAAGGTGTCGCCGATGCGATCGACGAAATAGAAGTAACCCTTCTCCTCCCGCCGCATCAGATCGCCGGTGCGGAACCAGCTGTCGCCCTTCTCAAACACGTCGTGCAGGATTTTCTTCTGCGTGTCGGCCGCCTTGTTGTAGCCGTCGAAGCCGCGGCCAGGTTCGGCCGTGATCTTGCCGATGACCTCGCCAGCTTCATCGGCTGTGCATTCGATGCAGAAGCCATCGGGCCCGCGCACCGGCATCTCGGTCTCGACGTCGAACTTCACCACGCGCACCGGGAAGATGCCGCGCATGTAGGACGGGATGCGCCCGACGGCGCCGACCGTGCCGTCGTAGTTCATCATCGACACATTGCCTTCGGTCGCGCCGTAGAACTCCACGATGCGCGGGATCGCGAAGCGGTGCTGGAAGTTCTCCCAGATCTCCGGGCGCAGGCCGTTGCCGGTGATGATGCGGATCTTGTGATCGCGTTCATGCTCCGAATGCGGCGCGTTCAGCAGATAGCGGCAGAGCTCGCCGATATACTGGAACATCGTCGCGTCATAGCGGTGGATGTCTTCCCAGAA
>DASZCC010000064.1:0-3518 GCA_035943485.1 Rhizomicrobium sp. | reverse complement strand
AGCTTCTCGGCCTCGTCGGCGGTGAAGGCGACCTCGCCCGTGGCGGCACCCGGCGAGGCGGCCAGTCCTATGGCTATCTGCTCCTTGGGGGAGTTCGGGTCGAGCGTCGGGTGCAGCAGCTGGTCGAGCGCCGCCGGCTCGACGCGGCCGATCGCGACCCGCTGGTCGATCAGGCCTTCTTTCTCCATGTCCACGGCGATCTTCAGCGCCGCCTCGGCAGTGCGCTTGCCGTTGCGGGTCTGCAGCATGAACAGCTTGCCTTCCTGCACGGTGAATTCGAGGTCCTGCATGTCGCGATAGTGGCCCTCGAGCCGGTCGCAGATCACCTTCAGCTCGGCGAAGGTCTTGGGCATCGCTTCTTCCATCGAGGGTTTCTTGCCGCCCTGGCGCTCGCGCACCACTTTGGAAATCGGCTGCGGCGTGCGGATGCCGGCGACGACATCCTCGCCCTGCGCGTTGATCAGGAACTCGCCGTAGAGAAGCTTCTCGCCGGTCGACGGATCGCGCGTGAAGGCGACGCCGGTGGCGCTTGTCTCGCCGCGATTGCCGAACACCATGGCCTGCACGGTGACAGCCGTGCCCCAGTCTTCCGGGATATTGTGAATGCGGCGATAAGTGTTGGCGCGCGGGCTGTGCCACGAACCGAACACAGCACCGATCGCGCCCCAAAGCTGCTCGTGCACGTCTTCAGGAAACGGTTTGCCCAACTCCTTCTTCACGCGGTCCTTGAACTTGCCAGCGATGCGCTTCAGATCGTCGGCCGAGAGTTCGGTGTCGAGTTCATAGCCCTTCTCTTCTTTCTCCTCGTCGAGGATGTCCTCGAACAGGGAATGCTCCACGCCCAGCACGACGTCAGAATACATCTGGATGAAGCGGCGATAGCTGTCATAAGCAAAGCGCGCGTCGCCGGTGATCTTCGCGAGGCCCTCGGTCGTCTCGGCGTTGAGGCCGAGGTTCAGCACCGTGTCCATCATGCCGGGCATCGAGACGCGCGCGCCGGAGCGCACCGAGACCAGCAGCGGGCGCGCCGGATCGCCGAGCTTGCCGCCGGCCTGCTCGCCGATCGTCGCCAGCGCCGCCTCGACCGCCGGACGCAGGTCCGCCGGATAGGTCTCGCCATGCGCGTAATAGTGGGTGCAGAGTTCGGTCGTGATGGAGAAGCCGGGCGGCACCGGCAGGCCCAGATTGCTCATCTCGGCCAGGTTGGCGCCCTTGCCGCCGAGCAGGTTCTTCATGCCCGCTTCGCCTTCCGCTTTGCCATTGCCGAAGGAATAGACCCACTTCATCAGAACCTCGTTGTGACCGGACTGCGACGCGCGCGGGACGCATTACCCCATATTGTCATGGCCCGCCTAGTGCGGGCCACCCAGGTGATACTTGCTTGCTGTCGCAGGACATTCGCGGTTCCGTCAAATGGTCAACTGGGTGGCCCGCACTAGGCGGGCCATGACATGCTGCGACTCAAATTGAGGGATTCGATGAACGCCGATCTCATCCTTGCGCCCATGGGCGTTCTGGCCGGAATAACCTTCTTCGTGCTACTGTTCGTGCCCGCCATGCGCTTCGCCCAGCGCGGCCGGACCGACCAGGAGCAGAGTTCAACCGGCGACATCCCCGGCGGCACCAGCAATCCGAACTTCGCCGACCTGCTCGAGATGCCGGTGCTGTTCTATGTCATCTGCCTGATGGCGCTGGTGACGCATCGCGTCGACCTGACGATGCTGTGGCTCGCCTGGGCGTACGTCGTAATCCGCGCGCTGCACAGCTTCGTGCATCTGACCTATGACAACCGCGTGCACCGGACGCTTCTGTTCGCGCTGTCGAACTTCGCGATCCTGGCGATGTGGGTGTTCTTCTTCTTTCCGCCGGGTGGCGGCGCTCCCTAACCTCGCCCGCGATAGCGGGAGAGGTCGAAAAATACCGCAGGGATTTTTCGGGTGAGGGCAAAGGCCCCGGCACTGCTCCCCTCACCCCAAAAATCGCTTCGCGATTTGTGGACCTCTCCCGCGAGCGGGAGAGGTTAAGAGAAGTTGCTACCCCTCAATCTTCGAAAAATCCGCCACCTGCAGCAGCATCGCGCGAAGGGCCGCGAGCAGGTTCAACCGGTTGTTGCGGATGACCGGATCGTCGGCGTTCACCTTCACCTTGTCGAAGAACGCATCCACCGGCGCACGCAGGGCCGCCATCACGCGCATCGCGCCGGCGAAGTCCTCGCGCTCCAGCGCCGGGGTGATCTCGGCCTGCGCCTGCGCGAGCGTGGTGTAGAGCGCCTTCTCCTGCGGCTCGGCCAGATGGCTCTCGGACACCTTGCCGACGAAGGGCTTGTCGTCCTTCTTCTCCTCGGCGCGCAGGATATTCGCCGCGCGCTTGTAGCCCGCCAGCAGATTGGCGCCGTCATCGGTCTTGAGGAACGCCTGCAATGCTTCGACACGGGCGACGAGACGAACGAGATCGTCCTCATTGCCAAGCGAGAACACAGCGTCAATGAGATCGTGACGCGTGCCTTTTTCGCGGAGAGCGACTTTCAGACGATCGGCAAAAAACCCGAGCAGACTTTCCACAATTGGACGCACCCAATGCTCTCGGACTCGCGCGCTTTCGGCACGGTACTCTTCATTTGTGATCGGGCCGTTGAACCTAATAGACCCCGTCGCCACGGTAGCGCCCAAAAACTGGACCAAATGAGACAGCTTCCAGCCCTCTTCATCTCTATCAGCATCACCGATAAGTGTCGTGCCAATGTTTACAGCGCCGGTCGCGATATTCGTCAATGAGACTCTGACCTCATTTTCCAAAATCAATCGGATCACTCCTAATGAAGCGCGCCGAAGTGCAAATGGATCGCTTGAACCCGTTGGCTTCTCGTCATTCGCAAAGAAGCCCGTCAGTTGATCGAGCTTGTCCGCCAAGGCGACGGCAATCGACACCTTGTTTGTCGGCACCGCATCGCTCGGACCCACCGGGCGATAGTGATCACGCACGGCATCAGCGACGTCCGCGTCTTCATTATCATTCAGCGCGTAGTAGCGGCCCATGATGCCTTGCAGTTCGGGGAATTCGCCGACCACTCCGGTTGTAAGGTCCGCCTTGCACAAGCGCGCGGCGCGCTGGGCCTTCTTCACATCCGCGCCGATCTTCTCCGCGATCTCGCCGGCGAGCGCTTCGATGCGCTCCACGCGTTCAAGCTGCGTACCCAGCTTCGCGTGGAAGACGATGTTGCCCAGCGCCGTGACGCGCGCTTCGAGCTTCGTCTTACGATCCTGGTCCCAGAAGAACTTTGCGTCCGACAGGCGCGCGCGCAGCACGCGTTCGTTGCCGGCGACGATGGTGGCGCCGCCGTCGCTGGCGATCATGTTCGAGACCACCGCGAAGCGGTTGGCGAACTTGCCGGTCTTCGGATCGCGCAGGGAGAAATACTTCTGATGCACACGCATCGACGTCTGGAGAATTTCCGCCGGCACGTCCATGAACTGCGGATCGATCTGGCCGATCAGCACTTCCGGCCATTCCGCCAGTCC
>DASZCC010000063.1:0-8848 GCA_035943485.1 Rhizomicrobium sp. | reverse complement strand
CGTCGTGTGCATGCCGGGCTTCAGGTGCACGACGGCGCCCGGCTCCTCGCCCAGCTGCTTGTGGGGCACGGCGACGAGGGCGGCGTCCATCACAGCGGGATGATCGTAGAGAATGTTCTCGACCTCTATGCAGTAGATGTTCTCGCCGCCCCGGATCAGCATGTCCTTGGCGCGGTCGATGATGAAGCAGAAGCCTTCGTCGTCGATGCGCGCCAGATCGCCCGTGATCACCCAGCCGTCGACGAAGGTCGCCGCAGTGGCTTCCGGCTTGTTCCAGTAGCCTTTGACGATGTTCGGCCCGCGTGCCCACAACTCGCCGACTTCGCCGCGCGGCAGCTCACGCGTGCCTTCGAGGTTCATGATCTTGATATCGCATGCCGCAACAGCGGTGCCGCACGACGTCGGACGGTTCTCGTAGTCCTCGGCCGAGTTGCTGGTGCACGTGGCCGACGTCTCCGTCATGCCCCAGCCATTGCCGGCCGCCGATTTCGGCCACGCCTGTTTGATCTGGCGCACCAGCCCCGGCGCCGACGGCGCGCCGCCATAGGCCATCGCTTCCAGCGAAGACAGATCATATTTGTGCCGGTTGGGATGTTCGAGTATCTGCCATGCGATCGTCGGCACACCACCGGCGCTGGCGATCTTCTCATCCTGGATCAGCTGCATCGCCTTTTCGGCGTCGAACTTGCGCATCAGCACGATCTTGCCGCCGGAGATCACGGTCGGGCTCATCACCGCGAAGCATCCCGTCGCGTGGAAGAACGGCACCGAGAGCAGCGTCGCGCGCTGTGGTGCGTCGAGCGGATTCTCGACCACCGGCACCGGCTCGCCACGGCGCAGGAAATTGCGGGCCGCAATGAAACCCGCCGCGAAGATGTTCGAGACCATGTTGCGATGGGTGCCGAGCGCGCCCTTGGGACGGCCGGTTGTGCCCGATGTGTAGAGAATGGTCGCGTCGTCTTCGGGGCCAATCGCAACGTCAGGCACTTCGCCGGCCGGCAGCTTCATCCAGTCATTGACCTTGCCGATCACATCCTCGACATGGGCGCAGATCGGGTTCGGCAGCTCGTCGGGATAGCGGGCGACATAAATCTTCTGCAGCTCGGGGCAGTTCACGATGTGCTCGGCCACACGCTCCAGCCGTTCAGGATCGACGAAGGCGATCTTGGTCCCGGAATCCACCAGGCCGTATTCCAGCTCAGGCCCGGTCCACCAGGCGTTGAGCGGCGTGACAATCGCGCCGACCAGCTCCGCGGCGTAGAACGCAACCGGCCATTCGGGAAGATTGCGCATGATGATGGCGACGCGGTCGCCCTTCTTCACGCCGTCCTTCTGCAACTGCGCGGCGAGCTTCAGTGTTGCGCGGGCGAAACCTTCATAAGTGCAGCGATCGTCTTCGTAGACGAGAAATTCACGCGCGCCGTACATCCGGCCGGCGAGGAAGACTTCCTTGTTGGTCGGCGGGCAGTTCTTCCAGGTGCGCGTCGGCACGCCACGAATGGTCACGGTCTCCATCTCGAAGCGCGTGCCCGGCGCGGTGAGTAGCTTGGTGGCGTCGGCAATGGACATGGCGGGCCAGCCCGGCGGAAGAGTCATGGCGTTTCCTGTGTTCTTCTGAAGTAGCGGTGCAAGATTATTGTCATGCCAAACGCTTTCGGGGAAGACGCCGTTTGACGCCCTCCCCGAAGCCCCACGATCGGCATGGTTTACAGCGCGTCGATGCTCTCGGCGCGGGCCTTCCATTCCTGTTTCAGTTCTTCGACCAGATCGGCGTGCTTGGTCTTGGCTGCCTCGCGCACCTTGGGCACGTGATAGGACGGGAACAGATCGTTGTCGGGACGGAAGTCGCGCAGGATCTGCTTGGCCACCGTCACCTTGTGCACTTCGGTCGGACCATCCGCGATGCCCATCACCATCGATGAGATGAGCATGCCGGTGAACGGCATCTCGTTCGACACACCGAGCGCGCCGTGGATGTGCATCGCCTTGGCGACGATGTCGTGATAGACCTTCGGCATCGCGACCTTCACGGCGGCGATGTCTTTCCGCACCTTCCTGTAGTCCTTGTACTTGTCGATCATCCACGCGACGTGGAGGACCTGCAGGCGGAATTGCTGCAGCTGGATATAGCTGTCGGCAATCTGCTCCTGCACCATCTGGAAATCGCTGAGATGGCCTTCGCGCGTGCGCCGGCTCACGGCGCGCTGGCACATAAGATCGAGCGCCTTCTGGCACTGGCCGACCGTGCGCATCGCGTGATGCACCCGTCCACCACCGAGACGCACCTGGCCAAGCTCGAAGGCTGATCCGCGCGGCCCGAGCAGCGCGTCGTAAGGCACCTTCACGTCGTTGTAGCGGATGTAGCCTTCGGAGCCGCGGCTGCCGCCGACGCCGACATAGCGGATGACTTCCACACCAGGCGTCTTGCGCGGCACGATGAACATGCTCATGCGCTTGTAGGGATCCTTCAGCTCCGGATCGGTCACCGCGTAAACGATGAAGATCTCCGCGTTGCGCGCGCCGGAGGTGAACCACTTCTCGCCATTGATGACCCACTCATTGCCCTTGAGTTCGGCGCGGGTCTGGAAGCCGAGGGGATCGGAACCACCCTGAGGCTCCGTCATCGAGTAACCGGAGGTGATCTCGTTGTTCAGCAGCGGCCAGAGATATTTGTCCTTCTGCTCCTGCGTGCCGTAGTGCGAGATGATCTCCGCGTTGCCGGTGTCAGGCGCCTGGCAGCCAAACACGACCGGCGCGAGACCAACGCGCCCGAGCTTCTCGTTCAGCAGCGCGAGCTTGACTTGACCGTAACCCTGGCCGCCGAGATCGGGTGTCAGATGACAGGCCCACAGGCCCATCGCCTTCACTTTAGCTTGTAAGGGGCGGATCGCCTTCTGGTAGGTCTTGGACTTCACGCCGCCCATGCCGACGCCGATATGGGTCAGCGGTTCGACCTCGTTCTCGATGAACTCCTGAACCCAGTCGAGCTTCTTCTGGTATTCCGGATCGGTCTCAAAATCCCAGGCCATTGCGGTCCTCCCAGTGTCGTTTTTGGTGGAGAGCGCTAGCAGCGCGTCTCGTTATTTCTTGGCTGGGGCCATTATCCGCCCGCCCCAAAGCTTGCGGCAAGGAAAAAGATACCGAATATTCTAAAAAGCCGGAAAGCGGGATTGTCGCGGCGGTTTTCGCGCTAGTCCACGTCATCCGGGCATGACAAGCTTGGTGCAGACCATCTGGGAGGAAACACAATGGGCAAAGCCGAAAGCGTGGGAATGTCGTCGAAGCGGCTCGAGCTGATCGACCGCGTGATGACCGAGCGCTATGTCGATGGGGGATTCCTGAACGGCATCCACACACAGGTCTTCCGCGGCGGCGAACTCGTCCACAACGGCATGTCCGGCATGATGGACATCGAGCGCAAGAAGGCCTGGCGCGAGGACGCGATCGTCCGCATCTATTCGATGACCAAGCCGATCACCGCCGTCGCGCTGATGATGCTGGCCGAGGAAGGCAAGATCGGTCTCGACGACGCAGTCGTCACGCACATCCCGTCCTGGAAGAACCTGCGCGTCTATGCGAGCGGCATGCCGAGCCTGGTCGAGAACACCGCCGGCCAGTTCATCACAACGCCTTGCGAGCGGCCGATGAAGGTGGTCGATCTTGTTACGCATACCGCGGGCCTCACCTACGGCTTCATGTCGAGGACATCGGTAGACGCGGAGTATCGCCGCCTGAAGATCGGCGACTTCCAGACGCCGGGCGGTCTCGATGCGTTCATCGACGAACTGTCAAAGGTGCCGCTTGACTTCTCGCCGGGCACCGCCTGGAACTACTCCGTCTCGATCGACGTGATGGGCTATCTCGTCCAGAAGCTGTCGGGCCAGACCTTCGGCGAATTCCTCCGTACACGTCTATTCGAGCCCCTGGGCATGAACGACACCTCGTTTTCGGTACCCTCGTCCAAGCTGGACCGCTTCGCCTCGTGCTACATGCCCAAGCAGGGCGGTGGCCTGAAGCTGCAGGACGACGCCGGCAAGTCGACCTATGCCGAGCCGCCCAAGCTCGAATCCGGTGGCGGCGGCCTTGTCTCCACGGCGCATGACTACATGCGGTTCTGCCGCATGATGCTGGGGGGCGGCACGCTCGACGGCGTACAGATCCTGTCGCCCAAGACGGTGCAGCTGTTCGGCATCAATCTTCTGCCGGACAACAAGCTGCTCAGCGACATGTCGGCCGCGATCACCTTCAGCGAGGCGGGCTATAACGGCATCGGCTTCTCGATCGGCTGCGGCGTGACCATGGACCCGGCGATCACCCGCCTGCCCGGCACGCCCGGCGAATTCTTCTGGGGTGGCGCGGCCTCAACGGCGTTCTGGATCGACCCGGTTGAAGACCTTGCCGTCGTGTTCATGACGCAGGTGATGGGCACCGACGCCCGGCTTACCCTGCGCCGCGACCTGCGTACGCTTGTCTATTCGGCGATGACGGAATCCTTCGCCTAGACGCAGCAAGACGCCTTCTGTTAATACCGGGCGGACGCCAGAAAATGGCGCCCGCCCGCTTAACTTTGGTTCAAAATGGCCCCCAAGAAGCCCCTCGTCATCGTCACGCGCAAACTTCCCGATGCGATCGAAACCCGCATGCGCGAATTGTTCGACGCGAAACTGAACGTCGACGACCACCCGATGAGCCAGGCGGAGCTGATCGAGGCCATGCAGAAGGCGGACGTGCTGGTCCCAACCGTCACCGACCGCATTGATTCCAAGACCATCGTGCGGGCCGGTCCGAATCTGAAGCTGATCGCCAATTTCGGCACCGGCGTCGACAACATCGACGTCAAGACCGCGCTCGACAAAGGCATCACGGTCACCAACACGCCGGGCGTGCTGACCGAAGACACCGCCGACATGACGATGGCGCTGATCCTGTCGGTGCCGCGCCGCCTCGTCGAAGGCGTGAAGGAGCTGGAGGACGATCACTTCAAGGGCTGGTCGCCAAGCTGGATGCTCGGCCACCGCATTTTCGGGAAGCGCCTCGGCATCGTCGGCATGGGCCGCATCGGTCAGGCCGTCGCGCGCCGCGCCAAGGCGTTCGGCCTGCAGATCCACTATCACAACCGCAAGCCTGTCCATCCCGACATCGAGCACGAGCTGGAGGCCACCTATTGGGAAAGCCTCGACCAGATGCTGGCCCGCATGGACATCGTGAGCGTGAACTGCCCGCACACGCCGGCGACCTATCACCTGCTCTCGGCCCGCCGCCTCAAGCTAATGAAGCCCAGCGCCTACATCGTGAACACCGCGCGCGGTGAGGTCATCGACGAGAACACGCTGGCCCGCATGCTGGAAGCCGGGCAACTCTCCGGCGCCGGCCTCGACGTGTTCGAGCACGAGCCGGCAGTGAACCCCAAGCTGTTAAAGCTGAAGAACGTCGTGCTGCTGCCGCACATGGGCTCAGCCACGATGGAAGGCCGCATCGACATGGGCGAGAAGGTCATCATCAACATCAAGACCTTCGCCGACGGCCACAAGCCGCCGGACCGAGTGATTCCGGCGATGCTGTAAGGCGAGCAATTTGAAATGGAGCTGCCATTGGGCGATCTCGTAATCGAGGATGTTCCTGAGGAGCAGATTGTGGCACTGCGCGAACGCGCTGCCCGAAACTGTCGTTCCCTAGAGGACGAGCTCCGCGCGATCATCGAGGAGGAAACGCGAGAACCAGTACAGCCTAAATCGGGGTAGCACTTGAGCAACTGGCTGGCCGCACTTCTGGCGACTCCCCTCCTGATCTCGGCCTGGGGTGGCAAGACCCGGGATCGTCATCTCTGTAAGTCCCGATGAGACCGTCACTCTAAGGCGAAACGGCCAGCCTTTGATTGCCGCCTGTTAAAAGCCAAATCACACCGATAGTACGTCACGGCTTCTCCGCCAGTGTCGCGACGTGGTTGGGCATGTACACGCATAGCGGATCGCTCTCGCTGCCGTCCTCGTAGAGTCCGATGATGCGAAATCCTGCATCCGTCTGACCGCCGATCTGATCGGTCAGGGAGTGGCTCCATTCCAGGGATCGACCATTTGCCATCTGCCGTTCGAGTTGTTCGGGCGTGCGGCTTCCGACATCCGAGTACGGCAACGCGTAACGCAGATAAAGATCGTCCTTTGTCTGCCGCGCGGGGTTGATTGCGAACGCGACGGGGTTGACGAAGCCCGCAAGCAGACGCCCGCCGGAACGCAGCACGCGAAAGCATTCGCGCCAGATTGGCCGCACATCCGGCGCGAAGATATTGGACGAAGGATGGAACACAAGATCAAAGCTCGCATCGGCAAAGCGCGAGAGATCGGCGAAGTTGCCCTCCTCTATCCGCAGCGAGAGTCCGTCGCGTTCGGCGACCATGCCATCCTGCGCCAGTTGCGCCGGCGACGCATCAAACACCGTCACCGACGCACCGGCCGCAGCGAGCACTGGCGCTTGCTGTCCGCCCGCGCTCGCAAGCGCCAGAACGCGACACCCTTTGAGATCAGGAAACCACGCGCGCGGCACCGGCTTGGTCGGCGTCAGCACGACAGACCAGTCGCCACGCCGCGCGGCCGCAATTACTTCGCTCGAAACGGCCAGCGACCAGATATCGCCTTCCGCGACACGCTTGTTCCAGGAATCGCGGTTGTACGCGAAGACGTCGATCGGCTTCTTGTCGGACATGATGCGCTCCCCCGCGGGCGCGCGTTTTAGCCGTGTTTCAGTTCCGCGTCGAACGCCTCGAACAGTTTGATGTAATGCCGCTCGGCTTGCGGTTCGTTGTAGGCGCCCACATGTCCGGGGACTGTCCAGCCGTGCAGCGCACCGGTGTAGGTCTCGCTCTCGCCCTCGCCCGGCCACTCGGCCAAAGCGCTCTCGAGTTTCGCGATGGCCGGCGCCGGCATCGAGCGGTCCTCGATCGCGTGGCCGAAATAGAGCCGCGCCTTGATCTTCGGCAGCAGGAGATGCGGGCTGTCCGGCGCGTCCGTGTAAAGTCCGCCGCCATGGAACGACGCAGCGGCAGCGACCTTGTCAGGTGTCTCTGCTGCTGTGCGCATCGCCATCGCGCCGGTGAAGCAATAGCCTACGACGCCGACCTTCGATCCCTTCACGCTCTTCTGCGCCAGCAAGGCATCGACATAAGCCGCGCCGTCCGGTCCCATCTGCGTGCTCGAAAGACCGGCGCGCAACTCGCCCATGCGCTTCATGGTGCGCTCGTCGCCGAATTTCAGCTCGAAATCGACGACCGGAAGCTTCGTCACGCGATAGAAGATGTTGGGCACAAGGACTGTGTAGCCGTGCTCTGCGACGCGCTGCGCCATGCCGAGATTGGCTTTGCGGATGCCCATGATGTCGGTGAGGAACACGACACCCGGCCACGGCCCGGCACCGTTCGAAGGCGTGTATAGATAGGCCTCGGCCGTGCCATCGGCGGCCTTCACGTCGATCTTCTGTTCGCTCATGCATTCCTCCCGTTATCGGCAAAGTCTAGCGGACTGCCGGATGGTTGGAAGCGGGCGCGCCTTCAGGGCAGTTCGTAGATCACCGCGTTCCAGAAGCGCACGCGATGCGAGCCGGATTTGCGGAAGCCGCGGCGGCGCAGTTCCCGGCCGATCATCGCGTTGAAATAGCCATGCGCAACGAGGGCGGCCGAGCCCTCGGCTCCGGCCCGCTTCATCAGGATGTCGGACGCATCTGACGCCCGTTGTTTGGCGCGGCGGTAGTCCTCGATCTCCGGGTGATAGCCGGCATGCCACAAGATACGCGCAACGACGGCCCACTTCGGCACCGTCATGCGCAGGAGCGGAATACGCGGGCTGGCGAGCGGCGCTTCCACGAACAACGGATCGGCGATCAGCTCCGCATTCGGCGCGAGGGCCCGCGCACTGTCGGTCGAGCGCGGCTTGGTGCTGGTGAAGACCGCGCTCAGTTCCTTGACGAGATCCTGAAGCTCCTCCGGCGGCGCGCTCGCCGGGTCGAGCCCGGCCGCTTCATAGGCGTCGATATAGGAGCGGAAGCCGTGATGGGAGGTGCGCGGGTTGCTCTCGATCGCGGGGCGGCCATGCCGGATCAGGATGATCCGCCGGGGCGTGTCGGCGTGGATATGGCGGCGCCGGTGCGCAGAGCTGTCGGGCATGGTGTCAAACGAGGTGGAAATGGCGGCTCCTTGCGGCGCTGTCAGGGGCTGTACGATGATCTGCCTAGCAGCCGTTTATAACAGGATTGGGCGGGAAAAATGGAACAGGGCGATCTCAAAGGGAAAGTTGCGATAGTTACCGGTTCCGCGACCGGTATCGGATCCGCTGTTGCGGTCGGGCTGGCGCGGCGCGGCGCATCGATTGTCGTCAACTACACCAAAAGTGCTGCCGAGGCCGAAACCACGGCACAATCAGTAAAGGCACTTGGCGCGGATGTCCGAGTCGTGCAGGGCGATGTCGCGCAGGATGACGACTGCCGCAAGCTCGCAAAGGCGGCGCAGGACGCATGGGGCCGGATCGATATCCTGGTCAACAATGCGGGCACGACGAAGTTCGTGACCAATCACGCCGACCTTGATTCGCTAAGCGCCGAAGATTTCCAGCGCATCTATGCGGTCAATGTGATCGGGCCGTTTCAGATGATCCGCGCCTGCATCGCGGGCTTGCGCGCGCACAAGCATGGGTCGGTGGTCAATGTCTCCTCGATCGCAGGCGTGGCCGGCATCGGTTCCTCGGTTGCCTATGCGGCGTCGAAAGGCGCGCTGAACACGATGACCTACTCGCTGGCTCGCGCCCTGGCGCCGGAGGTGCGCGTCAACGCGGTCTGTCCCGGCTATGTCGACACGCCGTGGTTC
>DASZCC010000062.1:0-5179 GCA_035943485.1 Rhizomicrobium sp. | reverse complement strand
GAACATGCTCAAGATTCCGCAAGGCGGCTGGCTGCCGCTTGCGATCGCGGCGGGCGTGTTCGGCGTGATGGAAACCTGGCGCATCGGCCGCCGTGCGCATCTGGAACGCATCCGCGACGAGTCGCTGCCGATGAGCCTGTTCCTCGAGCGTGCCGACAAGACGCCGGTGCGCGTCGCAGGCACGGCGGTGTTCATGAGCGCGCGCAGCGATATCGTGCCCGGCGCGCTGCTGCACAACCTCAAGCACAACAAGGTGCTGCATGAGCGCGTCGTGCTCTGCAACGTCATCGTCGAGGACACGCCGCTGATGCCAGCCGACAAGCGCATCGAGGTCGAGAAGCTCGGCAAGGGCTTCTACTCGGTGAAGGTCCATCACGGCTTCTTCGAGAGCCCGGATGTGCCGCGCGCCCTTGCCGAGGCGCGCGCCTTCGGCATCGTGATCGACGTCGAGACCGCAACCTTCTTTATCGGGCACGAAACGCTGGTTCCCGGCGACCATCCGCAGCTTGGCCGCTGGCGCACATGGCTCTATATGAAGCTCGCGGCCAACGCCTTGTCGCCCGCACGGTTCTATCATCTGCCGCCCAATCGCGTGATTGAGCTGGGCACACAGGTCACAATATGAGCAGCGAAGCGCTCACGCTTCTTCGCCAGGCGCCGCCGAAACCCTCGATCAAACGCGAAGCGTGGCTCACGCTGGGTGCGCTCGGCGTGGTGTTCGGCGATATCGGCACCAGCCCGCTCTATGCGGTGAAGCAGTCGGTGATTGCCGCCGGCGGCGCGCTGCCGGGACAGGCGGCGGTGCTGGGCGCGATCTCGCTGATCTTCTGGTCGCTGATGATCGTGGTGACGGTGAAATACGTCATCTTCATCATGCGCGCCGACAACAATGGCGAGGGCGGTGTGATGGCGCTCGCCGCGCTGGCGCATCGCTCCACGGGCCTCGGGCGGCGCGTAAAGGTGGCGATCGCGATTGCCTCGCTCGCCGGCCTCGCGCTGTTCTACGGTGACGGCATGCTGACGCCGGCGGTCTCGGTGCTGTCCGCGGTCGAAGGCCTGGGCAGCGAGAGCGCGAGCCTTGGCGAGCTGGTCCTGCCGCTCACGCTCATCATCCTCGTCGGTCTGTTCCTGCTGCAGCGGCGCGGCACGGAACATATCGGCAAGCTGTTTGGGCCGGTGATGGTGGTGTGGTTCGTCGTCATCGCCTGGCTGGGCGCCGCATCGATCCTCGCGCATCCCGCCATCCTGGTCGCGGCCAATCCGTTCTACGGCGCGGCGCTGTTCGCGCACGAGCCGTGGATCGCGTTCGTCGCGCTCGGCTCCGTCGTGCTGGCGGTGACGGGCTGCGAGGCGCTCTATGCCGACATGGGACATTTCGGCAAGCGTCCGATCCGCTTCGCCTGGGTGGCGCTCGCGCTCCCGGCGCTGCTCCTCAACTATTTCGGACAGGGCGCGCTGGTGCTGTCCAACCCGCATGCGGCGGCGAGCCCGTTCTACGGCCTGGCGCCGCACTGGCTGCACTATCCGCTGGTGGCACTCGCCGCGGTGGCGACGGTGATCGCGTCGCAGGCGGTGATCTCCGGCGTGTTCTCCATCACCCGCCAGGCCGTGCAGCTGGGCCAGGTGCCGCGCATGGAAATCCGCCATACCTCGATGACCGAGATGGGCCAGATCTACGTGCCGCGCATAAACGCGATGCTGGCGATCGGCGTGGTGCTGATCGTGCTGATCTTCAAGACGTCTGACGCGCTGGCTGCGGCTTATGGCATCGCGGTGACGGGCGTGATGGTGATCTCGACCTTCCTCGTCGCCATCGTCGCGCGGCGGCAGTGGAAGTGGCGCATGCCGCTGGTGATCGCGGTGTTCGGCACGCTTGGCCTCGTCGATCTGGCTTTCCTGTCTTCCAACACGCTGAAGGTGGTGCAGGGCGGCTGGCTGCCGCTTGCGATGGCCGGCATGGTGTTCGTGATGATCGACACCTGGCGCCTTGGCCGCCGTGTCCATCTGGAGCGCATGCGCGAGGGCACACTGCCGATCGAATTGTTCCTGGAGCGTGCTCCGGCGCAACGCGTCGCCGGTACGGCGGTGTTCCTCGCGGCGCGCACCGATGTGACGCCGGGCTCAATGCTGCACAGTCTAAAGCACTATCATGTGCTGCATGAGCGCGTGATCCTGACCTCCATCACAGTCGAGGGAATTCCCTTCGTGCCGGTGGAGCGCCGGGTCGAGATGAACAAGCTCGGCAAGGGCTTCTACGAAGTGAAGCTGCGCTACGGCTTCTTCGAGAGCCCCGATGTGCCGCTGGCCTTCGACCGCTGCCGCTCGCTCGGACTGGCACTCGATCCCGACACGTCCACCTTCTTCCTCGGCCGCGAGACGCTGGTGCCCGGCGAGCATCCCGATCTGAAGAGCTGGCGCATCGCGCTCTACATGTGGCTGGCGTCGAACGCCCTGTCGCCGGCGCGCTTCTTCCAGCTGCCACCCAACCGCGTGGTGGAGCTCGGAACCCAGATCACGATTTAATTATTCCGCGATTGCTTACTAACCTCGCCCGCGATAGCGGGAGAGGTCGAAAAGCGCGAAGCGATTTTCGGGTGAGGGCAAAGGTCCGCGGCACGTCCCCCTCACCCCAAAAATCACTGCGTGATTTGTGGACCTCTCCCGTAAACGGGAGAGGTTAGCGGTGGCGGCTATGCGTATAACGACTCTAGTTTCGATACTTCTCTTTCTCGCTGCATCGCCGGCGCTCGCTGAAGCACCACGCGTGTCGATACAGGAGGGGCCGATCACCGGCGCCGTCGAGAACGGCGTGACGGTGTTCAAGGGCATTCCCTATGCCGCGCCGCCCGTCGGGGCGTTGCGCTGGAAGGCGCCCGAGCCCGCCGCACACTGGACGGCGCCGCGCGATATGTCTGTGTTCGGTCCGATCTGTCCGCAGCACGTTGAAGGTGCGCGCGCGAACCTGCCCCAGAGCGAGGACTGTCTCACGCTGAACGTCTGGTCGCCGGACATCCATGCGAGAGGATTGCCGGTGATGCTGTGGATTCACGGCGGCGGTTTCGATTCGGGCGCCTCGTCGTTGCCGCGCTTCGATGGCGCGGCGCTGGCGCAGCACGGCGTTGTTCTTGTCAGCTTCAATTACCGTCTCGGACGGCTGGGCTTCCTCGCGCTGCCGGGCGCGCCGTCAGCGAACTTCGGTCTGCTTGACCAGATCGCCGCGCTGAACTGGGTCCGGCACAACATCGCCGCGTTCGGCGGCGATCCCGACCGTGTGACGATCTTCGGCGAGAGTGCGGGCGGCGTCAGCGTCGATGCGCTGATGGTGTCGCCGCTCTCGATGGGCCTGTTCAAGGGCGCGATCAGCGAGTCGGCCCCCACGATCCATTTCACCCAGACGCTGGCCGACGCGCGCAAGGATGCGGACGCTTTCGCGGCAAAACTCGGCGGCCTGGACAAGCTGCGCGATGCGAGTGTCGAGCAGATCGTGAATGCCAATGCGGAGGAGACGAATCTGATTGTCGACGGATCTACGCTGGCCGCCGACATTGCCGTCTCATTCGCCAAAGGCCCGGTCGCGAACGTGCCCTATCTCACCGGCACGAACAGCGATGAGGGCGTGATCGTCGGCGGCGATGCCGCGACGCGTGATGGCTTCAACGATGCGCAGTTCGCGGGACCGACCCGCCTGTTCGCTGGTCTTGTCGCGCGGAACGGCAACCCGGCCTATGTCTATCGCTTCGCCTTCATGCCCGATCTGCTCAAGCGGCGCGGCGCGCCGGGCGTTCCGCATGGCGGGGAGATACCGTTCATCTTTGGCTTCGGCCCGCTCGCAGCTCTTGCGCCGCCGCAGGACAACGTGACATCGGCGATGATGCAGACCTACTGGACCAATTTCGCGAAGACCGGCGATCCCAATGGCCCCGGCCTGCCGGTCTGGCCGAAATTCGAGGGCCGGACACCAGAGACTCTCGTCATCGATGAGAAGACCGCAGCCGTGCCGGACTTCCGCAAGGCGCAGACCGATCCTGTGTTGCAGGACTGGTCGAAGAAGACAGGTCTTCCGCTGCCGTGATCAGTCCAGCGCGTAGACGAGTGCCTTGAGATAAGCCGTCTCCGGCAGCATCGGATGCATTGGATGATCCGGGCCTGCACCGGCCGAACGGATCAGCGTCGCCCGGCGTCCGGCGCGCGCGATGCCGGCGGCGCACTCCGCTGCGAACCGATCCGGCAGGATGTTGTGTGAACACGACGCGAGCATCAGGAAGCCGTTCGGCGCCGTCACCGCCGCCGCCATGCGCGCCAGCTTGCGATAGGCCTTGGCACCGGGCTCAAGATCCTTACGCGCTCGCACGAACGGCGGCGGGTCCGCGATGACGACGTCGAACGTCTCCTTCGCGGCCGCCAGGCGCTCAAGCTCTTCGAACACGTCGGACTTTACAGCGCGGATCGACACGCCATTGGCCGCCGCCGACTCTTCCGCCAGCGCAAGCGCCGGCGCCGATGAATCCAGACAGATCACTTCCGACGCGCCGGCCTTTGCCGCGACAAGACCAAAGCCGCCGGTGTAGCTGTAGGCATCCAGCACAGTGCGGCCCTTGGCCAGCTCGGCCATGAAGGCGCGGTTATCGCGCTGGTCGTAATACCAGCCGGTCTTCTGACCGGCGGTGAGATCGGCGAAATAGCGCACGCCGTTTTCCTCGACCGCGATGCGTCCGGCTTCACCCTTCGCAGCGCGCACGTCCTCGCTCAAGCCTTCCAACACGCGCGCGGGTGTGTCATTGCGCAGGATCACCGTCTTGGGTGCGAGCGTCTTGTCGAGCGCGGCGAGCAGCGGTCCGATCAGCGCTTCCATGCCGGCGGTCGTGATCTGCGCGACGACGGTGTCGCCGAAACGATCGAGCGTCAGGCCGGGCAGGCCGTCACCCTCGGCATGAATCAGGCGATAGAACGGCCGCGCATAGATCGCGTCGCGGATTTTCAGCGCGCGCTCGATGTGGCGCACGAAGAAGCCGGTGCCGATCGTCACGTTCTCGGCCTTGTCCAGCACGCGGATGGCGATCAGGCTTTTGGGATTGAAATAGCCGGTGCCGAGCGGCTGGCCATCGTCGAACGCGACGTTGACGATGGAGCCGGGCGGCACAGCTTTGGTCGCGGCATCCAGATCGATCTCGTTGGAGAA
>DASZCC010000061.1:0-3774 GCA_035943485.1 Rhizomicrobium sp. | reverse complement strand
CTTGGTCCAGTCGCCATTGCGACCGGAAATATAGTGGCCATCGAGTCTCTTCGAGATGATACCCTCGAGATCAAGGCGGCATGCAGCCTCAAGCAGATCACCGCTCTCGACGCTGAAATGCGAAACGAAATGGATGCGCTTTAAGCGGCCCCCTTTGAGCACAGACTGCAGCGCCAGCTTGCGCGCCTGCAGCGGCCGGTCCTTCAGCACTTGACCATCCGCATACAGACAATCGAAAACATAGAACACAAGCCCGCCGGTCTTCTGCTCCGACAGCGCGTTCTGCAGCAGGCCGAAATCACTGACCCCCTTGGCATCGACCGCGCAGATCTCGCCATCAATGATGCAGTCGGGAAGCCGCGCGCCCTCTTCCGCGATCTCGGGAAACTTCGCCGTCCAGTCGAGGCCTTTGCGTGTGAATAGCTTGGCCTTGCCCTCCGCCACGCGAAGCTGCATGCGATAGCCATCGAACTTGATTTCATGGACCCACTCGCGGCCGAGGGGCGGCGTAGTCGTCAGACGGGCGAGCTCGGGCGGGATGAACGCCGGAACAGCGGTCACTTTCGCGATTTTGCGCGCGACACCGTTGCTCTCTTTTTCTTCAGGACTTTTTTTTTAGCCGCGGGCGCGGCCTTCTTCGACTTGAGCGCCTTCACATTGTCGGCGACCGACTGGTTGCTGTTCCAGACCTTGCGCGTCGACTGCGCGATCTCGTCCATCGTGCGGCCGGATTTCACCGACGTGACTTCCTTCGCCAGCGCGTCGCCTGCAGCGCCGCGTTTCGCCTCGTCGTCGATCTCCTTGATGAGAAGCCAGTTGTGGCGGCCGCGGTCTTCCGGCCGGTCCTTCATGCGCACCAGCACCCAGCGGCCCTTCATGCGCTTGCCGCGCATCTCGAACTTGATGTGACCCTTCTCGAGATCTTCCTGCGGATGATCGGCGAGCGGCCGCCATGTGCCGTTGTCCCACAGCTGCACCGTCCCGCCGCCGTACTGACCTTTTGGAATGATGCCTTCGAAGGTGCCGTATTCGATCGGATGATCCTCGACCTGCACTGCGAGTCTTTTCACAGCCGGATCGAGTGACGGCGTCCGCGTCACCGCCCAGGACAGATAGACACCATCAAGTTCGAGCCGCAGATCATAATGCAATCGCGTCGCGGCGTGACGCTGGATGACAAATCGATAGCTCTTGCCCTTCGCGACCTTGCCGCGCGGCTCCGCCGTGATCCCGAAGTTGCGCTTCGCCTGATAAGATGAAAGTGAACCCATATGAGCTAAACCGTGTTCGCAGCCTGAAGTTCCGGTGAGCTTGGCGGCCTTTGCGGCCCATGCCAAGCTCGCATTCGACAGCGGGAGCACATGAATATGGCAGGCCGGATCGGCAGGAAGACCAGGGCTAAGAAAGTCTCCAGAAAGTCCGTCAAATCGGCGCGCAAACCGGTCAGGAAGCAGCCCAAGAAAGCGACGAACAAATCCTTCTCGCGCCGCAAGCTGAAGTCCCGGGCTGTTCGCAAAGGCAAGTCGCGGAATGGACGCGTCGACGAAGCCAGCATCGAAAGCTTCCCCGCAAGCGATCCGCCGGCGTTCACGAGCTTCGAAGGACCAGGCGCGCCCAAGAGACGGAAGTAGAAGAATACGAGAGGGCACGGCACTTCCCCCAACCGCTTATCCCCTCTATTCTCCATCGTCTTTGTCGAGTACCCGCCCTTGCTCTCCCAGAAAGCCCGTTACGCGCTGCACGCCCTCATCGTTCTTGCCGAACATGGCGGCGAGGAGCCGCTACAGATCGCAGACATCGCCGAGGAGGCGCGGGTGCCGCGCAAATTCCTCGAACAGATTCTACTAGAGTTGAAGAAGCGCGGCATCGTGCGCAGCACGCGCGGTCGTGCCGGTGGCTATTTGATCGGCAAGGCGCCCAAGGACATCAGCTTCGCCGATGTGATCCGTGTGATCGATGGGCCACTCGCGCTCGCGCCCTGTGTCAGCGTCACCGCCTATCACAAATGCGAAGACTGTGTTGACGAAGCCACATGCTCCATCAGGAAGGTGCTTCTCGCCGCGCGTGACGCGACTGCAGAGGTGTTGGAATCGCGCAACATCGCGCAGGCCGTTGTTACCGCGCGCAAGGCCGGCTGGGCCTGAACCGTTGTATCCATTCGGATATCACGCCACCCTTGGCATTCCACAGCGGGGGCGCTGTTCATACTGAATAATCTCTATTGACTATGTAGAGATTAAGAGGAATGTTCACGCCGACGCTGTTTACCGCGTCAATCAAGGGGAAGAGACATGAGACAATCCTACCGCGCCATCGGCGTGTTGCTGCTCGCGAGCACGGCGCTGACCGGCCATGCCTTTGCGGCCGCGCAGACAGACGATACGCAGGCGCGCCTGCGTGCGCTCGAAGACGAACTCAACAATGTCAATGCTCAGCTCGCCGATCTGAAACGCAGCCAGTCTGACCAGTACAGCGATGTGAATCGCAAGCTTGATGCGGGCGTTGCCGTCACCATCAAGAACGGCCGTCCGACCTTTGCGACCACCGACGGCGAATTCAGCCTCGCCATCCGCAGCCTGGTGCAGTTCGACACGGCCTATTATGGCCAGGGCAAGATGCCGCCTGGCACCGACTTCAGCAGCGGCAGCAATTTCCGCCGCGCGCGCCTGGGTGTCGAAGGCACGCTGTTCACCGACTGGTCGTACCAGTTCATCTATGATTTCGGCGGCTCGGGCACGGAAGGCTCGACGATCTCCAGCGCCTACATCCAGTACAATGGCCTGGGCCAGGTGCACTTCAAGGCGGGCGCCTACGCCCCGCCGGAGAGTTTCGACGACTCGACCTCCGCTTCTGACTTGCTCTTCCTGGAACGCGCACAACCGACCGATCTTGCACGCGGCATTGCTGGCGCCGATGGCCGCGACGCGTTCACGGCGTTCGCCTATGACGATCGCTACTTCGCGGCGGTGTCTTACACCGGCGGCGTGGTCGGCGATGCGGCGGTGTTCGACGAGCAGCAAGCGATAGTGGATCGCTTCGCCTATCGTCTTGTGAAGACCGACGACGCCAACTTCGCGATCGGCGCAGACTCCAGCTACGTGTTCAAGCTAGCCGATACGGTCGCCGGCCACAATTCGCCGACTGCTTTCCGTCTGCGTGAGCGTCCGGAGCTCAACGTCGACAGCCAGAACATCCGCCTGATCGACACAGGAACGCTGGATGCGAGCGATGTCCTGGAATGGGGTGTCGAAGCGACCGGCAACTGGCGCAGCCTTTACGCCCAGGGCGGCTACTTCAACTTCGACGTGACGCGCCGCACTGGCGTCCTGCCCGATTCTTCCTTCGACGGCTGGTACCTCCAGGCGAGCTGGGTTCTCACTGGTGAATCAAAGACGTACCGCCCCGAAATTGGTGCCTACGGCCTGCCGAAGCCCGCAGAGAACTTCACATTCGACAAGGGCGGGATCGGCGCATGGGAACTGGCAGCCCGCTACAGCGATTTAGATCTGAACTACAACGAGGGTCTCGATGGCGTGGCCAAGCCTGCGTCTGGCATTCGCGGTGGTGACCAGAGGATCTGGACGGTGGGCGTGAACTGGTACCCGAATCCGGCAATCCGCTTGGTGCTCGATTATCAGCATACGGATGTTTCGCGTCTGAACGCCGCCGGCGGAGATATCGGCGCGCGCCTTGACGCTGTCTCCTTCCGAACCCAGCTATCACTCTAAGATTGAGCGAAAGGGAGTTTCCCGACATGAAGCGTATCCTGGCGGC
>DASZCC010000060.1:0-7371 GCA_035943485.1 Rhizomicrobium sp. | reverse complement strand
GTGCAGCGCATGATCGAGGTCATCCTCGAAGACATGTGCGCCGCCTTCGAACCGCTCGCACCGGTGACGTTCACGCTCGACCGCCTCGAGACCAATCCGCGCTTTGCCGCCATCGCGCGTCCCGCCAACGCCGCCATTCTCGTCAAGCTGCGCATCGACATGGAAGACCGTGGCGGCCGCACCGAGCTGCTGCTGCCTTACGCGACGCTGGAACCGATCCGAAAGCTGCTGCTGCAGCAGTTCATGGGCGAGAAGTTCGGCCGCGACTCCATCTGGGAAAGCCATCTGGCGACCGAGCTGTGGTCCACCAAGGTCGAGATCGACGCCATCCTCGACGAGCAGCAGATGCCGCTCAACCGCATCATGAATCTCGAGGTTGGACAGACCATCATGCTGAACGCCTCGCCCGACTCGAAAATCGAAATGCGCTGCCGCGGCGTGCCGCTCCTCACGGGCCGGATGGGCCGCGTGGGCGCCTCTGTCGCCGTACGCGTCGAAGATGCTGTGGAGCGCACCGACGCTTCGCGCGCGCTCTAGGAGATTGTCATGCACATCACGCCGTCCCTGATCGTCGAACTCGCGCTGTGCGGCCTTCTCGCCGTCACGCTGATCTATTGCATCCTGCTTGAGCGCCGGCTTGCCGCCGTGCGCAAGGGCCAGGACGGCTTGCAGGCCGTCTTCGGCGAGCTCAATGGCGCGATCACCAATGCCGGCGCGTCGATGCGCGCCCTGAAGGCGACAGCCGCTGGTGCCGCCGAGACGCTCGACGAACGCCTCGCGCGGGCGCGCAACCTGATCGACGAACTCTCGCTGCTCACCGCTTCGGGCGAGCGCATCGCCGAGCGCTTCGACCGCGCCGCTTCGCCGCGTCCGGTCTCGCACCTTCCGTCGGGCAGCATCATGTCACGCCTCGATGCACTGAAGGCCGTGCGATGAACCGCGCCCTTCGGCTTCTTCCGGCGGTCGTCGTCCTGGGCGCGGGTCTTCTCGCGCTCAAAGGCGTTGATATCGCGCGCGCCGCGCAGTCCGCAGCCGTTACTGACCAGGACGAGCCCGACAACACAGGCCTTGCCCCAGGCCATGTCGGTGGCGGCTTGCCCGGCAAGGATTTCGCCGGCGAGGACGCCGCTGCAGGCAGTGCCGCAACCGTCGACGTGATGGGAAGCTTCACACGCCGCCGTGCCGAGCTCGACGCCCGCGAGCGCGCGCTTGTCATGCGCGAGAATGTTCTCAAGGCTGGCGAAAGCCGCGTTGACCAGAAGATCGCCGACATCAAGGCGCTCCAGGCCCAGATGCAGTCGCTGCTGACGCAGCGTGATGCCAAGCAGGACGCGCAGATCGCGTCGCTGGTGAAAACCTATTCCGCGATGAAGCCGAAGGATGCTGCGCGCATCTTCAACTCACTCGCCGACAACGTGCTTCTTCCTGTCGCCAAGGGCATGAAGTCTGACGTTCTCGCGCCCGTAATGGCTGCGATGAATTCCGACGCGGCACAGCGGCTGACCGAGAAGCTGGCGGCGTTGCTGAAGCTGCCTGAATCCTCTTCGACGATCTGCCCGGCGAACACCGAGGCGGCCGACGCAGCGCCGCCGGCGAATGTCGCGGTAGCTGCTGCGCCAGCGGCGCCCATCCCAGCCGCCATGCTTGCACCGCCGCCGATCGCGGCGACGATCACGCCGAACATCACGCCGGCGGCTACAACTCCTGCCGCCGCCCCGACGCCTGTTCCGGCTGGACCGGAAGCGCCGGCTGCCGTCGCGCCCAAGCCGCACAAGGCCGTCGAGCATCACCCCGCGCCCGCCAAGCCTGTTGCCGCTGTCGTGACACCGGCCAAGCCGGTTACGACGACACCCGCCAAACCCGCAACAACGGCGGCGGTCACACCGGCCAAGCCGGAGCCGGCACCTGCGCCGCCGGTGAAAGCGACGATCACACCGGCCGCGCCCCCTGCTGCTGCTCCCGTGACCACGGCGGCTGCAACGACACCGGCGACACCCCCGGTCGTCGCGCCTGTCACGACAGCTGCGCCAACGGCACCAACAAAGCCTGCGGCGCCGCAAGTTCCGGCGACGACTGCACCGACGCCGATCACGCCAGCCAAGAGCAACTGAACCGATGCCGGGCCGCAAGCCACATCGCACGTTGATCCGCCTCATCGCGGCGGCGTGCGTGCTTGCGTCCGGCGCGGCAGCTGCACCAGCCGATACCGTCACTGAGTCCACCGACGGCGGTTACGGCCGCATGCTGTTCACCTTCACGCCGATGGCGACGCCGAAGGCGATCGTGAACGGCGGTGTGCTGACGATCACCTTCGACCGCAAGGTCGCGCTCGATCCGGCGGCCATAGCAAACGGCCTCAGCGGCTACATCACGTCGGCGCGCGGCGACAGCCAGACATTCCGTTTCGCCCTTTCGCAGAGCGTGCGGTTGCACTCCTCCATCTCGGCCAATCATGTCGCGATCGATCTGGTGCCGGCGAGCATGCAGAGCGAACCGCCTGATCTCGCGCTGCCGCCGCCCAAGGACACCGGCCCAGTTGATGTCAGCAAGCTTCCAGTCCTCGCGGTGCGTTCCGGTTCCTATCCGGACTTCACGCGGCTGACCTTCGATTGGCCGCGGTCGGTGCGCTACACGATGTATCCCGGCGTCGGACGCCTCGGCATCCGCTTCGATGCGCTGACGCAGCCCGATCTCTCCACCATCGCGCGCTTCGCACCGCCCTGGGTGAAGAATGCGAGCTTCAAGATCGAAGGGCGCACGACGCTCGTCGAGTTCGACACCGACCAGGCATCGGGCTTCCACGACTTCCGCGACAAGAACCGTATCGTCGTCGACGTGCTCTCGCCCAAGACCGATGCGGATTCCTATCATCCGCCCGGCATGAAGCCGGTTGCCTTCACCAGGTTCAAACCGTCAGGCGTCAGCCCGGCGCAGGCCGCAGCCATCGCAGCAACAGCACAGCAGCTGGCCGATGCGAACAAGCCTGCCCAGCCCGCGACGCCTCCTCCTCCGCCCGCACCTCCGGCCACGCCGCTTCCTGCGCCAGTCACAGCCGCACCGGCCGCGCCGCCCGCTGCGGATGCCAACGGACAAGTGACGCGCGACGGCGCTGTGCTCACATTCGCCGGCGCTGCCAATCGCGGCTCAGCCGTCTTCGTCCGCGGCCTGACAGCATGGATCGTTCTGCAGGGCGCAGCGCCGCTCGATGCCCTCAAGCTCAAGACAGCTCTGCGGGATTTCCCGCAGGCTGTCGAAGCCTCATCCGCCGACAACATCTCGGTCCTGCGCATCACGCTGAAGCAGCCGGAACAGATCGCCGCGCGGGCCGAGGGCTCGACGCTCAGGGTCATCATCGCGCCGCAGGTGAATGACAGCCCGATCGCCATCGGCTTCGCGCGCAACCAGGATGATGCGACCCACTCCTCGCTGAGCACACTGTTGCCGGGCGCAACCAAGCCGGTGACGGTGACGGACCCGGTCGCAGGCGATCAACTCGTCCTCATACCAGCCGCTGCCGGACGCGCGATGATCGCGCCGCACGACTTCGTCGAGTTCAGCGTCCTCAAGACGGCATCGGGACTTGTCGTTTCGCCGGCCGTGGACGACCTCAGTGTCACAATCGATCGCACGCGCGCGACGATCACCCATCCAGGCGGGCTTTCGCTGACGGCACCGTCCATGCCAGTTGCCGACTCGCCCGCCGCGATCGCATCGCATGGACAGAGCCCGTCCTTCATCGACTTCGCCGGCTGGTCGCGCATGACGGCCGGCAGCTTCCTTGCGACCGAACGGCGTCTGCGGGCCGCTGCCGCGCAGCGTCCATCCGCCGAGGCGGCCGCGTCGCGTCTACGTCTCGCGCGCTTCTATCTTGCCAACTCCTTTTCCGCCGAGGCGCTTGGCCTGCTCAATCTGATGCAGGCCCAGGATCCATCGCTGCAGAGCGACGCGCAACTGCAGACCATGCGCGCCGCCGCAGACTTCATGATGGGTCGCATCCGTGATGCCCATAACGCGGTCGCAGGTGCCCAGTTCGACGCTGACCGGCATGCCGCATTGTGGCGTGGACTGATCGAGGCAGCGCAGGAGGACTGGACCAACGCCAGCACAGATCTCGCACGCGCCGAACCGGTTCTGAACCAGTATCCCGCCGAATGGCAGGCGCGTCAGCGCATCGCCAAGGCTCAGGCTGCGCTCGGCCTCGGCCATCTCGAAGTCGCCGACGCCGCGATCAGCCGCCTGCCTCAGGGCGCGCTGCCCAAACCGCTGATGCTCGACAGCGCGATCGTGGACGCGCGTCTCCTGGCGGCCGAGAGCCGCGGCCGTGATGCGGGCCGGATGTTCGACGCCATCGAGAAGAGCGGCGACGAACACGCTGCCGCGCAATCGATCTTTTACCGCACCCAGGCGGCCTATCGCGCCGGCGTGATGAGCCGCAGCGACGCCATCACATCGCTGGAAGGCCTCCGCTTTCGCTGGCGCGGCGATCATCTGGAACTCGCGACACTGCGCGAGCTGTCCGACCTTTACTTCAGCGCCGGCCGCTGGCGCGACGGCCTGCACACGCTGCGCGCTGCGGCACTCAACTTCCCGAACGAAGACATGGCCCGCAAGGCGCAGGACGACATGCGCGCGGCCTTCGTCTCGCTGTTCCTGAAGGGCAAGGCGGACAAGCTGCCGCCTGTGGAGCAGCTCGCCATCTTCTATGACTTCATCGACCTGACGCCGATCGGCTCCGACGGCGACGAGATGATCCGGCGCATGGCCGACCGTCTTGTTTCGGTCGATCTGCTGTCGCCGGCAGAGGATCTGCTCAGCTACCAGATCAACAAGCGGCTTGATGGCGTGGCGCGGGCCCAGGTTGCCGCCAAGCTGGCGATGATCGAACTGCTGGACCAGAAACCGCAGGACGCCATCAACACGCTGCGGCAGACCCAGATCAGCACGGTACCGGACGACGTGAACCACCAGCGCCTGCTGCTGGAAGCTCGTGCCTTCGCGGCCCTCAAGCAGTGGGACAACGCCATCGATCTGATCGCGGTCGACCAGTCGCCCGACACCCAGCATCTTCGCGCCGACATCTACTGGGAGAGCGGCAACTGGGGGATGGCCGGCAAGTCCGCCGAGGACATGCTGGCGAACCGCTACAGCGATGCCGCGCCGCTCAGTGCAACGGAGCGCGAAGATGTGATGCGCGCCGCCGTCGCCTACTCACTGGCCAATGACGAGGCGAGCCTTGACCGTCTGCGCGACCATTTCGGCCCGAAGATGAAAGCCAGCCCCGACGGCAATGCCTTCGCGGTGATCGCCGATCGCATCGACGCCCATGGCGCCGCGTTCCGGGAGAAGGCCGCACAGATCGCCTCGGTCGACACGCTGCAGGCGTTCATGAAGGACTTCCGCGCGAAATACGCCGGAACGGCAACCACGACGACCAACTGATTGCGGCTACCACGCAACACGCGTCGACGAAAACGAAGCGTGTTAGCGGTCGGCCGAATTGGTTGCGCTAAAAGACTGCCTCTACAAACACGACTGTCAAGACAAGGCCGTAAAGTCTCAGCGCGGGGAGGATATCGCGCGTGCCGTCGCACGCGCCTCGTTCCCGTGGGAAAATCATGTCCGGCTTTCGACGTCGCCTGTTTACGGGCCTCCTCGTCTCCACTGCACTGACTGCACCAGCCATCGCCCAGATGGAGGTCGTCACCGTCACCGCCGAGAAGCGCGCCGAAGATATCCAGACAACACCGATCGCGATCAGCGCCTTCAATTCCAGGGTACTTGAGCAGCATCAGATCTCGACCTTCCGTGACCTGAACTACGCGGTCCCGAACCTGACCTATACGAATACCAATTTCGGCAATGCGGAGTTCACGATCCGCGGTCTCGGCAATGCCGCAGTCGGATCCGGTGTGGAATCGTCGGTCGCTGTCCACGCGGACGATGTCTATCTCGATAATCCGGTGATGGCGGCTGGCCTGTTCTATGACATCGACCAGATCGAGGTGCTGCGCGGCCCGCAAAGCACGCTCTATGGCCGTGGCGCGACCGGCGGCACGGTGAATGTCAAGACCGCCATGCCGAACCTCGACGAATCCTACGGCAGCGGCGAAGTCAGCTACGGCAATTTCAACCAGACCGAACTGAAGGGCATGGCGAACCTGCCACTGGTCGACGGCGAACTGGGTCTGCGTCTCGCCGGCATCTGGCAGCGGCACGATGGCTTCATGCGAAACGTCGCCAACGGCGCCGATGTGGATGGGCAGGATCAATATTCGTTCCGCGGCAGCATCCGATGGCAGCCGGCTGAAGGCACAACGCTCGATCTTGTCGGTTCCACCGCGCACCAGAACGACAGCAAGATGCGCGCGCAGAAGAACCTCTGCGAGCGGGATCCCACAGGCATTCTCGGTTGTCTGCCCAATTCGGCGAGCACCGAAGCGCTGAACGTCAATGCGCTGTTCCCGACGATCATTTCCAGCAACCAGGCGCTTCGCAACATCGGCGTGAGCAAGGCGATTCAGTATGGCTATGGCGGTCTGGCGCCGATGATTGGCACCCTCGCCAGCCACATCGGGCTGTTCGACCTGACACAGCCCGCACCAACGCCAGTTCCGGACGCCAATCCGTCGAACTTGCGGGAGATTAACACCGACACCGATCCGTTCATGAAGAGCAGCGAAAACTTCGCAGCCTTCAATATGAAGCAGCGTCTGGCGCCGTGGCTCGATGCAACTTTCGTCGGCGGTTATCACGATTATGGCCGTACATCGAAGGAGAGCTTCACCAACATCGACATGCCGGTCATCGATCCCGCACGGCTGGGAACCTACGACGCCACCGGCGTCAATCCGCTGGGCAATGCGCCCGCGCTCAACTCGCTTGCCGCCGCATTGTCGTTCCCGATGGTGGGCGGTTCGCCGCAATTCGCGGCGCTGTTCGCGCCTTACTTCAGCAAGCCTGGCCAGTTGCCCATGTCGATCGTCAAGCCGAACCGGATTGGCCTGATCAGCGGCGACTACACGTTCACGAACAGGCTGACGGCTTATGACGTGTCATCGGCGTCCGGTCACGAGTATTCCGGCGAGCTGCGCTTCGCTTCCAGTCTCGACGGACCGTTCAACTTCCTGGTGGCCGGCTACTACCTGCGCTCATCCGCCAGGTCCGACTACTATGTGGCGAGCGATGTGATCGACTATCCCTCGATCATTCTCGGTTCCGTCATGGGCATCCTCGCGAAGCCACCCGTGCCGGCGTGCATGCAGATTGGATGCATCGGCGCCACGCCGTATTTCCGCGATCGGCTCGGAGTCGGGCATCGCGGTCCATCAGAACGATGTCTATCTCTTCGATCCGCTCATGGCGGAGCAGAGC
>DASZCC010000059.1:0-14362 GCA_035943485.1 Rhizomicrobium sp. | reverse complement strand
CCCGGCGTGACGCGCGACCGGCGCGAGGCGGAGGCAACACACGGCAATCTCCACTTCCGCATCATCGACACCGCCGGTTGCGAGGAGGACGCGCCCGATACCCTATCCATGCGAATGACGCAGCAGACCATGACGGCGATTGCGGATGCCGACGCCTGCCTGTTCGTCATCGACGCGCGTGCCGGCGTCACCGCGGGCGACGAAGTCATCGCCCAGGCGTTGCGCAAATCCGGCAAACCGATCGTGCTGGTCGCGAACAAATGCGAGAGCAACGCGAGCGACACCGGTTATGGCGAGGCCTTCTCGCTCGGCTTCGGCGAACCTGTCGCGATCTCGGCGGAACACTCGCTGGGCATGGGTGCGCTTGAAGATGCGTTGGCCGCGCACATCGCGCCGATCGAATATTCCGATGACGACGACGATGACGAGGATTCGACCGAAATCGAGGACGACGGCGAAGAAGACCTTCCACCGGACCGCCCGATCCGTCTCGCGATCGTCGGCCGCCCCAATGTCGGCAAATCCAGCCTGTTCAATCTCCTCCTTGGCGAGGAGCGTTCGCTGACCGGTCCGGAAGCCGGCATCACGCGTGACGCCATCGCTGCGCCGTGGACCTTTGAGGGGCGGCAGTTTCTGCTGCATGACACCGCCGGTCTGCGCAAGAAGGCGCGGGCCGCCGGTCATACGCTGGAGGAGATGTCGATCGATAGCACACTCGACGCCATCCGCTTCGCCGATTGCTGCGTGCTGGTGATGGACGCGACGATGGCCTTCGAGAAGCAGGATCTCACCATCGCCGATCTCATCGCGCGCGAGGGTCGCGCCATCGTATTTGTCGCGAACAAATGGGATCTGGTGTCGAACCCGCAGGGCGCGATCACCGAACTGCGCTCGGAACTGAACCGCCTGCTGCCGCAGGTCACAGGTGCACCGATGATCGCGACGTCGGCGCATACCCAGCAGGGTATGGACCGCCTGGCGCCTGCGATCGTCACCGCCGACAAGGCGTGGAACACGCGCATCAGCACCGCGGCCGCGAACCGCTTCCTCGAACAGGCGCTCCGCCGCCACGCCCCACCCGCCGTCAGCGGCCGCCGCGTGAAGGTCCGCTACATGACCCAACCGAAAGCGAGGCCGCCGACGTTCGCGCTGTTCGGCAACCAGCTGAAGGCGCTTCCGGAGTCGTATCTGCGGTATTTGACAAATGGCCTGCGGGAGGCGTTCGACCTGGCGGGCACCCCGATCCGCTTCGTACTACGCGGCGGCAAGAACCCGTTCGCGAAGGACTAGGTCTTAACGCGGGCGAAGTTTGAGTGTCCTAGCGCGCGCCTTCACCGTCATCGCCGGGCTTGTCCCGGCGACCCATACGCTCCGTGCTGCAGTTGTGCGTATGGGTGGCCGGCACGAGGCCGGCCATGACGAGGGTGGAAGAGTGATCAAAATAACCAGCTGTCATCCCCGGCCGAGCGACAGCGAGGGGAAGGGGACCCAGGTGGTGAAGAGCCGTAGGTGCGCACCATCCGGGTCCCCTTCCCTCACATCGCGCGCAAGCGCGCGATGTTCGCCGGGGATGACAGCATGGAGGTTGTTGCTCGCAACTACCGCTTAAACCCCACCAGCTCCCCGTTCCGCATATTCGTCGGCGACAGTAGTTCGACGATCAGCGGCACCACTGCTTCCGGCGCTGGAAGCGTCTCAGGATCCTCGCCAGGCATTGCACGCGCACGCATTGCGGTACGCATCGGACCGGGGTTGAGCAGGTTCACTTTCACATTCGTTGTCGAGCACTCGGCTGCATAGGTGAGCGCGAGCGACTCCAGCGCCGCTTTCGCCATCGCGTAGCCACCCCAGAACTGCGTGTGCTTGCGGGCGGCGCCGGAGGACACGAACAGCGCGCGCCCCGCATCCGACATACGTAGCAGCGGATCGAAGGAGCGGATCATGCGCCAGTTGGCGGTGACGTTCACCTCGATCAGTTCCTGGAAGATCTTGGGCTCGAGATGGCTGAGCGGGGTCAGCACACCGAGCGAGCCAGCATTGCCGAGGAACGCATCGAGCCTGCCCCAGCGGTCGAAGATCGACTTGCCGAGACGATCCAGCGCATCGAAATCGCGGATGTTGAGCGGGACCAGCGTCGCCGAGCCGCCGCCCTTCTGGATCTCGTCGTCGGTATCCTCGAGCCCGCCCGTCGTACGCGCGACGCAGATGACATGGGCCCCAGCGCCGGCGAGCGCGATCGCGGCGGCGCGGCCGATCCCGCGCGACGCACCTGTGACGAGCGCGACTTTGTTCTGGAGAGGCTTGGTCATGGATGCTTCCCGATCAACGCCGGAACTCCGGCGGCGGTGCTATGCCACGTCCGCCAGCAACGACAACTGCGTGTTCTTGTCGCCGCCGCCGGTGATGTCGGTCAGCTCGATCGGATAATCGCCGGAGAAGCAGGCATCGCAGAATTGCGGCGCGGTGTTGTTGCGCTTGCCCTCGTCCATGGCTCGGTAAAGACCGTCCATCGACAAGAAGGCAAGACTGTCGGCCCCGATGAAGCGGCGCATCTCCTCCACATCCATGCGGTGGGCGAGAAGGTCGTCCGTGTTGGGCGTGTCTACGCCGTAGAAGCAGGAATGCGAGGTCGGCGGGCTGGCGACGCGGAAGTGCACCTCCGAGGCGCCGGCGTCGCGCATCATCTGCACGATCTTCTTGGACGTCGTGCCGCGCACGATGGAGTCATCGATCAGCACGACGCTTTTGCCGGCGAGGATCGCGCGGTTGGCGTTGTGCTTCTTCTTGACGCCGAAATTGCGGATGCCGTCAGTCGGCTCAATAAAGGTTCTGCCGACATAGTGGTTGCGGATGATGCCGAGCTCGAACGGAATCTTCGACGCGGCGGCATAACCGAGCGCGGCCGGCGTGCCGGAGTCCGGCACAGGGATCACGAGATCGGCCGGCGCAGGCGCCTCGCGTGCCAGTTCCTCGCCGATCCGTTTGCGCGCGTTGTAGACGCTGCGGCCTTCGACCGTGGAATCCGGCCGGGCGAAATAGACGAACTCGAACACACACATGCGGTGCGGCTGCTTGGAGAACGGATGGTAGCTCTGGATGCCGTCCTTGGTGATGACGATCATCTCGCCCGGCTCGACGTCGCGGATATATTCCGCGCCGATGATGTCGAGCGCGCAGGTCTCCGACGCGAGGATGTAGGCCTCATCGAGCTTGCCCAGCACCAGCGGGCGCACGCCCCAGGGATCGCGCACGCCGATTAGCTTTTTGGAGGTCAGCGAGACGAGCGAATAGGCGCCCTCCACCCGCTTCAGCGCATCGATCAGCTTGTCGACGATCGGCTTGAACGCGCTACGGGCGGCGAGATGGATGATGACCTCGGTGTCGGAGGTCGACTGGAAGATGCGGCCTTCCCCCACCAGCTCGGTGCGCAGCGTGCGCGCGTTGGTGAGGTTGCCGTTATGGGCGAGCGCGAGCCCGCCGCCGGTCAGGTCTGCGAACATCGGCTGGATGTTGCGCGGGGCAGAGCCGCCCGCCGTCGCATAGCGGTTGTGGCCGATCGCAAAGCTGCCCTTGAGATTGACGACGCGGGCCGAGTTCTTGCCACCGAAGATATCGCCCACCAGGCCGGGATGCCGTTCGGAGATGAACTGGCCGTTGTTGTACGTGACGATGCCCGAGGCTTCCTGCCCGCGATGCTGAAGGGCATGGAGGCCGAGGACGGTGAGCGCAGCGGCGTCCGGGTGGCCGAAAATGCCGAACACGCCGCATTCTTCATGCAGCGTGTCGCCGTCCGTCTCACCGATGTCAGAAAACCCGGTCATGGCTTGCTTTCGCCGCTGCCAGTCGCTTCGAAAAGTCTGTCTAGCGCCTGCCGGTCCCGGGCGCCATAGCCCTTGAGGTGCCTTTTTCCCGGCTTGGTTTTCAGACGGTCAAGATCGGCCGTTATCGCATCATGAGCCGGCATCGCAGTGTCCACAGAGCTGTTGTGGGGAACGATGGCGAGCAGCACTTCAGCGGAACTTTGCATTACCGGAAGCGAGCGGGCGTCGGTCAGCTGGCGCGGCTGGTCGCGCACCGGGACGATCATGCTGAAGACGATATAAAGGAATCCGAGGATGGCGAGACCGCGGGCGATACCGAACGCCGCACCGAGCACGCGATCAAGCGGACCAACTGCTGAACTCTGCACATTGCTGGCGAAACGGTGGCTGGCGAAAGACAGCGGAATGAAGATGACGAGGAACACGGCGGCATAAGCCAGCAGCGTCGCGATCCACCAGGTCGAGACCAGGCTCAGCATGTGCGGCGTGACCCACGGACCGAAATAGAGCGAGCCGAACGCTGCCGCGGCCCATGCGAACACAGACAGCGTCTCAGCCACGAAGCCGCGATAGATCGCGTAACCCATCGAGGCGAGCACGATCAGCAGGGCGACGATGTCGATGAGCGTGAAACCGAGACTCATGACTCGAGTCTACCACGGCCTCGCGCTGTCTCAGCGCCGGCGAGTGCGAGGAGCTCACCCACATCGCGTATGGGTCTTAATGAAATGTCCGCATCCAGAGCTTTCGTCCCCGCCGGCACAACCGCCGTCGAGAAGCCGAGCTTGGCGGCTTCCTTCAGGCGCAGCTCGGTCTGCGGCGCCGGACGGATATCGCCCGACAGGCTGATTTCACCAAAGAACACGGTCTCTTTCGGCAAGGGCTGGCCCACGAAGGAGGAGATGAGAGCGGCGGCGGCGGCAAGATCGGCGGCCGGCTCGCCCACTTTCAGGCCGCCGGCAACGTTCAGATAGACGTCGGAGGCGCTGATTCCAAGACCACCGCGCGCGTCGAGCACGGCGAGGATCATCGCGAGCCGCCCAGTGTCCCAGCCGACCACCGCGCGCCGCGGCGAGCCGTATCCGGCAGCCGCCACCAGCGCCTGAATCTCGACCAGCAGCGGCCGCGTGCCTTCAAGCCCTGCGAACACGGCGGTGCCGGGCGAGGTGCTGTTGCGGTCGCCGAGGAACAGCGCGGATGGATTGGCGACTTCCGCAAGGCCGCCGCCCGTCATCTCGAACACGCCGATTTCGTCGGTCGGCCCGAAGCGATTTTTAACCGCACGCAGGACACGGAAATGATGCCCACGCTCGCCTTCAAAATAGAGAACGGCATCCACCAGATGCTCGACCGCCTTGGGCCCGGCGATCTGCCCATCCTTGGTGACATGCCCTACCAGCAGCACAGCGGCGCCTGACGCCTTGGCAAATCGCACGAGGTCGAACGACGCCGTCCGCACCTGCGCGATGGTGCCGGGCGCGGCTTCGAGCGCACCGGTCCAGATCGTCTGGATGGAGTCGATCGCCACAATATCCGGCACCGGCCCGGCCTCGATGGTCGCAAGGATGTCCTCGATGTTGGTCGCGGCGCCCAGCGCCACCGGGCACTCGGACAAACCCATGCGCGCGGCGCGAAGCCGCACCTGCGCCATCGCCTCCTCGCCTGAGATGTAGACGGCGTTGCCGCCACGGCGCGCGTAGGACGCCAGCGCCTGCAGGATGAGGGTGGATTTGCCGACGCCCGGATCACCGCCGATCAGAAGTGCTGAGCCCGGCACGATGCCCCCGCCGGTCACCCGGTCGAATTCGGAGATCCCGGTTATCCGGCGCGGCGGCGCCTTGTCCTCGGTCTTGAGGTCCTCCAGCGCAAAGCGCCGGCCCTTCAGCCGCTTGGTCGCGCCGGCACCAATCGGAGCGGGAGCACCCTCCTCCGTGATGGTGTTCCACCCGCTGCACGATTCGCAGCGGCCGGACCATTTGGAAGAAACCGCCCCGCAGGACTGGCAGACAAAGGTGGGAGAGGAACGCGCCATGATTCGAGATTACCACGCCCGTCAAGCGCGCACGTCGCTCTAGAAAACCAGATCAAATCCGACGTTCGCAGCGACGATGGCTGCGCAGCCAACAAGGATGACGCCCAGCGCACCTACGCCAAGCACCCATGCCGCCCTACGACTCACGCCTTCACTTCCATCTTGATCGGGCCTTCGGCGCGGCCGTGGATGAACTGGTCGACGAACGGATTGCCGCTGTTGTCGATGTCCTTCGTGGGGCCGTGCCAGATGATCTTGCCCTTGTAGAGCATGGCGATGCGGTCGGCGATCTTGCGGGCGCTGACCATGTCGTGGGTGATCGACAGCGTCGTGGCGCCGACATCCTTCACCGTGTCCACGATGAGGTCGTTGATAATGTCGGCCATGATCGGGTCGAGCCCCGTGGTCGGCTCATCGAAGAAGATGATCTCGGGATCGGCTGCCACGGCGCGGGCAAGGCCCACGCGCTTCTGCATGCCGCCGGAGAGTTCGACCGGCAGGAGATTGGCGACTTCAGCGCCGAGCCCCACTTTCGCGAGTTTGGCAATCGCGATGTCCTTCGCCTGCTTTCGCGCCATGCCGCGGCCTTGAATGAGCCCGAATGCGACGTTCTCCCAGACCGTCAGGCTGTCGAACAGCGCCGCGCCCTGGAACAGCATGCCGAACTTGCGCAGCACAGCGTCGCGCCGGCCGCCGTTGATATACGTGACCTCCTCACCATCGACAAAGATCTGGCCTTCATCGGGACGCAGGATGCCGAGCACGCATTTGATCGTGACCGACTTGCCTGTACCCGAGCCGCCGATCACTACCAGGCTCTCGCCCGGATTGATCACCAGATCGATGCCGTCTAGCACCACCTTGGAGCCGAAGCGCTTCTTGACGCCGCGCAGTTCGATTTTTGGAGTCACCATCGCTGTCACTTCGTCGCGAAGAGGATTGAGGTGAGAAGGTAGTTCGCCGCCAGAATGAGGATCGAAGACGACACAACCGCATTGGTCGTGGCCGAGCCGACGCCTTGCGCACCGCCCTTGGAATGGAAGCCGTTGTAGCAACCCATCAGCGCCACGATGAAGCCGAACACAGCGGCCTTGATCAGGCCGGAGGTCACGTCGCCATGGGTGACGAAGTCGACCGTGTTCTTGAGATAGATCCCGCCGGAGAAGCCCAGGCTTTGCGTCGACACGACATAGCCGCCAAACACACCGATCGAGTCCGCGATCGCGACCAGGATCGGCATGCACAGCACTGCCGCGATCAGACGTGGCACGACGAGATATTTGATCGGGTTGGTCGCCAGCGTCGTCAGCGCGTCGATCTGTTCCGTCACGCGCATCGTGCCGATCTCGGCGGCGATGGCGGCGGCAACGCGGCCGGCGACCATCAGGCCGGCGATCACCGGCCCCAATTCGCGCGTTATGCCCAACACCACGATCTGCGGCACAATCGCCTCGGCGCCATAGCGATTGCCACCGATATAGATCTGAAGCGCCAGCACGCCGCCGGTGAAGAATGCCGTGAGACCCACCACAGGCAGAGAGAACCAGCCAATACGCATCATCTGGCGCAGGATGTGCTGCCAGTAGATTGGAGGACTGAAACAGCCCGCCACCGCCGAAACGGTAAAGACCGTCAGCCGGCCGATCTGCGCCAGCAATGTCAGGAAGGCGCGGCCAATCAAGGCAAGTATGTTCATGAGGCGGCAGTCTCGTACTGGCGCGGAATGCGCGGATTGAGTGAGGTCAAAATCTCATAAGGCACGGTGCCGGCGTCAGCGGCCGCCTGCGAAAGCGAAATCTTATCGCCGAATATTTCGGCCATGACCGGAGCGGACAGCCGCTCCGGCGGTATGTCGGTGACGTCCACGGTCAACAAATCCATCGACACGCGCCCCACGACCGGTGCACTCCGCCCCGCGATGGACACGAGGGCACGGTTTCCAACACTGCGAGACAGGCCGTCGGCATAACCAATGCCGAGCGTCGCGATGACCGACGGACGTTCGGCACGGAAGCTGGCGCCATAGCCGACACTCTCGCCGCGACCGATCCGGCGAAGCTGCAGCACCTTCGCCTGGAGCGTGACGGCCGTGGCGAACGGATTCTGCGTCGCATTCTGGACATTGCCGCCGTAGAGCCCAATGCCGGGGCGCACGAGATCAAACGCAAAGTCCTTGCCCAGCAGTACGCCACCCGATGATGCGAGACTTGCAGGAGCGGCGGGCAGCATGGCGAGCGCTGTCTTAAATCGGTCGAGCTGCACGCGGTTCATCTTTGCTTCTGCATCATCGGCACACGCCAAATGGCTCATCAGCAGGACGAGACGCAGATCGGACAGTCGCTTTTTCGCGTCTGCCGACAGCGCCGCGAGCTCCTCACCGGGAAGACCGAGGCGGGACATGCCGGTGTCGAAGTGAATGGCAGCGTCGAGTGAGCCACCCGTCTCGCGCGACGCGGCGTTCCAGGCTGCGATCTCCGCAAGGGAGTTCAGGACCGGTGTCAGCCGGTGGCTGATTAGAGCCGGCACCGAATCAGGCGTCGCGCCATCCAGGACAAAGATCCGGGCAGACGGCACAGCGGGACGGAGACGGATCCCTTCCTCCAGCCGCGCAACAAAGAAGGTGTCGCAACCGGCAGCTGCAAGGGCGCGGGAAATCGGGTCTGCTCCCAGTCCATAGCCATCGGCCTTGACCACACCGGCCACCGCCGCCGGCCCGGCCAGACGGCCGCACAGGCGATAGTTGGACACGACTGCGTCCAACCGCACTGTCAGGCGCGCGACGTCGAGTTCCGGCTGGTTCATGGGCGGACAATGCCGGGGGGCCCCCTGAAAATCAAAGGCTTGAAAGCAGATAATTAAGGCAGCGGGCCGTGATAACCGCGCACGACATCGTCATTGGACGGCTGGCCGGTCGGATTGGGGAGCGGCGGCAACATCTCGCGGTCGTGCCTGGCGATCTCGGCCGCCGTCGGTTCCGTCTCATCCGGCCGGGTATCGAGCACTATTGTGCCATCGGGCCGCTTCGCGAAGTGCCAGGGGTGCCGAAGGCAGTCATCGCGCATCGCGGGCGGCAGGTACTCGTAGCTCGACGCACCGCAGGCGAGGGAACGCCCAACACCCAGCAATCCCTCGGTCGGTGGAGGCGGCAAGGGTGTCGGTCGCGTCAGCTCCAGCGGCGGTATCGTGATCGGCAGCGTGATGATCGGAACCGGCACCTCGATCTGAGGCCTGATGAACGTGGGCACCACAGGCTCATGCTTGTGGAACGGAAACCACATGATCATCTCGGGTATCGTCTGCTTGACGAATTTCGGCGGCTGAATCTGGCTGCTGTAGATCAGCACGGCCAATGCGATCAGGTGGAAGATCACAACAGCGATGGCGACGATGGTGCGCCGCGTGTTCCGGCGCCGATCGTCCTCTATGGGACGCAGCACCTGAAACCCGGCGAAGTCGACAGACTCGCGTGCTAGGGGTTGATCCACCGGGTCGCTCAATCCAATTGGGCGGCTGAAGCCGCGTGTCTCAAGGCGCTATTTCGGCCACACCAAGCCGGTCGCGCGCCCGGCGCACTTTATCAGAATTCCACAACGCGAGCGCATCGTCCACGAAACGGTCGGTCCGATCGTTGGTCGCACGCACACCTTGTGCAAGCGGCGTACCCTCCTGTGAATCGCGCGCCAGGGCTGCCGTGGCAATCCCCGCCGGAATTGTTCGACCAAGAAAACGGGATAAATTTTCGGCAATCTGCTCGGGGGATGCAACCAGATCCTCGTAACGGATCAACCGCACGCTGGTGTGTTTCTTCAGCCATGCGTAGCAAGCGAGTGATTGCATGTACTTTCCGATCATCTTGTTCGGAGGATTGCGGAAGACCCGGCCGGTCGAACGGACCCAGTCTTCAAAGCGGCGGGTCATAAACATCGTGCGCTTCTCCGAGGCGTCGGCGATCAATTGCGGCGCGCGGCAGGACTCGGCGCGCAGCTTGACGACGAGCGGTTGACCAAAGGCACCGGACATATCGGCACCCATCCTGCGCACCGACGCCTGCATCGCGCTGCGAAATGGATTCAGTCCGGATGCACCAGGTATCGATGTGAGCTGGGTATAAAAGTCCGGCTCGGACACATTGGGAATACCGCCGTCGAACAGAATCTGGCTGAGAAGCGTTGATCCGCAACGGCCAGGTGAAAATAGAAGGATCGGCGCGCCCCGCTCGCTCTGTTCGCCCCACTCCCACGGTACGGACGCGATCGCGCGGCCGTTGCGGCGGGCATACAGATAGTAGAAGGGGGCTTCCTGTGCCGCGCGTGGTTCGAGACCGGTGAGGTAGACCGAACGGCGAGAGATCACATCCACACAATAAGGAAGTGCGCCAGCTGGAATTGCGGCTGACCTGGTCCATGTGCCATGGCGGAAATCACCGGGCGAAGCGATGGCGATCCGATCAGTCCGGCGCGCAAGCGTGATGTCGGCAAGAAGGATGGAACGGGCCATCGAGCCATGTATCTGCTGGAGATGATCGACTATCGGAGTCGAATGCCCGGAAAACCGGCTTATCTACGCGTACTAAATGTCGCTGGATGACGCAACACTGGCAATCCCGGCGGATTTGTTGAAGTAAGGTTTGCGCGCACTTACGCCAATCTTGGAAGAGCTGTTTGAAGACATATCTGATCAATCTTTCCCGCCGGCCCGACCGGCTGAGCGCGATGACCGAACAGTTCATGTCGCTGGGCATTCCATTCGAGCGTATCGACGCGATCGACGCGCGCACGACGCCGGATGCGGAAATCGATGCGCGATTTTCTGACAACGGGCCGCTGGGCCCGCTGCCTAAGGGCGACAAGTGTTGCACCCTCAGTCACGAGCGCGCGTGGGCTGCTTTCATCGCGAGCGGCGAACCATATGCGATGATCATGGAAGATGATGTCGAGATATCGCCGGATGCTGCACCTCTCCTCACCGACACAAACTGGATACCCGTCGAAGTCGGCCTGCTGAAGGTCGAACGGTTCGGGCCGGAGCATCAGCGTGTGTTGGTCGGCGATACAGTGGATCTGCCCAATGGACACCGGATCGGAAAGCTGCATTCGCGTCATACTGGCGGCGGCGCTTATATATTGTCGCGGGCGACGGCACAGAAGCTGTTTGATCCACGACGCGTCTGGACCCTGCCGGTCGACCACGCGCTTTTCAATCCGAACAACTCCCCGCTCTTCGACGCGCTGGAGCCCTATCAGCTGATGCCGGTTATCGCGCGGCAGTCCGTGGTGCTCGGTGGGACAACCGATATTGACGAATGGCGGACCAAGTTCCGCCGCATGACGTTTGGCCTGCTCAGGCGCAAGGCGATCCGCGCCTATTATGATGTGCGCCTGCTGCCGCGGCAGCTCGTGAGCCTCATGCTGGGCCGGGGAAAGCTGGTTCGCGTCGAGCAGCCGCGGCCGCATTAACCAAGTCAGGGAAAGAGCTAACCCTTCGCTGGCGCCTGTTTCATAATGGAACGGCAGCGAGTCCGGCGGAGTAACCCATGCGTGTCCTTTTCGCGTTGACCGCGCTTGGCGCGCTTGCTCTCGCAGGCTGTGATCTCAATCCGCCTGCGCCGCAGAAGGCCGCGCAAGTCGTCTGCAATTGCCCGAAGCCGCCGCCAGCCGTCACACCGGCACCTGAGCCTGTGCCAACCGTGACCCCGACGCCGCGTCCGCACGCAGCGCGCCATCATGCCCGCCGCTACGCCAGGCACCACCGCCGCGGCGGCGGGGCCGAGGACTACGCCTATGACTACCATGGCGGCAGTACGTACACGGACGATACCGACCATCACCGCCATATGCATGACTGGGTCGATGGCTATGGCCGTCATCATGCGATCTGGGACGAAGCGAGCGCCGGGTCGGACTATGATCCGCGCTGGCGCGGCGCTCCCTATCATGGCTATGACGTCGACTGCCCCGACCAGCCGCCGCGCCACTAGCCGCGGCCAGGTTCGTCCGGCGCGAAGTTCGAGAAGCGCGTGAAGCGATCGTCGAAGTGCAGATCGATCTTGTTGGTCGCGCCGTGACGATGCTTTTCAACCAGCACCTCCGCCCGCCGATGCGCGCGTTCGCACTTTTCCAGCCACTTCCCGTGATCGGGTGAGCCCGGATCTGGCTCGCGCGTCTTGAGGTAGTATTCCTCGCGATAGACGAACATCACGACGTCGGCGTCCTGCTCGATCGAGCCGGATTCACGAAGGTCGGATAGAACTGGCCGCTTGTCGTCACGCGCGTCGACGCTTCGCGACAGCTGCGACAGCGCGATGACGGGAACGTTCAGGTCCTTGGCGAGGACCTTGAGGTTCTTGGATATCTCCGTAAGTTCCTGCACCCGGTTCTCGCTGCGGCCGGAGCCGGCGACGAGCTGGATGTGGTCGATCATCACGCAGCCGATCTTCTTCTCGCGCTGCATCCGCCGCGCGCGCGCTGCGATCTGCGCGATGGAGATGCCGCCCGTGTCGTCGATATAGAAGGGGAGCGTCGACAGGTCCTGCATGGCGAGGACGAACTGTTCCCACTCGCTCTCCGAGAACCGCCCGTTGCGGATTTTCCACATCTCGATCTCGGTCTGCTCGGACAGGATACGGGCCGACAGCTGCTGCGCCGCCATTTCGAGCGAGAAGAACAGCACCGGCGCGCCGCGCGGCACTTCGGCGCCGGACTCCATGTCCTGCGCATAGGCACGTGCGGTGTGGAACGCCATGTTGGTGGCGAGCGAGGTCTTTCCCATGCCGGGCCGGCCGGCGAGAATGAGAAGATCGGATGGCTGCAAACCGCCAAGCAGTGAATCGATGTCCGTGAACCCGGTCACAAGGCCGGAGATGCGCCCGCCCCGCGCCTGCGCTTTCTCGGCCAACTCAACGGTGCGGCGCAGGCTCTCGGCGAAGTCGATCGGGCCCTGACCGTATTTCGAACTCTCGCTGACATTATAGAGCGCCTTCTCGGCGAGCTCGATCTGGTCCTTGGGCGTCTTGTCGTGCGGCGCATCATAGGCGGTGTTGACGATATCCTCGCCGATGTGGATCAGCGTGCGGCGTACCGCGAGATCGTGGAGAATGCGCGCCAGGTCGCGGACGTTCGGCAGCGCCGGCGCCGCCTGCACTAGCCCGGCAAGATAGGCATGGCCGCCGACCTCGATCAGTCCGGGATCGGCCTTCATCATCGCATGGAGCGTGAGGGGCGTCAGCACCATGCCGCCGCGTTCCGACGCAGTCGACATCGCCACATAGAGACGCTGATGCAGCGGATCGTAGAAGTCGTCCGGCTTCAGGATGGAGCCGACACGTTCGATCTGCTGGTTGTCGACAAGGAACGCGCCGAGCAGAGCCTGCTCGACTTCGATGTCGTAAGGGACGTGACGGTAAGCTTCCTGTTCCATCTGAACTTTTTGTCTGTCGCCGTCGAGCGAGGCGGGGTCTCAATCAATCGGGACGGCTTTGGCGCAGCAAGCGGAGTTTGCTGTTATCAACAAGGCATAAAGCCCGTCACAATATACCTGTGTGCCACCTTGACCGATCGCATGTGGTACGCACCAGATGTTGATCCTCAACCCGTTTTGCGCAGCGCGCCCTCCTCTTCCGACAGTTTCCGTACACGACGCAGATCGGCGACGAAGTCCTTGTAAGCCTGCTCCTTCGACGCTTCGTCGGGGATGCGCAGCAGGTACGACGGATGCACGGTGATGAAACCCGGCCATTCGCCGAACTGCGCCGGCCCGCGATTCTTCGTGATCGGAAGCGACTTGCCCGCCAGCGCCAGCACCGCCGTCGCGCCCAGCGCCACGACACGGCGAGGCGCCACGAACTCCAACTCCTTCTCCAGCCACCAGCGATAGTGCTTCACCTCGCCGGCCGTCGGCTTCTCGTGAATGCGCCGCTTGCCACGCTGCGTGAATTTAAAGTGCTTCACCGCATTGGTGATGTAGGTCTTGTCACGCGCGATGCCGGCTTCCTCCATGGCGCGAGTCAGCAGCTGACCGGCCGGTCCGACGAACGGATGGCCTTCGATGTCTTCCTGATCGCCGGGCTGCTCGCCGACAAAGGCCAGCGCGGCATGCAACGGCCCCTCGCCCAGCACGGCGCGCGTCGCGCCCGGCACCAGCGGCTCGGATGCGGCGATGATCCTGTTCAGTGCCGCGAGCGACTCGGGCGCCTGCTCTGCCATGCGTGCCACGGCCTTGTCCGGATTGCGTTTGGCCGGCATCTGGATTTCCTGCTCGATCATGTCGGTAACGCGAGAGCGGGCCGCTTGGATCATGCCGGGGATGGCGGCGGCCTCCGGCATGTTGCGCCAGTATTTCTTCGGCATGTGCTGGCGCATCAGATCGGGATTGGTCCGCGCCGGATTGAACGTGCTCTCGAAATAGCCCGTCCACGACGCTTCGAAGGCATCGGATTGCGGCGAATCTTCCTTGCGTGCCGGCGGTCCGATGGTCAGCAGCTTGCGATCCCAGTGCAGCGAGCCGATCGGCG
>DASZCC010000058.1:0-4804 GCA_035943485.1 Rhizomicrobium sp. | reverse complement strand
GCTGGGCAGCAGATCGGCGCGCTGCTCTTTAAAGGCCCGGTCGGCCCAGCGCCCGACGCGATAGCGCGGCATCGGCGTGGCGCCATAGGCCTCGGTCAGCGCACGGGCCCGATAACGCGCGATGCGGCGCTTGCTCAGTTGCGCGGTCAGGCGGCGCGACGCACCGATGTCGGCGCGCAGGTCGCGTTCAAGACTGGCAACGTCGTCTTCCCCGCTCGCTGACGGATTGCGGTAGTGCGCAAGCTTGCGGAACAGTTTGCCTGCAGCCGCCATGAACCGATCCGTGTTGTCGACCACCGGTTCGGACAGCCGCGCGTCGGTCCAGATGAGGCCCGGGATGTCGGGCAGGTGGCCGGCCAGCGCGTGACCGATCCACATCCGCGGCCACGCATCCTTGAGCCAGTCGCTGATCGAATTCGGCGGCATGCGATTATAGACGTCGGCGATGCCGAGGAAGTTCTGATGCGCCCAGGTGTCGGCGAAGGCGTGCGCACTGGCGCCGATGCGATACAGGTCGCCGGAGCGCAGCGCGGTGTCCAGCATCGTATTGGCGAGCGCGCTGTCTGGCGTCGTGACCCACGGACTGCGGCGGCCATCCTTGCGCTGCGCCCCTGGTGAATCCGGGTCGCCCGGGATGAAGTGGAAGATCGGATAGATCTTCAGGTTGTGATGTGGATGCAGGATATCCATCGTCTGCGAGATGAGGCTGTCATAAGCGTACGGCGTGCCGGCGCTGACGCGGATGGGGATGTGGTTGTCGTCGATCTCCTGCGCCGACTGCGCAATGATCGCAGCCTCGCCGGGCGTGAAGCCGGCACGCGCCGCGATCAGATACGTCATGTAGTAGTGGAATTCGATATCCATGCGCAGTCAGTGATGCGGGCCATAGCGTTCGGCCGCGATATTGATGAGCAATTCCCATGATACGACGGTGGCCGACCCGAGCAGAAGCATCGACGCCACGCCGCATGTGATGCTCTCGTCGTTATGCATGAACAGCATCTCCAGACCCGCCAGGAACAGCATCGCAAAGCCGATCAGGCTGGGAAGGTAGCGACGCAGGGAGCGTATCATCGATTGGCCAGGCGACGGGTGGCGGACGACTTGCACGGTGCGAATGATCGTCCAGCCGCCAAAGATTCCTGCAAACCAGAGCAGTGACTGCGCAAAGCCCTCGACACTGATGCGCGGGAAAAACACCATCAGCGAAACGAACACGAGCGCCAGATAGCTCTGGAACGCCTGCTCAGCGATGCGGCGCGAATGCACGTGCTCCGGCCCCATGATCGTCTCCGCGTTCAGCGACACGGACACGAACAGCAGGCCCAGCAACGTTGCCGCCGTGGCGCCGATCATCTGGTAGAAATCGTGCCAGCCGGCCATGCCTCAGAACGTCCTGTCGACGCCGGCAGCGGCATAGACCGTGTCGATCGCCGTCATGTTGCCAAGCGAGTCCGCGCTGGTGATCAGCTGTGTCTTGCCGCGCAGCAGCACGTCGCCGAGTTCGGCCAGCTGCGCGACATAGGTCGCCGGTCCGTCCGTCGGTTCGGCGCGCGTTTCGCCCTTGATCGTCACGTTGAAGGCGCAACCGATCTGCGGCGCGACGAAATTCTTGATCTCCAGCGAGCCGTCCGTGCCGGTGACGACCAGTGTCGCGCCGAAGCGCTCGGGCTTCATCGAACAGGAGAGGGTGGCGGGTACGCCGTCGAAATCCAGCTGCGCCTTGGTCGACACGTCGACGCCGTGCTCCATCTTGCAGGCGGCCGATAGCACAGTCGGCTCGCCGCCCAGTGCCGAACGCAGCGCATGCATCGGGTAGCAGCCGAGATCCATCATCGCGCCGCCGCCTTGCTCACGCGTCCAGCGTAATTCGCCCTCGTGATAGGGGATCGGCACTTCAAACCAGGCCTCGGCACGCTCGATCTTGCCCAGCTCGCCGGCACGCAGGATCGCGACGGCGCGCTTCATGACGTTGTGGTGGCGATAGTGGAACGCCTCGACCAGCTTCCTGCCGGTGCGCGAGACGGCCTCGATCATCGGCTTCACCTGACCGGCGTTCATCGTGAACGGCTTCTCGCACAGCACGTCCTTACCCGCTTCGAGCGCGGCGATGGACCAGCGCGCATGCTGCGACGGCGGCAGCGCGTTGTAGACGAGATCGACTTCGGCATGGCGCACCAGTGCGTCGTAATCCTTGGCCACATGCGCGATGTTGTGTTCCGCGGCATAGGCCCTGGCGCGTTCCGGATCACGCGCGGCGACGGCCACGACCTTAAACTCCGGATTTTCGAGGACAGGCTTGATCACTGCCGGCGGCGCAATCTTTGCCGCGCCCAGTATCCCGATGCGTATAGCCATGCTGTCCCCGCCAATTCTTTCTGGCGGCAGTCTGCCCTATTTGCCGGCCGCGCCCAACAGATGGGCCTGGCGTGCGAGCTTGGCCATCAGCGTATCGAACTGGCGCCGCTCGTCGGGCTTCAGCGCCCGCAGGAACAGTTCTTCCAGATGCAGCGCCAGTGGCACGACCTCGTCGTAGATGGCGCGGCCCTTTGCCGTGAGCGCCAGGCGCGCGATGCGGCCGTCGGCGGGATCGGCGGTGCGGGCCACGCGCTGTGCCCGCACCAGGCTTTCGACCGCGCGGGAGACCTGCACCTTGTCCATCGCCGTGCGCTCGGCCACGTCGCGCGCCGAAAGCTTCGGCTCGCCGCCAAGCACGGCCATCACGCGCCACTCCGGGATGGTGAGACCGAAGCGGTCGGAATATTCGCGGGCGATTGCGCTCGACACCGTGTTTGAAAGCACCGACAGGCGATAGGGCAGAAAGCGGTCGAGATCGAGCTTGAGCGCGACGGCGCGGGCGGCGTTACTCGGCATCGGGCTGGTTCGCGGGCAGGGCGGCGGCGAAGGCGGGATGCTTCAGGGCGTGCGCCTCGATCCGCGCGATGGTCGGCCAGGTTTCGATCTCCAGCTTCACGCGGCGGGCGTTGGCGATCTGCGGGATCAGCACGATGTCTGCGATGGTGGGTGTGTCGCCATGGGCGTAGGCGCCGGTTTCCGGCGCGGTATCCAGCATTTTCTCCAGCGCATCAAAGCCGACCCGGATCCAGTGGCGCTGCCAGCGCACAATGTCTTCGTCCGCAGCGTTGTAATTGGCCTTGAGGAACTGGGCGACGCGCAGATTGTTCACCGGATGGATGTCGCACGCCGCGACGTAAGCGATTTCACGGGCGCGGGCGCGGCCGTACAGGTCGTTCGGCAGCAGCAGCGGCTCGGGCACCAGCTCGTTGAGATATTCAATGATCGCCAGCGACTGGGTGATCAGATGGCCGTCATGCGCCAGCGCCGGGATCAGTTCCTGCGGATTGATCGCCTTGTAGTCTGGCGTGTGCTGCTCACCGCCATTGCGCAGCAGATGGATGAAGCGCAGTTCCGGCTTGATGCCCTTCAGGTTCAGCGCAATGCGCGCACGAAACGCCGCCGAGGACCGGAAATAGCCGTAGAGGGCAAAGCTATCGTTCATAGCGGACGACATGCTGGTCTATCGCTCCGAAGATGGAATGGCCGGCGGCGTCGAGCATATCGATGCGCACGCGATCGCCGAATTTCATGAAAGGTGTCTTGGGCTTGCCGCTCTCGATCGTCTCCAGCGTGCGGCGCTCGGCGATGCAGCAGGAGCCGACATTGCCGGACTTGTTCGACACCGTACCCGAACCGACGATTGTGCCGGCTACCAGCGCGCGTGTCCGTGCGGCGTGCGCGACGAGCTGGGCGAAGTCGAATGTCATGTCGACGCCGGCGTCGGGCTCACCGAACTTTTCGCCGTTGAGCCAGACCTGCAGCGGCAGATGCGCCTTGTTTTCGCGCCACGCGCCGCCCAGCTCATCCGGCGTCACAGCCACAGGCGAAAACGCGCTGGCTGGCTTGGACTGGAAGAAGCCGAAATTCTTGGCGAGTTCGGCCGGGATGAGATTGCGCAGCGAGACGTCGTTCACGAGCATCAGCAGCTTGATGTGCTTCGCGGCCTCGGCTGCATCGGCGCCGTACGGTACGTCATCGGTGATCACCGCGACTTCGCCTTCGAAATCGATGCCCCAGGCCTCGTCGCCGGCTATGATGTCGTCCGTCGGACCGATGAAACTGTCCGAGCCGCCCTGGTACATCAGCGGATCGGTCCAGAACGACGGCGGCATCTCGGCGCCGCGCGCCTTGCGCACCAGCTCGACATGCGTGACGTAAGCCGAGCCATCGGCCCACTGATAGGCGCGCGGCAGCGGCGAGGCGCAGTTCTTCGGATCGAAGGCGTGTGCGCCCGGCGCGGTGCCGGCGTTCAGGCGGTCATAGATGCGCGCCAGATCGGGCGACACGCGCGACCAGTTGTCCATCGCGGCTTGCAGCGTCGGCGCGATTTCCGGCACTGCGATGCAGGATGTCAGATCGCGCGACACCACGACCAGCCTGCCGTCGCGGCCGTGCTTGAGCGAAGCGAGCTTCATTTCGTGTGCCAGCTGTCAGCGTAGGTCTTCACTTCCGTCTTCTCCGCCGCCGCGCCCATGTCGAGCGGATCGCGCGCGTCGATCATCACAGCGACTTCGTCGGTCATCGTCTTGGTGGCTTTGGCGCCGGCCGCGAAGGCCTTGGGATGCGGGCCGTGCGTGAAACCGTTGGGATGCCAAGTGACCATGCCGGGCTTGATGTTGTCGCGGCTGAAGAAATCGCCGGCGTGGTAGAAGATCACCTCGTCGAAATCGTCGTTGGAGTGGAAGAACGGCACCTTCAGCGCGCCGGGATCGCTCTCGATCGGGCG
>DASZCC010000057.1:0-6350 GCA_035943485.1 Rhizomicrobium sp. | reverse complement strand
AGATGATGCGCGATCGCGACGGGGCCGGGGAGCGAGATGTCGGGCATCTTCTCTCCCGCCAGAAGTTTGCGAGCGTCGTCACGTGTGAGCCAGCGGGCGTCGGAGATTTCTTCGCCATCGGGTTTGAAGTCGCGACTGTCGGCTTCTGCGAGGCATCCGATCATCAGCGATGACGGAAACGGCCAGGGTTGCGTTGAAAGATAGTGCACCTTGCCGACCTTGAGGTTCACTTCCTCCAGCAACTCGCGGCGCACGGCGTCCTCGATCGTCTCGCCCGGCTCCATGAAACCCGCGAGCGCGGAATAGAACACGCCGGGAAAGCGCTTGTTGCGTCCGACGAGGCAGGCATCGCCGTGCGTCGCCAGCATGATCACCACCGGATCGGTGCGCGGGAAGTGCTCGGCTTTGCAATTTGGGCAGGCGCGTTTCCAGCCGCCATCCATGACATCTGTCGCCGTGCCGCAATTGGCGCAGAAGCCGTGGCGGTTGTGCCAGTCGATCATCGCCTTGGCCTGGCCCATGATCGCGGCGTCCTTGATCGGCAAGGTCGACGCCGCAATGCGCGCGTCGGGAAAATAGCCGAGGCCCGCAATCGGTCCTTCCTCGACGGGATCGCGCGCCCGCGAGATGTCGAGCGCGAAGACCGCCGTCTCGCCTTCGAGACCAAGAAACACGCATGGCGCATCGTGAGCCGCAAGCGAGTCGGCGAGACCTACTTTCAGAAGCCCCAGCTCCGCTGGTGGCGGCGCCTTCTCGGAGCCGATGACGAATGGCTTCAGCTGCCACATCGGCAAGATGTAACTCGATGGATCGCGCCGCTTTGCGTCGATCCATTCCTTGTCTGTGCGCTTGTAGCTGGCCCGATCGAGCGGGTTACCGGTAAATGGAATCATCTGTCACTCAGAAGTAGCGTGTATGGGTAAAGGTAAGCGTTGAAAATCGCGGAAGCAAACGTCGTCATTTCACTCCTGATTTACGCCCGTCCGCTAGCTTGATCGGCATGTTTCATGTGCTGGGCTGCATAGCCGAACAACACGACCTGAGGCTGGTGCTGCTGGCCGGGCTAATCTGTCTGCTGTCGGCCATCACCGCCATCAGCATGATCCGTCGTGCCCAGGTTTCTACAGGTGCGATGCATGTCGTCTGGCTCGTCACGGCCGGATTGATCGCCGGAGCTGGTATCTGGGCAACGCACTTCGTTGCGATGCTTGGCTACGAAGCCGGTGTCCCTGTCTCTTTCGAGTGGTCCCGCACAGTATTGTCGGCGTTCATCGCGATTGTCCTGTGCACCGTCGGCTTTGCGTCGGCGTTCTGGCGTACCGGACCGGTGCTGGGCGGCATGATTGTCGGTGTCGCAATTTCGGCGATGCATTACACGGGAATGACCGCACTGCGCCTGCCGGCCGCGGTAAGCTGGAGTGTCGACTACATCGCCGCATCGGCGCTGATGGGCATGGCCTTCAATGCGTTCGGCCTCTGGATCGTAATCACACACCGCAAGCTCTGGGCCGACGTCGTCGGCGCGCTGTGCTTCATCCTTGCCGTGGGCGGCACGCACTTCACGGGCATGGCGGCGGTTACCCTGCACCTCGACCCGGGGATCGCTGCGACACATCACCGGATGGATTCCGCCGTTCTGGCTCTGATCATTGCCGTGATCGCCATCCTCATGGTGGGCGCCGGTCTGATCGGCACGTTCCTGGATGGGCATCTCGCGGGACGGGCCGCGGCCGAGCAGGCCCGGCTGCGCCAGCACATCGCCGAACTGGAAGCCGCCAAGGCGCAGCTCGAACATCTCTCCCATGACCTGACCATTGCGGTCGAAGCCGCGGCAGCAGCGAGCGAATCGAAGTCCCGGTTTCTCGCTGCCATGAGTCACGAACTGCGCACGCCGCTGAACGCCATCATCGGCTTTGCCGACATGATGATTTCGGAGATGTTCGGGCCGCTCGGATCGCCTCGCTATCTGAGTTATCTCGACGACATCCACACGTCAGGCAGGCATCTGCTGTCGCTGATCAACGATATCCTCGATCTGTCGAAGCTCGATGCGCGGCAGGTCGAATTGCGGGAAGAAGATGTGAACCTGCGCAGCTTGTCGGATGCGGCGCTTCAGATGATTTCGCGTCAGGCACAGGTCAATGGTGTTTCACTGATCGACGAGGTGCCGGCAGACCTTCCGCTTGTGCGCTGCGATCCACGCCGCCTGAAGCAGGTGATGCTGAACCTGCTCTCCAACGCGGTGAAGTTCACTCCGGGTGGCGGCGAGGTGCGGATCACCGGCGGGCTCGTGGGCGAGGCAATGGTGATACAGGTTGTCGATTCCGGCATCGGCATCGACAAGAAGGACATGGCACGCGCGATGGAGCGTTTCGGGCAGGTCGATTCCCGGCTGGCCCGCAAGTTCGAGGGCACAGGGCTGGGGTTGCCGCTTGTCCGCGAACTCGTCGCCCTGCACGGCGGGTCGCTGGAGCTTGAGAGTACGGTTGGCGTGGGCACGACGGCGCGGATCACGCTGCCGTTCTCCCGGATTATCGGGTCCAGGCAAATCCAGGCTGCCTGAGACTCGCCTTTCGGCAAAAGCCGCCCTATATGACCGCTTGAGAGGTTGGTGCGGGCGCAGCTATCGCCAACCCGGTCAGGCCCGGAAGGGAGCAGCCGTAACGAATCCGCTTCGGGTCGTGCCAGCCTCTCACCTCAACTTTAGCGAAAATCCCTGCTGCCACCAGTGAGATATGCACCGGTGCATAGTCACGGAATCTTGGATTTCGCGGACACGCGCTTGCTATGATGTGTGCAAGATGAGCGACGAACTTTCCCTGGGTCTGGAACCGCAGCCGCGCGGTGAGGCCTATCGCGTGCTGGCGCGCAAATACCGGCCTTCCGACTTCACCGGTCTGGTGGGGCAGGAGGCGCTGGTCCGCACCCTGTCCAACGCCTTTGCCACCGGCCGCATCGCGCATGCCTTCATGCTCACCGGGGTGCGCGGCGTCGGCAAGACGACGACGGCGCGCATCATCGCACGCGCGCTCAACTGTATCGGGCCGGACGGCAAGCGCACGGCGCCCACGATTCATCCGTGCGGTGTGTGCGACCCCTGTGTCGCAATCGCCGAGTCGCGTCATGTCGACGTGCAGGAGATGGATGCCGCCTCAAACAACGGCGTCGACGAGGTGCGCCAGATCATCGACAGCGTGCGCTATGCTCCGGCAAGCGCGCGCTACAAGGTCTATATCCTCGACGAAGTGCATATGCTGTCGAAGCCGGCCTTCAACGCAATCCTGAAAACGCTGGAAGAGCCGCCGCCGCATGTGAAGTTCATCTTCGCCACCACCGAAATTCGCAAGGTGCCGGTGACGATCCTGTCGCGCTGCCAGCGCTTTGACCTGCGCCGCATCGAGACCGACGAGCTCGCCGGCCTGCTGGGTTCGGTGTCGGAAAAGGAAAAGGTCAAAATCGCGCCGGATGCGCTGGCCCTGCTGGCGCGCGCCGCCGAAGGCTCGGCACGCGACGGGCTGTCGCTGCTCGACCAGGCGATCGCGCACAGCGAAGGCGCCGAGATCAGCGCTGAGATGGTGCGCGCCATGCTGGGCTTGGCGGATCGTGGCCGCGTGCTCGACCTGTTCGAGAAGGTGATGGGCGGACAGATCGCCGAGGCGCTGGTCGATCTCAATGGGCTCTACGATCACGGCGCCGATCCGCTGGCGGTGATCCAGGACCTGCTGGAGACGGTGCATTTCCTCACCCGCCTGAAAGTCGCGCCGGGGAGTCAGGGATTCTTCGACGGCGGCTCCGGCGAGGCGAAGCGAGCGGCGGCGATGGCGGGCAAACTGTCGGTGCCCTCGCTCACGCGCGCCTGGCAGATGCTGCTCAAAGGTTTGCTGGAAGTCCGCGACGCGACTCGCCCGATGTCGGCCTGCGAGATGGCGCTGATCCGCCTCGCCTACGCCGCCGATCTTCCGCCTACGGACAAATTGGTCCGCGACCTGCTGGACGGTGAAGCCAAAGTACCCTCCCTCGCCCCCGCAGGGGGAGAGGGCCGGGGTGAGGGGGTCCGTCCGCGCGCGCAAACCACTTCGAGTCCGGCCGCAGCGCCGGCAGCGCAACGCGCTCCCGAGCCCACGCTCTCGGCCGAACCGGCCATCCAGCTTCGCTCGCTTGAAGACCTTGCGGCGCTGGCAGTGGCAAAGGGTGCGCCGGTGCTGAAGGTGCACATCGAGAACGACATGCACCTTGTTCACATTGAGACCGGCAAGATCGAATTCCGCCCCAGTTCTCGCGCGCCGCGCACACTCGCAGGCGACCTGTCGCAGAAGCTCAAGGACTGGACCGGCATCCGCTGGTCGATCTCTATCGCGTCGGAGGGCGGCGCGCCGACTTTGTCCGAGCAGAAGAAGAACGCCCGCGCCGCCAAGTTCGAGAGTGTGACGCAGGAACCGATGGTGCGCGCGATCCTCGATCGCTTCCCCGGCGCCGAGATCAAGGAAGTACGCCTCATCGCCGACGAGGACATCACGCCCGCGATGCCGGACGACGAAGGCTGATGGCGACCCATCCCGCCGGCCCCGAGATCGAGCGCCTCATCCAGCTGCTCGCCAAACTGCCAGGCCTTGGGCCGCGTTCGGCGCGCCGCGCTGCGCTTGTGCTGCTGAAGAAGCGCGAGGCGCTGCTCGACCCACTCTCCACCGCAATGCGCGAGGCGGCGGCCGCGATCAAGACGTGCGAGATCTGCGGCAACCTCGATACGACCAGCCCGTGCGCGATCTGCCGTGACGACCGGCGCGACGCGCACGTGCTGTGCGTCGTCGAAGATGTCGCCGATCTGTGGGCGCTGGAACGGGCAAGCGTTTTCCGCGGCAAATATCATGTGCTGGGCGGTGCGCTGTCGGCGCTCGACGGCATCACGCCCGAACGGCTGAACGTCGCCGGCCTTCTTGGCCGCGTGAAGGACGGCGTCGACGAAGTTATCCTCGCGATGAACGCCACGGTAGAAGGCCAGACGACGGCGCACTACCTGATGGACACACTCGCCGCGTCCGGCGTGAAGGTGACGCGCCTCGCGCATGGCGTCCCGGTCGGCGGCGAACTCGACTATCTCGACGAAGGCACGCTCAACGCGGCGTTTAGGGCACGGCGGAGTCTTTAGGCTGTCGCGTAAGTGTGCTAGCGTGCACGCATGACGAGAATTGACGAAATAGTCGAAGTCTTGAAAGCGCTGCCGGCGGATCAACAAGATGCCGCCGCTGAGGTAATTTTTGATCTGGCGGCGCAGTCAAACGGTTTGCGTCTTTCCGCTGCGCAGGTTGCCGAAATGCAACGCCGCGCCAACGCACCGCCAGAAGATTTGATGTCGCTCGAGGAATTCTGCGAGCGCGTCTCTAAACTCCAACGTTGCGGCTCGTAGTTCACCGTAACGCTTACGCTGACCTCGACGAAATCTTCAACTGGATTGCTAGCGATAGCATCCAAAATGCGATCTCGGTATCCGAACGCATCAAGGTCGCGATCAGAAATAATATTTCCGCGCATCCATATATTGGAAAGCTCGGCCTTGTCCCTGGCACGCGCGAACTTGTTGTCACCGGTCTTCCTTACATCATTGTCTACGATGTCGACGAAGCACCGGACACTCTGACGATCCGCGGTGTTATCCACGGTGCGCGAGACCGATAATTTGGGGCGTTGGAACGAAACGGGTACAGCTATATACTCGCCCCAACCGGGAGATTCGGCTTGGAAATTTTGCTCATTGCCCTGTGTGCGCTGACCGCTGGCGGGGTCGTCTGGCTGTTCCGTGGTCAGCGGATCGCCGTGCTCTTCACCGAGACGCTGGCCCTGCGCAGCCAGCTCGCCGAGCTTCGCCAGCGCGCGGAGCGGGAGAGTGCTGAGCTCGTCGACGCGCGCAAGCGGATATTCGATCTCAGCCGCGACGCCGCGGTGCTGCGGACCAATCTGGAGAGCACGGCGCAAAGTCATGACGATCAGGTCCGCCAGCTCACGGCGCTGCGACAGGAATTCCAGGATCAGTTCAAGGTGCTCGCCGGCGATGTGCTGCGCACCAGCAATGAGGATTTCGCCAAGCGCGCTGACGAGATTTTCAAGGCGCAGAAGGACCTCACCGCCGCCGAGATCGACAAGCGCACCAGGACGATTGAGGACCTGCTGACGCCGATCGGCAAATCGCTCGAGGCTTACGACACCGCGATCAAGGATATCGAGAAGTCGCGCATCGAAGGTTTCGCCGGCATCCATCAGGCGCTGCTGTCGGTGAATTCCCAGCATGCCGAGGTGAAGACAGTTACAGCCGGTCTCGTCAACGCGCTGCGTGCCTCGCCGAAAACGCGCGGCCG
>DASZCC010000056.1:0-3703 GCA_035943485.1 Rhizomicrobium sp. | reverse complement strand
AGGCGAGCGCATCTTCCAGGCGCTCGACTGGAAGGAATCCCTGAAGCAGCCCGAGCATCCGACTCCGCTGCCAGACGACCTGCACGGCAAGGTCGAATTCCGGCACCTGAATTTTGCCTACAATCCGGATCACCCGATCCTGAAAGACGTCAGCTTCACCATTAATCCGGGCGAGCGCATCGCGATCGTGGGGCCTACCGGCTCAGGCAAGACGAGCCTGATTCGCCTGCTTTGCCGCTTTTACGACGTGCCGGACAACAGCATTTTCCTGGACGACATCGACATCATGCAGATTCGCCCGGGCGACATCCGCACCCGCATCGGCGTCGTGCTGCAGGACTTCCACATCTTTTCGGGCACCGTCTACGACAACATCGCGCTCAATGACCCGCGCATCACGCGCGAGATCGCTGAGCATGCGGCCAAGCTCGTGCATGCCGATCCGTTCATCCGCGCCCTGCCGCAGGGCTACGACACGCCGCTCAACGAGCGCGGCCGCAACCTCTCGCATGGCCAGCGGCAACTGCTCGCCTTCGCGCGCGTGCTGGCGATGAATCCGGAAGTCCTGGTGCTGGATGAAGCGACGGCCAGCATCGACACCGAGACCGAGCTTGTCATTCAGGATGCGCTGAAGAAGCTGACCGACGGCCGGACGTCGGTGATCATCGCGCACCGTTTGCAGACCATCAAGGACGCGCATCGCATCGTGGTGCTGACGGAGGGCCAGGTGCGTGAGATCGGCACGCATGAGGAACTGCTGGCGAAAGGCGGCCTCTATCGCACGCTGTACGAATTGCAGTTCCAGGAAATGTCCGTGCCGTAACGCACAAAAGAAAAACCCGGCCGAAGCCGGGCTCTCCCGTCGCTTTTGTGGGCGACTTATTCCTTAGGTGCGATCGGCATCCTTGACCGCATCACGGACGGCGTCTTTCGCGCCGCCGACTGCGTTCTGCACTTTGCCCTTCAGCTTGTCGGCAGTGCCCTCGGCCTGGAGCTTCGTGTCGCCCAGAACCTTGCCTGCCGCCTGCTTGATCGAGCCCTTCACCTGATTGCCGGCGCCTTCGATACGATCCTTGTCCATGTCATTCTCCATTGGCGTGAAGTTCGGATAGGAAACGGCGGGAACCAAGAGGCCGTTCCGCAGCATATTTTCGCTGTAAGTGCGGAACCGCGGTTGGAACCGTGTAACCGGAAAGCCTCGGCGACCGTATAAGGTGCAGAAGCACAGGAGATCGGCCATGAAGTCGCGCCGGGATCTTTTTCGCCTTGGATTATACGCAGGCGCGGCGGTTGCGGCCGGCTCGGTCTGGCCGGCGTTTGCCCGGACGTTCGAGGTGACCCACACGGACGCAGAGTGGCGCAAGCTGCTGTCGCCCGCGGCCTACAATGTTCTGCGCCAGCAGGGCACCGAGTATCCGTTCACCAGCCCGCTCCTGAACGAGCATCGCAAGGGCACGTTCAAGTGCCAGGGTTGTGCGCTGCCCCTCTTCTCGTCGACGACGAAGTTCAACAGCGGCACTGGTTGGCCGAGCTTCTGGGCGCCGTTGCCCAATGCGGTTATCACCAATGATGACAAGAGCTGGATCATGGATCGCACCGAGGTCGCCTGCCGCCGCTGTGGCGGCCATCTCGGTCACGTGTTCGACGATGGTCCGAAGCCGACCGGCCTGCGCTACTGCATGGACGGCGTTGCGCTGACGTTCACCCCCGCTTGATCGGCCGCGAACTTCGCCCGACAATCCCGGCATGGGGACCTTCCAATCCGGCGGGCTGACGCTTGCCTATGACGACGTGGGCGCGGCCAGCGAGAGCCGGCCCATGATCCTTGTGCACGGCTTCACGTCGAACAAGGCGGAGAACTGGCTGCGGCTCGGCTGGTATGCCGCCTTCGAGCGCCGCCGCATGCGCGTGATCGCGCTCGACTGCCGCGGCCATGGTGAGAGCGCCAAGCCGCACGATCCAGCTGCCTACGGCCGTGCGAATATGGCAGGCGATATCCTGGCGCTGATGGATCACCTCTCGGTGCCGCGCGCCCACGTGCTCGGCTTCTCGATGGGCTCGCGGCTCGCATTGGCGGCGGCGATGAGCGCGCCGCAACGTTTCGCGACTCTCACCATGGGCGGTGTTGGCGAGAAGCTGTTCGAGGTCCGCGATGTCGTGGGCAATCCGATGGCCGAGGCGATGGAGGCCGACGATCCCGAGACTATAAAAGAGCCGATGCTCAAGAGCTTTCGCCAGTTCGCCGACGACCAGAAAGAGGATCGTCTTGCGCTGGCGGCACTAACGCGGGCGAAGGACGCGCCGTTCACGCGCGACGAGCTGTCGACGATGCCGGTGCCGGCGCTTGTCGTGGCGGGCGCGCGCGACGAACTCGCCGGCGACCCGAAGCCGCTGGCCGATGCGTTCCCCGACGGCCGCGCCGTGACAATCCCCGGTGTCGATCACTTCTCGATCATCGCGCACGCGCTGTTCAAGGCGACGGTGTTTGATTTCCTTGACGGCGCGATCTAGCCCTATTTGATCGCCCGCCACGATCTTCCGTCGCGCGCCAGGAGCTCGTTCGCGGCAGACGGTCCCGAGCTGCCGGACGTGTAATTCGGGAAGTGGCGCGGGTTGGTCGCGGCCCAGCCGTCCAGGATCGGCTGGACACAGGCCCAGGCTGCCTCGACCTGGTCGGCGCGCTGGAACAGCGTCGCGTCGCCGATCAGGCAATCGTAGATCAGTGTCTCGTAGCCGACCGCGGGCGCCTGCTTGAAGTAGTCCGAATAGCGAAAGTCCATCGCCACGCTTTCCAGCTCCATCGCGGGACCGGGCCGTTTGGCATTGAAGCGCAGGCGCACGCCCTCCTCCGGCTGGATATGCAGGATCAGCCAGTCGGCATCGAGCTCGTCCACCGGCGTCTCGCGGAACAGCGCATAAGGCGCCTGACGAAAACGGATCGCGATCTCCGTCGAGCGCTTGGTCAGCCGCTTGCCGGTGCGCAGATAGAACGGCACACCCGCCCAGCGCCAGTTGTCGATCAGCACGCGCATCGCGACATAGGTCTCGGTGTCGGAGGATGGATCGACATCCTGCTCGGCGCGGTAGGCAGGCACCGCCTTGTTGTCGATCGTGCCGGAGTCGTACTGGCCGCGCACGACATCGGTGAGCTGGAGCGGATGCACGGCGCGGAAGACCTCCGCCTTCTTCGCGCGGATCGCGTCGGCGTCGAACGATGTCGGCGGCTCCATCGCCGTCATGGCGATCAACTGGAACAGGTGGTTGGGCACCATGTCGCGCAGCGCGCCCGTCTGCTCGTAGAACTTCCCGCGGCCCTCGACACCAAGAGACTCCGCCACCGTGATCTGGACGTGGTCAATGCGGTCGCGATTCCAGATCGGCTCGAACAGGCCGTTGGCGAAGCGCAGCGCCATAATGTTCTGCACCGTCTCCTTGCCCAGGAAGTGATCGATGCGGAAAATCTGGTCTTCCTTCAGCCATTTGAGCAGCTCGGCGTTCAGTGCCCGGGCCGACGCCAGGTCGTGGCCGAACGGCTTCTCGACGATGACGCGGCGATGGGTACCCGGTTCTTCCTTCGTCAGGCCGGCCTCGCCAAGCTGATCGGCGATGGTCGCAAAGAAGCGGTCGGCGACGGCGAAATAGAACAGGACGTTGCCGCAGAGATCATTCGCCTTGTCGCAGTCCGCGATGTGCGTCTTGAGCT
>DASZCC010000055.1:0-8910 GCA_035943485.1 Rhizomicrobium sp. | reverse complement strand
AGCAGGATCGACGGAATTCCTTCGTGCAGGAACAACCATTGCCAGCCATGCAGATGCAGAAAGCCCTCGGCGCCCAGGATGTAACCCGACGCCGGCGCACCGACAACATTGGCAAGCGGCACGGCAGCCAGGAACAGCGCGATGAATCGCGCGCGCGTCGCCTGCGGAAACCAGTAGGTCAGATAGAGCACCATGCCCGGAAAGAAACCGGCCTCCGCAAGCCCGAGGAGAAAGCGCAGGACGACAAGGCTCGCGAAACCGGTGACGAACGCCGTCGCCATCGAGACCAGGCCCCAGGTGAGCATGATGCGGCAGATCCAGCGGCGCGCGCCCACCTTCTCCAGGATCACATTCGATGGCACCTCAAAGAGGAAATAGCCGAAGAAGAAGATGCCGCCCGCCCAACCGAACATCGACGCATCAAGCGCCAGGTTCTTGTTCATTGTCAGTGCCGCGAACCCGACATTCACGCGGTCGAGATAGGCCGCCACATAGAGCAGCGCCATGAACGGGATGAGCCGCCACGCCGCCTTGGCGAATGCGCGTTCGGCGATTTCCTGATTCTGATTCGCAGGTGCAGAAACTGACGTGACCGTCATTCATCCCCCGTTCAGACGGCAAGCAGGACTATTCGCTTGGAGGGCCCTGGCAACAACAGCTAGAAACGATGTTCTTGGGACGTTTTCTTGAGTCTTCACCATCATCGCCACTGCAAGAGCTGGGACAGGATTATCCTCGCTAGCGTTATTGCAGAGGCCGGGGCTGCTAGGACATTCAACTTCAATATCGGGGAACCTAAATGAAAGCACTTATCGCAGGCGTATTCGCGGCTGGTCTTCTCGCCGCGACGGCCACACCGGCTGACGCGATCTATATCAGCGTTGGTGGCGGCCATCATTGGCATGGCGGCCACGGCTGGCACGGCGGCCATGGCTGGCACGGCGGCTGGCGCGACGGCGGTTGGCATCATGGCGGTCGCTGGGGCCATCGTTGCCGCGGCTGGGGCTGGCACCATGGCCGTCGCTGGTGCCGGGGCTGGTGGTAACCACCGCTTGGACCAGACAGGCTGAAAATCAGAGCGCAGGCGGCCCAGGGCTGTCTGCGCTCTCTTTTTTGCACCGGGTTGCCCCCGGAGTGCCCTTCCCCTATAAGCCCGCCCTTCAATAGCGGCTGCGGTCGCGGGAGCCCCATTTTGGGGTCATGCCCATGGTGGGCGTCCCGGCGATCCAAAGCGGTGACGGGTGTCCGCCCCGAGCCGTTCCGTAGCCCAGGAAAGGACGGACATGGCTCTTTACGAGCATCTCCTGATCGCGCGCCAGGACATCAGCGCGCAGCAGGTGGACGCACTCGCCACCCACCTCAAGACCATCGTCGAAAGCGAAGGCGGCAAGGTCGAGAAGCAGGAATATTGGGGCCTGCGTGGACTTGCGTACCGCCTGAAGAAGAATCGCAAGGGGCACTACGTGCTCCTCAACATCAACGCGCCTGCCAAGGCCGTCATCGAGCTCGAGCGCCAACTCAAGATCAACGAAGACGTGCTGCGCTACATCACCGTGAAGGTCGACATGTTCGAGGTCTCCTCGAACAAGAACCGTCGCGACGATCGCCCCGAGGGCGAGCGCAAGCCTGAAGGCGAAGCACTGGAGTCCGTACAATGAGCTATTCAGGTGAACGCTCCGGCGGCGGCGATCGTGGTGGTGATCGCGGCGGTGATCGTTCGGGTGGCGGTGCCGGCGGCCAGCGCCGTCCGTTCTTCCGTCGCAAGAAGACCTGCCCGTTCTCGGGCGCCAATGCGCCGAAGATCGACTACAAGGACGTCAAACTCCTGCAGCGCTTCATATCCGAGCGCGGCAAGATCGTGCCGTCACGCATCACGGCTGTCTCGGCCGCCAAGCAGCGCCTGCTCGCGAACGCCATCAAGCGTGCGCGCTTCATGGCGCTCCTTCCCTACGTTCTGAAATAGGCGGGAGAGCAACATGCAAGTGATCCTGCTTGAACGGGTCGAGAAGCTCGGCCAGATGGGCGACGAGGTGAAGGTGAAGGACGGGTTCGCCCGCAACTTCCTTTTGCCGAAGAAGAAAGCCCTTCGCGCCACCAAGGCGAACCGCGAATACTTCTCGGGCCAGAAGGCCCAGCTCGAGGCGCGCAACCTCGAACAGAAGAAGGAAGCCGAGGCCGTCGGCAAGAAGCTGGAAGGCAAGACCTTCACGCTGATCCGCCAGGCCGGCGACCGTGGCCAGCTCTATGGTTCGGTCTCCACCCGCGACATCGCCAACGCGATCAGCGAAGGCGGCGTTTCCGTCAGCCGCACCCAGGTGCCGCTGGACACGGCGATCAAGGCGATCGGCCTGTTCCCGGTCAACGTCGTGCTGCACCCTGAAGTCCGCGTGAAGGTGACGATCAACGTCGCCCGCAGCGAGGACGAAGCCGAGCGCCAGGCGCGCGGCGAGGACGTGCTGGCCGACCGCACGGCCGAGGAAGACGCAGCCGCCGAAGCCAAGATCAAGGCCGAGGAGCTGTTCGAAGAAGGCGCCGGTCCGAAAGCCGAAGAGAGCGAAGAAGCGGACGCCGAGTAGGCTATCTCCCCGACAAAATCCAAAAGCCGCGGACCGAAAGGCCCGCGGCTTTTTTGTTAACGCCGACGACAACAACCCTCGTCATGGCCGGGCTTGTCCCGGCCACCCATACGCACAACTGCGGCACGGAGCGTATGGGTCGCTGGGACAAGCCCGGCGATGACGGAGGCGGTTAACCCCTACTCCGGCGTCTTCGAATACGCCTTCGTCCGCATGGTCACCAATTCCTCCGCCGCCGTCGGATGGACCGCGACCGTGGAATCGAACTGTGCCTTCGTTGCGCCGATCTTTATCAGGATGCCGACGATCTGAATGATCTCCGCGCCATGGTCGCCGAAGATGTGGCAGCCCAGCACCTTGTCGGTCTTCTGATCGACGACGAGCTTGAAGGTCGAACGCTCATGGCTGCGCGTCAGCGTGTGGCGGAGCGGCTTGAAATTCGACTTGTAGACGTCGATGGCGTGACCGCGCAGCAGCGCAATCTCCTCGGTCATACCGACCACGCCGATTTCCGGCGACGTAAAGACCGCTGTGGCGATCTCGTGATGATCCGGCGCGGTCGGCTTGTTCTCGAAGGCCGTCTTGACGAAGCACATGGCTTCATGGATCGCGACTGGCGTAAGCTGAATCCGGTCCGTCACGTCGCCGATGGCGTAGATGTTCTCGGCGCTGGTCTTCGAATAGCGATCGACCTTCACCTCGCCCTTCTTTCCCAGTTGAACACCGGCCTTCTCGACATGGAGCATCTCGGTGTTCGGGGCGCGCCCGATGGCGAGCATGATCTCGTCGGTCTCGATCGCATCGCCATGCGTCGTCTCGGCATGGAGGCAGTTGCCACGCCGCTCGATCTTGGTGAACTGGCAGCGCGCCCGGACATCGATCCCCTTCTTCACCATTGAATCGGTGAGCGCATCGCGGATTTCCGCGTCGAAGCCGCGCAGCACCTTGTCGCCGCGGAAGATCAGCGAGACCTTGGACCCCAGGCCATGGAAGATGTGCGCGAACTCCAGCGCGATATACCCGGCGCCTGCGATTAGTATGCGTTCCGGAAGCTTCTCCAGATGAAATGCCTCGTTCGAGGTAATGCAAAGATTGCCACCTGAGACCAGGTGCGTGGTACCGAGGTCGCGGGTTGGGCGATTGCCTGTGGCGATCAGGATCTTGTCGGCGGTAATCCTGCGATCGTCATTCAACAGACGGATCGTATGTGCGTCCTCGAACACGGCACGGTCCGCGAATATCTTCACCCCGGCCGCTTCGACGTTCTTGGTGTACATGCCTTCGAGGCGCGAGATTTCCTTGTCCTTGTTGGCGATCAACGTTGCCCAGTCGAAACTGGTCTCCCCAACGGTCCAGCCGAATCCAACAGAGTCCGCGAAGTCCTCGCGGAACTGGCTTGCATAAACGAGCAGCTTCTTCGGGATGCACCCGCGTATCACGCAGGTGCCGCCCATCCGGGATTCCTCGGCCAATGCCACGCGCGCGCCAGTTGCGGCCGCCATGCGGCTCGCCCTGACGCCGCCGGAACCGCCACCGATGACAAAAAGATCGTAGTCATAGCTCATGTGGCGGACCGTTCGATGATTTCGACCTCGCCGGGATGGGCGATCAGCAGCGTTGTGGCAATACCGATGAAGAGGCCATGCTCCACCACACCAGGAATATCCGATATCGCTTCGGCAAGTTTGGGCGCCGAGGTGATCGCGCCAAACGCGCAGTCATAGATAAGATTGCCGCTGTCGCTCTTGAAGGTCTTGCCGTCGCGTGTGCGCAGCACTATGGGGACATTGCCATAACCCAGCTTCGCCGCGACGGTCGCCAATCGCGCTGCTGTGGTCTTATGACCGAATTCGAGCACTTCAACCGGAAGCGCAAAGCGGCCGAGCCTTGCCACGAGCTTGCTCTCGTCGGCAATCACGATCATCCGCTTTGACGAAGCGGCCACGATCTTCTCGCGCAACAAGGCGCCGCCGCCGCCCTTTATGAGTGTGAGTTCGCGGTCGGCTTCATCGGCGCCGTCGACCGTCAGATCCAGCGGCGCGAGGTCATCAAGCGGCACCAGCGACAGGCCGAGTTGACGCGCTTTTGTTACCGTACGCTCGGACGTTGCCGCCGCGAGAATCTTCAGGCCGCCGCGCACGCGCGGGCTGAGCAGTTCGATGAAAGCCTCGGCAGTCGTACCGGTGCCAAGCCCAAGCTTCATCCCTTCGGTGACGTAGTCGAGCGCCTTGGCGGCCGCGGCCCGTTTTAGGGCGTCCTGTTCGGTAGTCATGCGGCGGACTAGACCCTATGCCCGTGAAGCTGTCGAGACGCTCTGCTGACACTCCCTGCATGCTGCCCGTGCTAGGGTCGTCGCTTCAATAGGAGACGTTCCATGGCCCTCAAACACCACCGCGCGAGCTGTCATTGCGGCAAGGTCAGCATCGAAGCTGCCCTCGATCTCATGGCCGGAACGGCGCGCTGCAACTGCTCGATCTGCCGCAAGGCCCGGTGGTGGGGCGTCAGTGTGAAACCGGAAGCCGTGACGTCCGTCCAGGGGGAGGACAACACGTTCTCGTACCGGTTCGGGAGCAACGCGATCGAGCTCCGGCACTGCAAGACTTGCGGGCTTAGAGTCTACGGCCGGGGCGATATCCCGCAGATGGGTTCCTTCGTCGCGATCAATGTCGCCTGCCTCGACACGGCCAGCGACGAAGACCTTGCTACGGCCCCGATCCAGTTCTGCAACGGTCGCGACAACGACTGGATGCACACGCCGGCGATCACGTCGTATCTGTAGCTACTCGACCGTGACGCTCTTCGCCAGGTTGCGCGGCTGATCGACGTCCGTGCCCTTGGCTATGGCGGCGTAGTAGGCCAGAAGCTGCACGGGCACGGTATAAAGTATGGGCGCGATGAGCGGATCGGCGTCGGGCACTGTGATCGCATGCCACACATTGCCCGCACGCGCGATGCCGGCGGCGTCCGAGATCAGAAGCACCTTGCCGCCGCGCGCCATGGATTCCTGCATGTTCGAGATTGTCTTCTCGAACAGTTCGTCGTGTGGGGCGATCACGATGATTGGCACATGCTCGTCTATCAGCGCGATCGGTCCGTGCTTCATCTCGCCAGCGGCATAACCCTCGGCATGGACATAGGAGATTTCCTTGAGCTTCAACGCACCTTCCATGGCGATGGGGAAGCTTGGTCCGCGTCCGAGATAAAGCACGTCGCGCGCCTTGGCGATCTCCTGGCCCAATTCCTCGAATTTGGGTTCGTCCTTCAGCATCTCCACAATGTGACGCGGCGTTTCCAGCAGCGCTGAACAGAGACGCGCCTCCTGCTCGGCTGTCAGAACGCCACGCGCACGACCCGCCGCGATGGCGAGCGAGGCCAGCGCCGCGAGTTGGCAAGTGAACGCCTTGGTCGAGGCAACGCCGATCTCCGGACCTGCGAAGGTCGGCACGACGATGTCGGCTTCGCGCGCGATCGAGCTCTCCGGCACATTCACAAGCGCCAGTGTCGTCTGGCCATGCTCTTTCGCATGGCGCAGTGCCGCCAACGTGTCCGCCGTCTCGCCGGACTGCGATACGAAGAGCGCCGCGCCGCCATCGGCGTAGACCGGATCGCGATAGCGCAACTCGGAGGCGACATCGACCTCGACCTGAATCCTGGCCAGCTTCTCGAACCAGTACTTTCCGACCAGAGCTGCGTAGTACGCCGTGCCGCACGCCGAGATGAGAAGACGTGGCGCCGTTGCCAGCGCCTGGCTGAGCCCCGGTTCGTGTAAGGACACGTTCGGCCCGACCGGATCGATGTAGTGTGACAGCGTGTGGGCGATCACTTCGGGCTGCTCGGCGATCTCCTTCGCCATGAAGTGCCGCTTGCCGCCCTTGTCGACGATCGAAGCCGAAGCGCTTGTGATCTTCACCTCGCGGTTCGCGGGTTGGCCAGCCTCGTTGTAGATCGAGATATGCGGGCCTTCCACGACCACGACATCGCCGTCTTCAAGATAGGCGACGCGGTTCGTGAAGGGCGCCAGAGCGAACGCGTCGGATCCGAGATAGCCTTCGGTTGTGCCGTAACCGACCGCCAGAGGCGCACCTTTGCGCGCGCCTATCAGAAGGTTTTCGTGATCCGTGAAGATCATCGCCAGCGAGTACGCGCCGGTCAGCCGGCGTGTGGCGGCAATGGCGGCATCTTTCGGCGACATGCCCTGATCGAGATATTCCGTCACCAGATGGACCGCCACTTCGCTGTCCGTCTCCGAAGCGAACACATGGCCCTTGGCCACCAGCTCATCGCGCAGTTCACGGAAATTCTCGATGATGCCGTTGTGCACAACGGCGACCTTGGCGGAGGCATGCGGATGCGCGTTGATCTCGGTCGGCGCGCCGTGTGTCGCCCAGCGCGTGTGGCCGATGCCGGTATGTCCCGCCAACGGTGTCGCGTGCAGCACTTCATCCAGCTTGCCGAGCTTGCCGGGCGAGCGGCGGCGGGCGATCTGGCCGTCGACCAGCGTGGCGATGCCGGCGGAGTCATAGCCGCGATACTCGAGGCGCCTGAGAGCGTCCAGAATGACAGGCGCCACGTCGCGCGTACCAGCGATTCCCACGATGCCACACATGCTATTTGCCCTTTGCGGCCCTCTCGGCCTTCTTCCGTGTACGGAACTTAGCCGCCCAGCCGGGGATTTCCTTCTGGTCAGCGCGCGTCACGGCCAGCGAGTCCGGCGCCGTCTCCTTCGTTATGACGGAACCCGCACCGACATAGGTGCCGTCGCCGATGCTCACCGGCGCCACCAGCGCCGAATTGGATCCGATAAAGGCGCCCTTGCCGATATCGGTGTGATGCTTGTCGAAGCCATCGTAGTTGCAGGTGATGGTCCCCGCGCCGATGTTCGCGCCGGCGCCGACCCGCGCATCGCCGAGGTAGGTTAGATGGTTGGCCTTGGCGCCTTTTTCAATGCGGCTGTTCTTGACCTCGACAAAGTTGCCGATATGGACGTCTTCCTCGATCACCGCGCCGGGCCGCAGCCGTGCATAGGGTCCGACCAGCGCACCCTTGGACACGACCGCGCCCTCGACATGGGAGAAGGCTTTTATCTCCGCCCCTGACTTAATCGTGACGCCGGGTCCAAACACGACAAAGGGACCGATCTGCGCATCAGGCTCGATCACCGTGTCATGGCACAGAAAAACAGTCTCCGGCGCCGTCATCCCAGCCCCTGCATCGAGTGCATGCGCACGGAGGCGAGCCTGCATCGCAGATTCGGCGGCGGCCAGTTCGCTGCGGCTGTTGACGCCCATCATCTGCGCCGCGTCCGCGACAACGACCGAGGTCTTTACGCCTTGCGTCCGCGCGATGGTCGGCACATCGGTTAGATAGTATTCGTTTTGGGCGTTCTCGTTCCTGAGCTCTGCTGCCCATTTGAAGAAGTTCTGCACATCAGCCGTGACGATGCCCGCATTGCAGAGGCCGACTGCACGGATGTCCGCATTGGCGTCCTTGAACTCCACGATCCTGTCGAGCAGCCCGTCCTTGTCCAGCAAGACGCGGCCATAGGCAGCCGGGTCTTCGGGCCGGAAGGCGACCAGCGACATGCCAGTGCGCATCTGTGCGGCGAAGGCGGCATCGAACGTCGCGGCCGTGAGAAGAGGCATGTCGCCATACGTCACCACGACCGTGCCGTGGAAATCGCCGAGCAACCCGCGCGCACTGGCAGCTGCGTGGCCGGTTCCCAGCTGCTTGTCCTGTACCGCCGTCTCGGCGCCATGCGCGTGAGCAAAGGCGGTGAGCGCGTCGGCGCCCGGTGCGGTCACAACGACGATCTTTCGCACGCCGGCGTCACGTGCCGCACGGATGACATGCCCGACGATCGGAAGGCCGGCGACGGCATGCATGACCTTGGGCAGCGCCGACTTCATGCGCGTGCCCTGACCAGCTGCCAGGATAATTGCTGCTCTCGCCATGTGATCCCCTAACCTGCCGGACAAATTGGGCAAAATGACGAAATACGACGCTATATTGCCCAGGCGTCAAAGCAGATTCGTGTCATGCACTATACTACGCTGGTCTTCGACCTGGATGGGACGCTGGTCGATACAGCCCCGGACCTCCTGGCCGCCACCAATGCCGTGCTGCGCTCGGAAGGCCGTGCCGTGGTCGATCCGGCCACGCTGCGCCATATGGTCGGGTTTGGCGCCCGTTCCCTGATCCAGCAGGCGTTCGCCGCCACCGGCCAGCCGCCTGGCGACGAGGTCCTGCCTGAACTCGTAAACCGCTTCCTGATCCACTATCGGGCCCATGTGGCGGACGAGAGCGTGCCATTTCCAGGCGTCGAGGAGACGCTGGC
>DASZCC010000054.1:0-2557 GCA_035943485.1 Rhizomicrobium sp. | reverse complement strand
GATGGACTATCACGTCGAGGGCATCCTGATGGCGCCGGCGCGCGCAATCCCGCGGCTGCTCGCGCGCAACAAGCTCAAGTTCAGCGACATCGCGATCTGGAACATCCACGAAGCGTTCGCGGCGCAGGTGTTGGCGAACATCAAGATGGCGTCGGATGCTGCGTATCGTAAGGAAAAGGCTGGCGTCGATTTCGACCTCGGCGCCTTCCCGATGGACCGGCTCAATCCGCATGGCGGCTCGCTGGCGATCGGGCATCCCTTCGCCGCGACGGGCGCGCGCATCCTGAGCCAGGCGGCGAAGGAACTGAGCGCGCTGCCGAAGGGTTCGCGTGGCGTGGTGTCGATCTGCGCCGATGGCGGTCACGGCACTGTTGCGCTTCTCGAGACGGCTTAGTTTCTTGACCTCCCCCTCGTGGGGAGGTCGAAATTTGCGCAAGCAAATTTCGGGTGGGGGGGGAAGTGCAGGGCGTCGAGAACCCCCACCTGAAAAATCGCTGCGCGATTTTGTCGACCTCCCCACAAGGGGGAGGTTAAGAGTGAAGTACTTTCTTCAACCGCGGTACCGCGAAGTCGATGAAGGCGCGCGTCTTGGCAGGCAGCATGCCCTGTTCGGCACGAAGAAGGTGCACGGGCAGTCTTTCGGGCTCGAATTCCGCGAGCACGATGCGCAGCGTCTTCGCCGCCACCGCCAGCGCGGCCTGATACGACAGCACGCGCGTGATCCCAAGGCCGGCAATCGCTGCATCAACGGCCGCTTCCGCGGTGTTGACCACCAGACGCTCATGCACCGCGACCGTCTCGCCATGCCCGAACGTCCAGCTGCCGCCGAAGGTGATGGCGTTCTTGCCGGCCAGATCGGCAGGCTTCTTCGGTGTGCCATTCGTCTTGAGCCACGCCGGACTCGCGCACACCAAGCGACGCAGCTCACCCAGCCGGACAGCGATCAGGCTTGAATCCGGCAGCGCGCCGATGCGCAGCGCCAGATCGAACGGGTCGTCGGCCAGATGCGCGTTGCGGTCGCTGAGACTGAGACGGACGTCGATCTCCGGGTAGGCGGCGAGAAAGTCGCTCACGACCGGCAGCAGATGCAGGCGCCCGAACACGATCGGCGCGGTGATCGCGAGTTCGCCGCGTGGCGTGCTGAATTCTCCGGCCGCGGCACGCTCGGCCTCGCCCACCTGCTCCAGGATGCGCCGCGCCGAGGCGAGGTAGGCCGCACCGGCTTCCGTCGGCGTCAGCCGCGTGCGCGAGCGGGTGAGCAGGCGCGTCTTCAGGTGTGCCTCCAGATCGGAAATCTTGCGGCTCACCGTCGCGAGCGGCACCTCCAGCCGGCGCGAAGCGGCCGAGAGGCTGCCTGCTTCAACGGCGGCTACGAGGATTTCCATGGCATCGAGCCGGTCCATATATGGTCCCGATTTGTGGAAGGTTGGCTCCAATAATGGGCATCTGTTGCCGTGAAATGGAAGGATTACTTTTGCCAGCGGAGGACGGCCATGGCCTATGGATTTCTCGATATCGCCCGCACACCCAGCGTGAAGGCGGCCGAAGCTGCCAATGGCAGTGCGCACTACTTCGACGACTTCAAGGGCCACCGCGAGTTCGACAGGATCGGCGAGGCCGAGGCGCAGTTCATCGCCGCGCGCGACAGCTTCTACATGGCCACCGTCTCGGAGACGGGCTGGCCCTATGTCCAGCATCGCGGTGGTCCGCCCGGGTTCCTGCGCGTGATCGACGAGAAGACACTTGCCTTCCTCGATTTCCGCGGCAACCGCCAATACATCTCGCTCGGCAACACGATGGCGAATGATCGCGTGGCGCTATTCCTGATGGATTATCCGAACCAGCGCCGCATGAAGATCTATGCCCGCATCGAGGAGCGCAAGCTGGCGGACGACCCGTCGCTTGCGGCGAAGTTGTCGCTGGGTGATTACAAGGCGAAGCCGGAGCGCGCTTTCGTGCTTCACCTGGAAGCGTTCGACTGGAACTGCCCCCAGCACATCACGCCGCGCTTCACCGAAGGCGAGATCAACGCAGCGCTTCGGCCGACCATGATCCATCTGGCGGAGCTGGAAGCGGAGAACAAGAAGCTGCGCGAACAGCTGGCCGCTAAATAAGCGTCGTCGTAATCGCCAGGCCCTTCTTCAGGGTCAGCGTTACCGGCGTGCGCTCCGCGATGTCCGCGATGCGCGCACGCTGCTCGTCCGTCAGATCGCCTTCAAGCTTCAAAGTGCGCTCGATGCGTTCTACCTTGTCCGACGTGCGGATGAAGTTCACGCCGACATGGCACGCGGTGAGCGGCCAGCCCTTGTGATTGGCATACATTTTCAAAGTGATCGCCGTGCATGCTGAAAGCGCGGCGACGAGAAGATCATAAGGGGCGGGTCCTGCATCGGCGCCGCCGTTGGAGGGGGGCTCGTCGGCGATGATGCGGTGACCGCCCGCTTCGATGGTGGTGGCGTATTGCGTCTGTCCGATATCGGCTTTCGCGTGCGCCATCTCCCGCCCCTTATGAATGTGTCGCTGCTAACCGTGCAGCTTTTTCGCAGTCTCGGCAATC
>DASZCC010000053.1:0-10759 GCA_035943485.1 Rhizomicrobium sp. | reverse complement strand
TCTTGGCCGTGATCCCGGCCTTCTCGCGCGCACCGGCGGCCTGCTCGCTGATCGCGACACCGGCGATCAGCGAACTGTCCGCGATCTTCGGCAGATATTTCTGTTTCTGCGCGTCGGAGCCAGCGCCCAGGATCGCAAGCGGCGCCATCACCGAGCTGGCGATGAAGGGCACTGGTGCCACATGCTTGCCGAGGATTTCGGCAGCGAGCGCTGCGTCGAGAAGTGTGAGGCCCAGGCCGCCGAATTCTTCCGGGATCAGGATGCCGGTGACGCTAAGCTCCGCAACCGCTTTCAGCACATCGGGCGCATGACCGTTGGCACCGCGCACACGCTCCAGCGGCGCCACGCGTGCCAGCGTGCGGTCCAGACTGTCCTGCATCATCTTCTGGTCGGCGGAGAGTCCGAATTCCATGCTCTATCTCCCGGCGTGCGTGCTTCGAGGCGTTGTTGCGCAACGCACCTCAGCATGACGTGTGTGGTGGAATAAGACTCTCGTCATGCTGAGGTGCTCCGCGCAGCGGAGCCTCGAAGCACGCACCGCCTTCACGCCTTCGCCGCCTTGGGCTCGCGCGGCATGCCGAGGCCGCGTTCGGAGATGATGTTCTTCTGGATCTGCGCCGTGCCGCCGCCGATGATGAGGCCGAGGTCGAACATGTAGTTCGTCTGCCAGCTGCCGGCGTTCCGCAAATGCGGCGCGCCATTATAAAGCATGCCGAGTTCGCCCAGAGCGTCGATGGCGAAACCGGCGAGCTGGTGGTTCAGCTCGCAGCCCATCAGCTTGACGATCAGCCGCGCCACGCCGGGGTCTTCGCCTTTGAGGCCCGCCGTCAGCAGGCGCAGGCCGTGGAATTCCATCGCATGCACGCGCGCCTGAAGTTTTACCAGGCGGTCGCGATAGACCGGGTTGTCCATCAGCCGGCTGCCGTCGACCGTCTCTTCCTGCATCAGCTCGATGATGGCCTTCAGCCGCGTGCCGGCCTGGTTGGGATCGCCCAGCATGCCACGCTCATGCTTGAGCGTGGCGTTGGCGACGAACCAGCCCTGGCCGCGCGCGCCGACGATATCCTTCTTCGGCACGCGCACATCGGTGAAGAACACCTCGTTGAATTCGGCGCGGCCTGTCATCGTCACCAGCGGACGCACCTCGATGCCGGGCGTCTTCATCGGGAAGATCAGATAGGAGATGCCTTCATGCTTCGGCGCGTTGGGTTCGGTGCGCACCAGGCAGAACATCATGTCGGCCTGCGCCGCCGTCGAGGTCCAGATCTTCTGGCCGTTGATGATGAAATCGTCGCCGTCTTCAGTGGCGCGCGTCGTCAGCGCCGCGAGATCGGAGCCGGCACCGGGCTCGCTATAGCCCTGGCACCAGATGATCTCGCCGCGCAGGGTCGGCGCGATCCAGCGCTGCTTCTGTTCCTCGGTGCCAAGCTCCAGAAGCGTCGGCACCAGCATCGCGATGCCCTGACCCGACATGCCCATCGGCAGACCGGCGGCGATGAATTCCTCGGCGATGATGCGCGATTTCAGGACATCCGGCTCGGCGCCATAGCCGCCATATTGTTTCGGCACGGTGCGCGCGGCGTAGCCATGCGCGATCAGCAGCTTTTGCCATTCGCGCATGTCGCCTGAAGAACCGCGCGGCGCGTGCGATCCGTGCTGGGCCGCGAAGCTGCGAACGTCGTCGCGGAAGGCCTGGTATTCGGGACCGTAGGAAAGATCCATTTTGTCCCCGCTCTTCTACTCAACCACTTCCGTCATCACCGGGCTTGTCCCGGTGACCCATAAGCTCCGTTTAGCAGGGAGGGTATGGGTGGCCGGGACAAGCCCGGCCATGACGGTGTTGAGGTTAAATTACAGCCTTTCGACGATCGTCACGTTGGCGAGGCCGCCGCCTTCGCACATTGTCTGCAGGCCCCACTTCTTGTTGCGGTCTTTCAGGCCATAGAGAAGCGTCGTCATTAGCTTGGTGCCAGAGGCGCCGAGCGGATGGCCGAGCGCGATGGCGCCGCCGTTGACGTTCAGCTTCTCCGGGTTCGCGCCGGTCTGCTGCAGCCATGCGACGGGGACGGACGCGAACGCCTCGTTCACCTCGAACAGGTCGATGTCGTCGACCGACATGCCGGCCTTCTGCAGCGCGCGCTTGGTGGCGGGCAGGGGCGCTTCGAGCATGATGACCGGATCGCCGCCGACCACCGTCATATGGTGGATGCGGGCCAGCGGCTTCACGCCCAGCGCCTTCAGGCCCTTCTCGTTGACGACCATCACGCCCGACGCGCCGTCGCAGATCTGCGACGAGGTTGCCGCGGTGATCGCGCCGCCTTCGCGCAGCAGCTTCACGCCCTTGATGCCGTCGAGCGAGACGTCGAAGCGGATACCTTCGTCGACCGTGTGCTGCGAGACCGAACCGTCCTCGGCCTTGATCTCCAGCGGCACAATTTCGTCCCTGAACTTGCCGCCCTGCGTCGCCGCGATCGCCTTCTTGTGGCTCTCATAGCCGAACTCGTCGAGCTGGCCTTTGTTCAGCTTGTACTTCTCCGCCATCATCTCGGCGCCCATGAACTGGCTGAACTGGATGTTGGGATACTTCTTCTGCAGCTCGGGGCTCATATAGGTGCCCATGCCGTTCTGTGCGGGCAAGGCGGCGGACGCGCCCATCGGCACGCGCGTCATGCTCTCGATGCCCATCGCGATGACGGCGTCCATCGAACCCGACATCACGGCCTGGGCCGCGAAGTGCAGCGATTGCTGCGACGAGCCGCACTGGCGGTCGACGCTGGTGCCGGGCACGTGTTCCGGCAGGCGCGAGGCCATAACCGCATTGCGCGCGACGTTGATCGCCTGCTGACCGACCTGGCTGACGCAGCCGCAGATCACGTCCTCGATCAGGTCCGGATTGGCGCCCGAGCGGTCGGGCAGCGCATTGATCACCTGCGCGCCGAGATCGACGGGATGCCAGTCCTTCAGCTTGCCGCCACGCTTTCCGCCCGCGGTCCGCGCCGCGGCGACGATGTATGCCTCACCCATAGTCATTGCTCCTTGTGTCCTGGGAGCGGTTTTAGCATCGGGCGCAGGCAACCGCACTACGGCAGAATGGCCGAAAATGCCTGACGTAGGGGAAATGCGCGTCCGGAGGTAATAGTCTGTACACGGAGTTAAATTCCGAACCCGAAATCGCGGCGCGCGGAGCAACTGAAAACGACGAAGACTTTTCTATTGGCGAGAGCACCACGAGTCTCGAATGGCACGCGATCCGTATACTGAGTAATCGAAGTTCTTGTGTGAAAGTTCCCTTACAAGGTTACGCAAAACGTTCAGGGACATGCACAACGCTTGAGCAAGCCGCCATGTTTCGCGCCGCGACATTGTTTCCGCGTCATCAAGGTGAAACGTTCCTGTCACCTACCCGTCTTGAGTGCGTGATTTCTACGGCCATGGTTGGAATCGGTGGCGGGCATCGATTGCAACGGGGACATCAACGGCACGACTACAGCGGCGCTCCAAGCGGGCGATGCTCTGCGCGTGCCCTCATCGGGGGTCGTATTGAAAATGCGCATTCAAGGCTGGCTGCTTTCGGCCGCAGCAATAAGCGCGCTCACGCTTGCTCAGACAAACGTGGTCATGGCGCAGCAGGTCACTGCTTCGTTGCGCGGTCATCTGACCGGCGGCGACGGCAGTCTGGTTTCCGGCGCGACAGTGCATCTGATCAACACCCGCACGGGCGCCACGCTCGATACCGTGACGGGCGACTCCGGCAGCTTCTCGCTCACCGGCCTTAATATTGGCGGCCCGTACACGCTGAAGATCGAGGCGCCGGGTTACTCCGAGAAAACCCTGACCGGCATCTATCTGAGCGTCGGTGAAACCTCGAACGTCGAGGTCGCGATGCAGGCTCTCGACGTCGAGACGGTCGTCGTGGCCGGCACGCGTGGCGGGGCCGCCTCGTCGATCGTCGAGACCCGCGGTGTCGCCACGACCTTCGACGCCCATGACATCAAGGTCACGCCAAGCCTCGAGCGCGATCTCAAGGACATCGTCCAGCGCTCGCCCTACGCCTTTGTCGATCCGGTCGGTGGCGGCAGCTCGCCGCCGGTCGCGACGCTGAATATCGCCGGCGCCAATCCGCGCTGCACCAACCTTCTCGTCGACGGCATGCAGCAGAAGGACAATTTCGGTCTCAATCTCGGCGGCTATCCCACGCAGCGCGCGCCGATCCCGACCGACTGGGCCGACCAGATCCAGGTCGCTCCGATCCCGTATGACGTCGAGTACAACGACACCTGCGGCGCGGTCATCAACGTCGTCACCAAGCAGGGCGACAATGACTTCCACGGCACGGCTTACGGCTATTACGAAGATCGCTCGATGAACGGCGACAAGATCGCCAATGTCACGAGCATCCCCGGCACGGCGCAGAAGAGGCCGTTCGTCCAGCCGCTGAAGCCGCCCTATAACGAGAAGAGCTATGGCGGCACGCTGTCCGGGCCGATCATCGAGGATCACCTGTTCTTCTTCATTGGATATGACGAGCTGAAGCAGGAACAGAGCGCATCGGCGCTTGGCGGAACGGGCGCGGCAGGTTCGGGCTTCACCAAGACGGCAAGCCACATCTCGCTCTCCGACGTCGAGGAAGTCGAAACCATCGCCAAGCAGGTCTACGGTTACAATTCCGGCGATCTCACCGATTCCGTACCGCTCTACAACCAGCGCTACATCGCCAAGCTGACATGGCAGATCAATGACGACCAGCGGCTGACCGGCACCTACCAGCATGTCTCGGGCGGCCAGCTCGCCATCGTCGGCGGCTCGACCACGCCGTTCAATGAGACCGTGTCGCTGCCGTCGCACTGGTACAACAACGAAGAGAAGATGGAGGCCTATTCGCTCCAGTATCTCGCGAACTGGTCCGACAATTTCTCGACCCAGATCTATGCCGGCCATGTCGGCATCAACGACATCCAGGCGCCGCTGCACGGAACGAACTTCCCCGAAGTGTACGTCCGTACGGTTGGCAATAACGGGGTCTATGATCTTGGCACAGCCACGCAGTCGGTGACGGTTGGCGACCCGGCCCTGAACAGCGCCACGGTGCACAATTCCGACGACGGTTACGTCATCCTCGGGCCGGACTTCTCGCGCCAGTACAATTTCCTGTTCTACAAGAACAACTTCGCCAAGGGCGTCGGCGATTATGTTCTGGACAACCACACGTTCAAATTCGGCGTCGAGTATCACGACATCGGAATCGTCGACAAATTCATCCAGGGCGCCCAGTCGATCGTGCGTTTCGACTCGATCGCCGACTTCGCCAACCAGAAAATTGCCCAGACGCTGGACAATCGCTTCTCCGCCACATCGACCAGCGCGCAGGGCGGCAACCCGGTCTACTACGCCAACGGCATCGGCGGCGTGTCGTCGGTCGGCGACGCGAATTTCCACTTCCAGATCGGCTCGCTCTTCGCGCAGGACGAATGGTACGCGACCAAGGATCTCAGCTTCGAATTTGGCCTTCGCTACGACGCCTATTTTTCTGACGACCACCCGGTCCTCAACGGAAACTTCCAGAAGCGCTACGGTTTCTCGAACACCCGCAATCTCGATGGCCTGAGCGCGCTGATGCCGCGCATTTCGGGCAGCTATGAGTTTGGCTTCGATTCCGACAGCGATCCGGGCACGACCATGCGTCTGCGGGCCGGCCTCGGTAAATTCTCCGGCGGCTTCCAGACGGTGTGGGCGACGAACAGCTACGACACGACCGGCGTGCAGACGCTGTCGACCTTCGGCATTCCCGGTTTTGCCAATGGTGTGCCGGTCGCGCCGGGCACGCCGTGCAGCACGGCCGCGCCATACGCCTGCGTGCCGGACACGCTTCCCACCGATCATCAGCAATGGCTTGACGATCTGAACAACGGTCCTCTCGCGCAGGCGAGCACGGTCAAGAACTCGACCGTCAATGCAATCCTGCCGAACTTCAAACTGCCTTACACGTGGAAGGCCAATATCGGCAGCGACATCGTGTTCGGTCCCGGCATGCTGGGCGACTCCTGGATCGCGACGATCGATCTGTTCTCGACCCGCGACTATGCGCAGCCCTACTGGACCAATCTGCGCGTGATGCCATCGGGCGCCACGGCACCGGACGGCCGCATTCTTTATCAATGGAGATTCGACACCTCGGGCACCAACAACCGTCCCGATCCGGCCGGCGGCGGCACCACGATCACCGGCACCGATATCGGCATGGGCAGCGCCAATGGCGGCGGCTCGACGGTCATCGTCCTCGACGCCAAGAGCCGCTGGGACAACACGGGCTGGGGCGATTTCGGGCTCGAGCTCGGCTACACGCACACCAAGGCGACTGACATCAGCGCGGCGACGTCCTCAACCGCGAACTCGAATTACACCAACCAGGCCCATGTCAATTACAACCAGGCCGAAACCGGCACGTCGGATTACGAGCGCGTCCATCGCTTCACGCTCAACTTCGACGCGACGGAACACTGGTTCGGCGACACCGACAGCAACAGCGACTGGGCGACGAAGCTCAACATCTTCGGCCAGCGCATGTCGGGTGAGCACTACAGTTTCACCTTCGCCAACAATCCGTTCGGTCCCACCGGTGTTGGTGTCACCGGCCGTTCGCTGATCTATGTGCCAGTCGCCAACAGCTTCGGAAATGTCACGGCGACTTCCGATCCGCTGGTGACCTATGCACCGGGCTTCAACGTCGCGGCTTTCAACCAGATGCTGCACCAGACCGGGCTGATCAACTACGCCGGCCGCATCGCGCCACGCAACGGCTTCACCGGCCGCTGGGATACGCTTGTCAATCTTGGACTGGAGCAGGACATCCCCAGCTACACCGACTATGGCCATCTCTCGCTGACGGTGGATTGCTTCAACTTCCTGAACCTGCTCAACCACAATTGGGGTGCGTTCCAGTCGCCGAACTTCTATCAGGCGTTCGCCGCAAGCACCGCCACGATCGTGAACGGCAAGTACAACTTCACCGCCTTCCAGACCGCGGCGCAGTTGCAGAACAATTTCTCGACGCAGCGCACGGCCTCGACGTATCAGCTGGAAGTGGGATTGCACTACGAGTTCTAGAAAGGGAGTTGCTGAGTAGTGCGTGGTGTGTGCAATATGAAAAAATTGCCACTCACCACTCGCCACTCACCGCCCTAAACTGTCACAATTCCATGGTGGTTTCGCACCAGCATTTGGGAGCCCCCATGACCTTCATGCCTTCCCGCCGCACGCTGATCCGTGGCGCTGCGCTCTCCACCGCCTATCTTGCCACCGGTCCCGCAATCGCGCGGCTGACCGGCGGACCGGCGTGGCCGAGCAACCCCTTTGCGCTGGGAGTCGCCGCCGGTGCGCCGTCGCGCGACGGGTTCGTGCTGTGGACCATGCTCGCGCCGACCCCCGGCTCGGAAGATCCGTCATCGCCGGGCGGCATGACCGGGCCTTCCGTCAAACTCCGCTACGAGATCGCGACCGATTCCGGCATGCAGCATGTCGTGCAGCGCGGGACCGCGATCGCAGAGGCCGAGTATGGCTACTCGGTGCACAAGCAGATCACTGGCCTACGTCCGGGACGGCCTTACTGGTATCGCTTCATCTCTGGCACTGCCGACAGCCGCGTCGGGCGTGCGATGACGCTGCCCGGCCGCAATCTCGACAAGCTGCGCTTCGCGTTCTTCTCCTGCTCCAATTACGAGAGCGGCTATTTCTCGGCCTATCGCCATGCCGCAGCCGAGGCGCCGGACTTCGGCGTGTTCCTCGGCGACTATATCTATGAGTATGTCGATCCGGGCACGAAGCACGCGATCGTGCGGCATCACTCGGGCGGCAAGGAATGCGTGACGCTGCCGGAATACCGCGCGCGCTATGCGCAGTACCGTCAGGACCTCGACCTGCAGATCCTGCACGCCAACGTCCCGTCGCTACTCACCTGGGACGACCACGAAGTACAGAACGACTACGCGGACAAATGGGGCGAGGAATTCCAGGATCCCAAGGCGTTCCTCGAGCGCCGTGCCGCCGCCTATCGCGCGTTCTATGAGTTCATGCCGCTGAAGCCGGTGTTCTCCGCGCCGCATGGTCCCGACATGCGCGTCTACGACCGCTATGATTTCGGCGACTTGCTGCGCGTGAACCTGATCGACGGCCGCCAGTATCGCTCGCGCGAGGCATGCTATGGCGATCCGAAGAAGAACGAAGGCCATGCCGGCGGTGGTCATCTCGAGTCGGCGCAGTCATGCCCCGAGCTGTTCGATCCGCAGCGCTCGATGATCGGCCTGCCGCAGGAGCAATGGCTGTTCGACGGCCTCGCGACCTCGAAGGCGCGCTGGAAGGTCGTCGCCAATGACGTGCTGATGGCACGCCTGCGCCAGGACAATGCGGATGCGAGCATCACTGGCGGTTATTGGACCGATGACTGGGACGGTTATCCGGCCAGCCGCACGCGCCTGCTCGACCACATCGCAAAGTCGAAGCCATCCAATCCAGTCGTCATCACCGGCGACATCCATTCCTTCTGGGCGAACGACCTCAAGGCCGATTTCGACAATCCGAACTCGCCGACGCTGGCGAGCGAACTTGTCGGCACGTCGGTCACGTCCTACGGCCCGCCCTATGATCTGTTCGCGAAGTTCGTGCCCAACAATCCGCATGTGAAGTTCTTCGACAGCCGCAAGCGCGGCTATGTCAGCGTCGAACTCACACGAGACAAACTGTTCTCGCGCTTCCAGGCGGTGTCGGATGTCAGGGATCCCAACGCAGAAATCTCGACACTCGTGAGTTTCGTGATTGAGGACGGAAAACCGGGCCCTGTCGCAGCCTAGTTAACGATCGGGTTCCCTCAAACGGGCGCGGTTTGTCTATTGGGTCGAAACAGAGTATACAGCCGCCACGTGGTACTTACGTCCCGTCAGACGAAGCTCCAGTTGATATGACCGGCTCTCGGGCTCGGCCTGACACACTGAAATCTTCCAAAGCCTGACTCTCGTTCCGCGTCCACCAGCGTATGTCGCGCGGGTGGCATCCGATGCTTTAGGAGATCAATATGGCCATCGGAACTGTGAAGTTCTTCAATACTGCAAAAGGTTTCGGCTTCATCGCACCGGAAGGCGGCGGCAAGGACGTGTTTGTGCACGCGACTGCTGTCGAGGCGTCAGGAATGCGCAGCCTCAATGAAGGTCAGCGCGTCAGCTTTGATATCGAGCCCGACAAGCGTGGCTCGAAGGCCGTCAATCTGAAGGCGGCCTAACGAATTGGGCGGCAGCTTCGGCTGCCGCCCTTTTTCTTTCACACAAGGACAATTGCATGTCGGATCATGAGAGCGGGGCCAAGAACGCACCGCGCGAACGCAACAGCGCGATGACGAAGGCGCAAAGCCACTTCGCCGCCGCCGAAGCGCGCACGACTCTCGTGAAGACGATGATGTCTGCCGAATCCGCCGCACAGGACGCCAAGACGATCAAGCTCAAGGCGTTGCGTCTGGCCAAGGAAGCTGCCGACCGCGAAGCCGCTGCTGCCGCGCCGCCGCCGGCGCCGAAGAAGAAAGCTAAAGCGTCTTCAAAAACGCCGTAGCTGCCGCCGGATTGCGCACCTTCGCGCCGGCGATGAAATAGACGAACACATCCCGTTTCTTTTTCGCAGCCGCCTTGCCGATCGGCTTTAAGCCCTTCGGAAGCCCACCTGACTCCCATGCTTTCGCCGCTTCGCTCCACTGCTTGATCTGTGCAGGCGTGTAGCCGGTCGGGACTTTTTCCTGCGACTCCTGCAGCCGGCAATAGACGAAGTCGGATGTCGCATCCGGGAAGGCAGGAAACTTCTTGGAGTCCGCGAACACGATCGCCGTGTCGTACTTTCGCGCCAGCGCGATGAACTCCGGCAGCAGGAAACTCTCGTGCCGGGGCTCGATCACATGGCGCAGCTTCACGCCGCCATGCTCCTTCGGCAGCAGCGCAAGAAACGCTTCGAAGTCGGCAGGATCGAACTTCTTGGTGTGCATGAACTGCCACAGGATCGGGCCAAGCTTCTTCTTCAGGACGCTCACGCCGCTGTCGAGGAAACGGTCGATCGACGGCTTGGCTTCGGCGAGGACGCGTCGGTTGGTGCAGAAGCGATTGGCCTTCAGCGAGAACACAAAGCTGTCGGGCGTCTCGCCATGCCATTTCTGGAAGGTCGGCGGCTTGAACGTCGAGTAGTAGGTGCCGTTGACCTCGATCGTCGTCAGCTGGCGCGACGCATATTGCAGCTCCTTCGCCTTCGACGTGCCCTCGGGAAAGAACACGCCACGCCACGGCTCGAAATTCCAGCCGCCGATTCCTGCCCGGATCATTGATCACCTCTCAAGTGAAACACGCTGCGCAAACCGCGCGTGACCGATGCCGGAAACACCGACATGTGCGTCTCCTCCGGAAACACATCCATCGACAGCGTCAGTCCCGGATATTTGCGGTGCCGCAGCATCGACTCCAGACGATAGACATTCGAGACCATGCGGCCGCGGATATCCATCAATTCTTCGAGACCGCCGATCGACAGATAGAGATCAACGGCTAGGTCCTTCGCGCGCCCGGCATAGGCCTCTTCGGTCTTGAACATGGTGCCGCTGTCCCACCACAGCGAAGGGCTGAGCGCCACATAGCGGCGGAATTTCTCCGGCGCATGAAACAGCGCCGACAGCGTGAACAGTCCGCCCAGCGACATGCCGACCAGCGTCTGATCGGAGGTGTCGACCGGATAGCGTGCT
>DASZCC010000052.1:0-10075 GCA_035943485.1 Rhizomicrobium sp. | reverse complement strand
TCGCGCTTCATGGTGGGTTTTTGCGGCGCCTGGCGAAGAAGCGATAGCGCTTCGCTGCTCATATTGTGACCTGTGTACCCAGCTCAATCACGCGATTGGGCGGCAGATGATAGAACCGTGCGGGCGACAAGGCGTTGGCCGCGAGCTTCATATAGAGCCATGTGCGCCAGCGGCCAAGCTGCGGATGATCGCCGGGAACCAGCGTTTCGTGGCCGATGAAAAAGGTCGCGGTCTCTACATCGATCACGATGCCGAAGGCGCGCGCCTCGGCGAGTGCGCGTGGCACATCCGGGCTCTCGAAGAAGCCGTGATGGACCTTCACCGAGTAGAAGCCCTTGCCGAGCTTCTCGACCTCGATGCGCTTGTCGGCCGGCATCAACGGCGTGTCCTCGACGATGACATTGCAGAGCACGACACGCTCATGCAGCACCTTGTTGTGCTTGAGGTTGTGCAGCAGCGCGCCCGGTACGATGTCGCTCCGCGCGCTCATGAATACAGCCGTGCCGGCAACGCGCACCGGCGTTTTGTCGGCGCGCTCCAGGAACAGGCTCATCGGCAGGGACTCGTCGCGAATGCGTTCCAGATGGGCGCGGCGGCCGATGCGCCAGGTTTCCATCACGCCGAACACGCCCGCCGCGATCGCAAGCGGCAGCCAGCCGCCTTGCGGAATCTTGAGCATGTTCGACAGCAGCATGGTCACGTCGATCAGCGCGAGCCCGCCGAACACACCCACGGCAAGACGGGTGCCCCAATGCCATTGCCGCGCCGCGACCAGCGACACATGGAAGGTATCGATCACCATCACGCCGGTGACCGCGATGCCATAGGCAGCCGCCAATGCGCCAGATGATTTGAAGATCAGCACGATCAGAACGACACCGATCAGCAACAGCGCGTTCATCCGCGGCACGTAGATCTGGCCGTAGTCGGTCATCGAGGTGTGGCGGATCTCCATGCGCGGCAGCTGGCCGAGCTGCACCGCCTGGCGCGTCATCGAGAACACGCCCGATATCACCGCCTGCGACGCGATGATGGTGGCGAACGTCGCGAGAATGATCAGCGGATAATGCGCCCACCCTGGCGCCGTCGAATAGAACGCGGTCGCCGCGTGATGCGGATTGGTGAGCAGCGACGCGCCCTGTCCGAAATAGTTCAGCACCAGCGCCGGCAACGCCACGAAGAACCAGGCGGCGCGGATCGGCATCTTTCCGAAGTGGCCCATGTCGGCGTAAAGCGCCTCGCAGCCGGTCACCGCCAGCACGACAGAACCCAGCGCGACAAATGCGGTCCAGGGTTCGTGCACGAACAGCGCAATGCCGTACCAGGGATTCACGGCGCGCAGGATCTGCGGTTCGCGGATGATCCAGCTGATGCCGAGCGCGGCAAGCACCGTGAACCACACCACCATCACCGGGCCGAACAACCGGCCGATCTTCGCGGTGCCACGGCTCTGCATCATGAACACGCCGACGAGGATGATCAGAGTCAGCGGAATGACTAGCGGCTCGAAGGTGCGGCTGACGACGGTCAGTCCTTCCACCGCCGACAGCACCGAGATTGCGGGCGTGAGCACGCCGTCGCCGTAGAACAGCGCCAGACCAAGAATGGCACCGAAGCCGATCAGCGATTTCACGCGGCGGCTGAGACCCTGCGAGCGATGCGCCAGCGTCGCCAGCGCGAGCACGCCGCCTTCGCCGTTGTTGTCGGCACGCATGATGAGCACGACGTATTTCAGCGTCACGATGATCACGAGCGCCCACAGGATCAACGACAGCGCGCCATAGATCGCAGCCTGCGCCGGAACCGCGCCGCCGGTTGCGAGCACGGTTTCGCGCATCGCGTAGATCGGACTTGTTCCGATGTCGCCGAACACCACGCCGAGCGCGCCAAGCGTCAGCAGCGCATCGCGCTTGAAGGAACGCGGGGCAGGAACCGCCGCGAGCGCGCGGGGGCCTTCCTCGATTCCCGCGAGCGGATCGTTCCCCGGCGCGATGAGGTCTTGCTGATTCACGGGATTATTGCGGGCTCATCCGATGGGGCGGTAACGCGAAGCGGACCTCTTGGACGCTCTTGCCCCCTCCGGGCAGGACTCGCGTTTGAGGGCGCGAGGAGGCGGAAAATAGGCGTGTGCGCGGAACCTTCAAAGAGGGGAGGGGCGGAATAGCGCAGGATATTTTATGTCCTGCTGAATCCGATCACCGATCGGTCGCGGCGATCTGCAGTGCGATCGGGTCCGACGGAGCCGGCGTGTAGGACGCCACCACCGGCGAAGGATCGGCCGGTCCGGGGCCGATAAAGCCTTTAACCATGTAGACTTTCGTGCCCCAGCTTCCGCTGCGGATGTTCCAGACTTTCACCTGGGTCCAGTCATTGTCGGCGCTGACGTCCAGCACCGGGTCGTTCACGTAAATCGCGCCGTCATCCAGCCAGTTGGCGTGGTCGATCCGGATCTCGCGCGGCGAGATCAGGCGCTTGACCACCGCGACATGGGCGCGGTGGCGGCCGGCATAACCGGCAAGGACCATGACGGCGCCCGGCGTCGGCAGGGAGGTGCGGGCATAGACGCCGGCAGCCTTGTCCCACCAGGTGTAGGCATCGCCGCGGATGTTCACGCCGGAATGTTCGCGGGCATAGGGCACGCATTCCAGATGCGCGCCCTCGACCGAACCTGGCGCGGAGCCGGCGCCGTCATCGGGGAAAAGATTGGGATCTTCAGCGGGTGCCGCCGGCACAGCCACGCCGCCAACGCCATTGTTGTTGTAGGCAAGCTCGTTGCCCGGGGTGCTGACACCGTGACCTGCACAACCCGCAAGCATGGCGCAGAAACCGGCAAGAAGGCCTGCACGGCCCAACAATCCAAACTGCATTATCGCCCCTTGTCGCCTGGCGGCGGCCCCGAAAGACCACGCTACGAACGTCGGTACAAAACGCAGTTAAAGAATTCTGTCGGATTCTCAAAGCGATCTTTTCGCTTGCCTTTTCGGCTATTCCGCTGGCGGAAGTTCGCGCACAGGTTGCGGCGCATTTGAGCCGTACAATCCCATCACGCCGATCGAAACAAGACCGGTGACGGCGAAGAAGAAGAACGGCGCGCTCCACGCCTGCTGCGTGAAGGCGAAGATCGGCAGCAGCACGCCGATGACGAGCTCCGGCCCGCCGCGCCACCCGCCGGCATAACGCTCGCCCGGACGAAGCGTACGCTGGAAGTTCATGTGGCTGGAGAAGAACGCCTCGAACGTCGCCCGCGTGTTTGCGAGGATCAGTCCGGACGGGAAGACAAGCGCCAGTGCGATCGAGCGGAGGATGCACGGCAGCCGTTCGCGGCCCAGCATCTTCTGGCCGAGATAGAGGTACGACGCCGAGGTCGCGAGACCCAGCGCCGTCACGATCAGGCCCAGCAGCGACACGCTCTGAAGATAGTGAACGCCCATGTACATCAGCGTCAGGCTGATCGCCGCGCTGAAGAAGGCCAGCGTATAGAACGCGAATTGCAGCATCTGGAGCGACATCGCCGCCTTCTTCCAGAGCGGCATGGTGCTGGCCCAGATCGGGGGGAGCAGCTTGGCGGCCGTCTGCGCATGGCCCTTGGTCCAGCGCGCCTGCTGTGCCCGCCATGCGGCCGCCGTCTCGGGCAGTTCGCCCGGCACTTCGACGTCCGACAGCATGGCCGTGCGCCAGCCCTTCATGGCGCAGCGCATCGAGAGGTCGAGGTCCTCGGTGAGAGTGTCACCCTTCCAGCCGCCGGCATTGTCGATCGCCTCGCGATTCCAGACGCCGGCCGAGCCGTTGAACGACATCGGCAGGCCAGCGCGGAAGCGGCCTTCCTGCTCCACGGCAAAATGCGCGTCGAGCAGTATGCCCTGAACCCGCGTCAGCCAGTTCTTGGTACGGTTGGCATGGCCCCAGCGCGCCTGGACGTAAGCCAGACCCTGATCGGCGACCAGCGCCGGCACCATCCGCTTCAGGAAGTCGGTCGGCGGGACGAAGTCGGCGTCGAGGATGGCGACGTAGGGCGCGTCGGAATGGGTAAGGCCGAACGCGAGATTGCCCGCCTTGAAGCCTTCGCGCTGACCGCGGCGCAGCACCTTGAAGCTCACGCCATTGGTCCCGTGGGGCACAACGGTCGCCAGCGCGCGGGCGAGACCATCGTGGTTCTCCACACGCCCATCGTCGAGCACCTGGATCTCGAGTTTGTCGGCTGGCCAATCAAGACGCGCGGCAGCGGCCGCGACACGAACAGCGAGGGGGCCTTCGTCGCACACCGGCAGCTGCACCAGCACGCGCGGCAGCGCTTCGTCGGGCAGCAATGGCATGCGCACGCGCGGCGCGGCGCGATAAAGGCGCGCGTAGGCGAGCAGGAGAAGCTGCACCGACAGCACCGCAAAGACGCAAAGCACGCCCGCGAGCACAAACTGCAAGATGAGAGATATGCCGGTCATTCGAAGCGCTCGGATCCCACTCATTCCGAAAAGGACGCCCCGTGGACCGGGGATTTCTGTCTTAGCGGAATTTGTTATGCCTTGTCAGCTTTGGCAAGGCCCGCGACCGTTAGTCCAGAGTCCGCCTGAAACGCAACAAGGCGACGCTTCCTACAACGATGAGGAAAACAAATAGAGGCCAAACATCGGGCCAAATTTGGGCGGGACCGTTACCCTTAAGAAGTATGCCCCGCACCACCCGAAGGAAGTGCGTTACCGGCAGCGCCTCTCCGATCCATTGCGCCCAGACCGGCATGCCACGGAATGGAAATGCAAAACCCGACAAAAGGATCGCCGGCAGGAGAAAGAAAACCATCATCTGCATCGCCTGAAGCTGGCTCTGCGCGATGGTCGAGAACGTGTAGCCAACGGCCAGATTGGCGGCGATGAAGACGAACAGCACCGCGAAGAGCAGCGGGATCGAGCCCAGCATCGGGATGTGGAAGATCAGCTTGCCCGCCAGCAGAACGAGGGTCGCCTGCACAAGTCCGACGACGATGTTGGGCGCGATCTTGCCGATCATGATCTCCACCGGCGTCGCCGGCATGGCGAGCAGGTTCTCATAGGTGCCGCGTTCGCGCTCGCGCGTCAGCGCCATCGACGTCATCAGCACCATGGTCATCGTCAGGATGATGCCGAGCAAGCCAGGCACGATGTTGTACTGGGTGATGATCTCCGGATTGTAGAGACGATGCAGGACTGTCTGGAACGGCGGCGGCGTCACGGCGCGGATCGCGAGCGGCCCGGTGAGATCATCGCGCAGCGCGTTGTTCACGATGTCGGCCAGCGCGCCGATCGCGTTCGATGACGCCGCCGGGTCGGTCGCGTCCGCCTCCACAAGCAGTTCCGGATTGGCGCCGCGCACGAGATCGCGCGAGAAGTTCGGCGGGATCTCCACCACGAACGATACGCGATCTTCGGCCAGCAGCTGGCGCGCCCGCACCGGCGAGTTGGTCGCCTCGACGATCTTGTAGTAGCCGGAATTCACGAGCGCGGCGACGATCGAATCCGACATCGGTCCCGGATCGGAGATCGACACCGCCGTCGGCAGGTCCTTCGGGTTGTTGTTGATCGCGAAGCCGAACAGCAGCAGCTGCATCAGCGGCACGCCGAGGATGAGCCCGAAGGTCATCCGGTCGCGCAGCATCTGGATGAATTCCTTGAACAGGACGGCGCGGATGCGCGCGGGCGAGAAGCGGGCGCTCACGCGTAGTCTCCCGTGCCGCGTTCCTGAAGCTGGATGAAGACATCTTCCAGGCTGGGCTGTGCCTCGTGGACTTGAAGACCCTGCTGACGCTGATAGGGCGCAAGCGCCTTCTCCAGCGCCGCGTGATCCTGACCGCTGACATGCAGCGCTGCCCCAAAGAACGACACAAACTGCACGCCCGGCTGTCCGCGCAGCTTCTGCACCAGCGAGCGCGCTTCCGGTCCTTCGGCGACGAAGGTGTAGAGGCCGGACTGGGCGATGACCTCCTGCACTGTGCCGCGCGCGACGATGGTGCCGAGATTGATGTAGACAATGCGATCGCAGCGTTCCGCCTCGTCCATGTAGTGCGTGCTGACGAGGACAGTGATGCCGCCTTCGCTCAGGCGATGGATCTCGTCCCAGAAATCGCGCCGCGCCTTGGGATCGACGCCGGCTGTCGGCTCGTCGAGCAGAAGAAGCTTCGGGTGATGCAGCATGCAGGCGGCAAGCGCGAGCCGCTGCTTCCAGCCGCCGGACAGCGCACCGGCCAGCTGCTGCTGACGCTTCTCCAGTCCGAGATCGCTGATCGTCTTGTCGACCGCCTCGCGCATGTTCGGCAGCTGATAAAGGCGCGCGACGAATTCGAGATTCTCGCGGATCGAGAGATCCTCCCAGAAGCTGAACTTCTGGGTCATGTAGCCGACCTGGCGCTTGATCTGTTCCGACTGCGTGCGGAAGTCGAGACCAAGACAGGTGCCCTCGCCTTCATCGGCGCGCAGCAGGCCGCAAAGCATACGGATGGTTGTCGTCTTGCCGGAGCCGTTGGGACCGAGAAAGCCCCACACCTGCCCGCTCGGCACCGCGATGTCGGCCTTGTTGACCGCGACCTTGTTGCCGAAGCGCTTGGTCAGACCGTGCACGTCGATGGCGAGATCAGTCATGGGGTGAGGACCTCACGCCGACTGTTTTGCACCCATTCCCCCAACCTCGTCATGGCCGGGCTTGTCCCGGCCACCCATACGCACAACTGCGCTACGGAGTGTATGGGTCGCCGGGACAAGCCCGGCGATGACGAAAGTGTGTTTGGCGCGGTCATCTATAGCGGCCGCACATCCACGGGCTGGCCCGGGTTGAGTTTCAGGCCGTCCGGCGCGCGGGCTTCGACCTTGAACACCAGCTTGTCGCGGCTGCCGATCGAGAAGATGACCGGCGGCGTGAATTCCTGCTGCTGCGCGATGAAGGTGACGGTCGCCTCGGTATTCGGCGCGCAGCTGTCGCAGTTGATCGCGACTTTCTGGCCGAGCTTCAGCCTTGCGAACTCGGTCTCCGGCACGAAGAAGCGGACGTAGATGTTCTTCGGCGGCAGGACCGACACCACTGGCGTCATCGCCGGCGCATACTCACCCGGACGGAAGTAGATGTCCTGCACCCTGCCCTCGGTGCGCGAGATCACGTCGCGCTCCGACAGCTGGTATGCGGCCCCGTTCAACGAAGCGCGTGCGTTCGCTTCCTGCGCCTCGATCTGCGCGACCTGTGCGCGCGCCGTGTCGTAGTTCGATTTCGCGATGTCGTAGTTCTGCTTTGTGCCGGCGTCCGCCTTCATCAGACCAGCCTGACGCGCCAGCTCCTTCTGCGTGAGCACGAGATTGGCCTGCGCGGCGACGAGTTGTCCCTGCGCCAGCGCGATGGCCGCATTCGCCTGATCGCGCGCCGCCGTTTGCGACGTTTGATCCAGCGTGAAGAGCAGATCGCCCTTCTTCACCCAGGCGCCGCGCTCAACCGTCAGACGCGAAACCCACCCGGCCTCCGGCGCAGAAATGAAAGCGTTGTCCGCTTCGGCATAGCCAAGCCAGGGCTGCGGCTCGTCCTGTCCGCAGCCGGCAAGAAGAAGCAGCGCTGCGAGCGCAATGCGTTTCATGGCGATACCCCACGCAGGAAAACATCGAGATGCGTTTCCACGAATGCCTGATAGTCGAATGGCGTCTGCTCGAATTGCTCGAAGGTCGTACGCCAGATCGCGCTGAGCAGCATCGGTGCGATCAGCAGGCGCACCATGTGATCTGTCGGCAGCGCACGAAACTCGCCGCTCTCGATGCCGCGCTGCATGAGCTTGCCCAGGATGCCCATGCCGCGATCGATCACTTCGCGCTTCCAGAATTCCGCGAGCGCGGGAAAATTCCCGGCCTCCGCGATGATGATCTTGGGCAGCGCGATGCGGTCGCTGTGGATCATCACGACCGCGATGTTCTTCAGGACGAAGCGCAGCAGATCGCTCACCGGCCCCTGATAGGTGCCTACGTGTGTCTCGACGCCGCTCATCACGCCGCCGATGAGTTCGAGCACAAGGCTTTTGAACACCTGCTCCTTGTTCTCGTAATAGAGGTAGATCGTGCCCTTGGTCACACCGGCGGCCTTGGCGATGTCTTCCATGCGCGCGGCGGCGAAGCCCTTGGCCGCGAACACCCGCAGCGCCGCGTCCAGGATCTCTCCCGGCCTCTCGTTCTTGCGTCGGGTCCAGCGGCCCGCGGGCTCTGCAGTCTCGTATTCCATCGGCCCTAATTAATAACTGACCGTTCAGTAATCAAGAGGAACGTGAGATTTACGGGCGAAATGAGCGGGATTTTAGGGCGGAGGGGAACTGCGGCGTGGTACGCTGGTCACGTGAGGGCAGGAGAACAACCATGACGATCAAGCATCTAGCGGTCGCAGCCTCGCTTCTGGCGCTTGCGGCCTGCACCACCCCCACCCCCTTCCAGCCCGCCGTCGATCCGGGCGGTCCCGGCTACACCGACCAGCGGCTGGCCGAGAATCGCTTCCGCGTGACCTTCACCGGCAATTCGGCAACCAGGCGCGATCAGGTCGAGAATTTCCTGCTGCTCCGGTCAGCCGAGGTGACCCGCGACGCCGGCTATCAGTGGTTCGAGTTCGACGATCGCGACACCAAGGCCAAGACGACCTATTTCAGCGACTTCGCCGATTACGGCGGCTGGTGGGGACCGCGACGTCACGGCTTCTACTGGCACAGCTGGGCATACGATCCGTTCGGTGCGCCGGTCATGACGACCGCCATCACACGCTTCGAGGCCTATGCCGAGATCGTGCTGCTGACGCCGGCCGAGGCGCGGGACAATCCCCGAGCGATGCAGGCGGGCGACGTCATTGATCATCTGGGTCCGGCAGCCCAGCCGGTGAAGCCGCCGGCCTCCTGACGACGAGGCGCGTGACGACCCCGTCGCGCGCCACGTCCAGCACATCGAAGCCTTCCTGCGTGCACATATGCGGGATATCGACGGCGGCGAGCGGATCGTCCGCCGTCACCTCGATCTCAGCACCGGGCGGCGCGCGCAGCACGGCGCGCCGGGCCATCAGGGCGGGCAGCGGACACTTCAATCCACTGAGATCGAGGCGCATCCTTTCTTGATCCGGCATGAAGCTGGCCTATGTTCGGCGCATGAGTTTCGTTGACGACCTCTCCCGCGAATATACCTATATCTCGACGATGGTGCGTACGCTGAAGCACCTGCGGCCGCTCAAGGCCGACAGCCAGCACACCATCGTCGACATCGTGACCGCCCAGGCGGCGAAGACGCCGGACGCGACCGTCTTCTATTACCTCGACCGCACCGTCAGCTATGCAGAGCTGGAAGCATCGGCCAACCGCTATGCCAACTGGGCGGCGGCGACCGGCATAAGGCGGGGCGAGGTCGTCGTCCTGCTGATGGAGAACCGGCCGGAGTTCGTCATCGCATGGCTGGGGCTTCTGAAGGCCGGCGCGATCGTGGCTCTGATCAACACGCATCTGCGCGGCGTGCCGCTGGCGCATTCGATCAATATCGCGGAAGCCCGCCATGCGATCGTGGGACAGGAACTGGCTGCGAGCTTCGCCGAGGTGGCGGCGCAGATCGAAAGCCATCCGAAGGCCTGGTGCACGGGCGGCAACGCCGAAGGCTTCGCGGACCTCGACGCTGCACTTGCCGCCGCGTCGCCCGCAGCACCCGATCCAGCGCTGCGTGCCGGCATCACGCTGAAGGACAAGGCGTTCTACATCTACACGTCCGGCACCACGGGACTGCCCAAGGCGTCGAACTTCACGCATCTGCGGATGCTGTATCTGATGTATGGCGTCGCCTCCGGCGTGAACACGCAGGCGACCGACCGCATGTATAATGTCCTGCCGCTTTATCACACCGCAGGCGGCGTCTGCGCCATCGGGACCGCGCTGGTCACAGGTGGCGCCACCATCATCAAGCGCAAATTCTCGACCAGCGAGTTCTGGGAAGACATCCACCGCTATGACGCGACGATGTTCCAGTATATCGGCGAGCTCTGCCGCTATCTGCTGAACGCGCCGCATTCGGAGCATGAACGCGATCACAAGATCCGCATCATCACCGGCAACGGCCTGCGCCCG
>DASZCC010000051.1:0-3506 GCA_035943485.1 Rhizomicrobium sp. | reverse complement strand
CTGGCGGACGTCGGCGGGCGTGCCGTACTGCTCGATCTTGCCCGCGTTCACGATCGCGACGAGGTCCGCCAGCTCGAAAGCTTCGTCCTGGTCATGGGTGACGAAGATCGTCGTCAAACCGAGCTTTTCATGCAGCGCGCGGAGCCAGCCGCGCAATTCCTTGCGCACCTTTGAGTCGAGGGCGCCGAACGGCTCATCGAGCAGCAGCATGCGGGGCTCGATCGCTAGCGCACGCGCGAGCGCCACGCGCTGACGCTGGCCGCCGGAAAGCTGGCTTGGATAGCGCTTGCCCAGACCCTCAAGCTGCACGAGGGCGAGCAGTTCCTCGACGCGCTTGGCGATTTCCTTGCGGCTCGGACGCTCCCGCCATGGACGCACGGTAAGGCCGAAAGCGATGTTCTTCTCGACCGTCATGTGACGGAAGAGGGCGTAATGCTGGAACACGAAGCCGGCGCGGCGGGCACGGGCCGGCACGCCCAGCCAGTTGAGATCGGCGAAGTGCACACTGCCGCTGTCGGGAAATTCCAGGCCGCCCAGAATACGCAGCAACGTCGTCTTGCCGGAACCTGAAGGACCAAGCAACGCCACGAAGGCACCTTGCGGCGCCGTGAAGCTCACGCCTTTCAGGGCTTCGAAATTCGCGAAGCGCTTGGTGAGAGAGTCAACGGTCAGCGACATTGCAGCGGAATCTTTCGGCTAATGGTGGTGGGTCGCTGCGATCTCGTCGGCATAACGCCATTCGAGCAGCGACTTCAGCGCCAGGGTGACCAGCGCGAGCAGGGCGAGCAAGGTCGCGACCGCGAAGGCCGCGCTGTACTGGTAGTCGTTGTAGAGCACTTCGATGTGCAGCGGCATGGTGTCGGTCAGGCCACGGATATGACCGGAGACGACCGAGACAGCGCCGAACTCGCCCATCGCGCGCGCGTTGCACAGCAGTACGCCATAAAGCAGGCCCCACTTGATGTTCGGCAGCGTCACGCGCCGGAAGGTCGCGAAGCCGGACGCGCCGAGCGATGTCGCGGCTTCTTCCTCGTCTCGACCCTGATCGGTCATCAGCGGGATGAGTTCGCGCGCGACGAACGGGAAGGTGACGAAGATCGTGGCAAGCACGATGCCGGGCAGGGCGAAGATGATCTTGATGTCATGCTCGGCGAGCCATGGTCCAAGCCAGCCCTGCAGGCCGAAAACCAGCACATAGATCAAGCCGGAGACGACCGGCGAAACCGAGAAGGGCAGGTCTATCAGCGTGACCAGCAGGCCCTTGCCGGGGAAATCGAACTTCGCAACCGCCCACGATGCGGCAATACCGAAGAGCGCGTTGAGCGGCACGGCGATGGCCGCGGCGATGAGCGTGAGGCGCACGGCGGCAAGCGCGTCCGGCTCCTTGATCGCATCCCAGGCGGCGCCGAAGCCATTGGTCAGCGCTTCCGTGAAGACAGTTGCGAGCGGCAGAAGCAGAAACAGCCCGACGAAAGCGAGCGCCAGGATCGTCAGGCCCCAGCGCATCAGCAGCGGATCCTGGGTCGGCGGACGGAAGCGCTGGGTCATCGCCTTGCGCTCCATGCCTGAAGAAGGTTGAGCATCAGGAGCATCACGAACGAAATTGCCAGCATGATGACGCCGATTGCGGACGCAGCGGCATAATCGTTCTCGTTCAGCTTGATGATGATGAGCAGCGGCGCGATCTCGGAGATACCGGGCAGGTTGCCGGCAATGAAGATCACCGAGCCGTACTCACCGACCGCGCGCGCGAAGGCGAGCGCGGTGCCTGTCAGGAGCGCGGGCGTCAGGGCCGGCAGCACCACACGCCGAATGGTTTGCAGGCGTGTGGCGCCCAGCGTCGCCGCGGCCTCTTCGGCTTCCTTGCTCAGCTCAGCGAGCACAGGCTCGAGCGTGCGCATGACAAAGGGCAGGCCAATGAAGGTCAGCGCCACAGTCACACCCAGCGGCGTGTAAGCCACCTTGATACCGGCGCGCATAAGGGGCTCACCCAGCCAGCCATTCGGTGCGTAGAGCGCGGAGAGCGCGATACCGGCAACGGCGGTCGGCAGCGCGAAGGGAAGGTCGACGAATGCGTCGATGACGCCGCGGCCCGGAAAGCGATAGCGCACCAGTACCCAGGCAGCGATGAGTCCGAAGACAGAGTTGATTGCGGCGGCGATGGCAGACGCACCGAACGAGAGCTTCAGTGCGTGGAGCGTGCGATAGTCAGTCAGCACCGACCAGAAGCCGCTCCAGCCCAGCTCCCACGGACGGATGACGAGAGCCAAGAGAGGAACGAGAACGATGACCGACAGATAGAACAGCGTGAACCCGAGCGACAGCCCGAAACCGGGCAGTGCACTCGGGTTTCTCCACCGCGAAGTCGAGGTCGCCGCGATCGTCATTGACCGGGCTTGTAAATCTGATCGAAGACGCCCTTGTCGGCGAAGTAGGTCGCCTGCGTCTTGCGCCAGGTGCCGAAGATCTCGGTGAAGTCGTACAGCGTGATCTTCGGGAAGTCCGCGGCATGGGCCGCGAGGATGGCGGCATCGCGCGGACGGTAGAAGTTCTTCGCTTCAATCTCCTGACCTTCCTTCGTGTAGAGGAAGTTCAGATAGGCCTCCGCCACCTTGCGTGTGCCGTGCTTGTCTACGTTTTTGTCGACCACGGCGACAGGCGGCTCGGCCACGATCGACACTGGCGGATAGACGATCTCGAACTTGTCGCCGCCGGCTTCCTTGAGCGCGAGGTGCGCCTCGTTCTCCCACGACAGAAGCACGTCGCCGATGCCGCGTTGCGCGAACGTCGTCGTCGAGCCGCGCGCACCGGTGTCGAGCACAGGCACGTGATGATAAAGGTCAGCCACGAACGCCTTGGCCTTGTCGGCATTGCCGCCCGGCGCCTTCAGCGCGTAGGCCCATGCCGCGAGGAACGCCCAGCGGGCGCCGCCCGAGGTCTTGGGGTTCGGCGTGATGACCTGCACGCCCGGCTTCACCAGATCGTTCCAGTTCTTGATCTTCCACGGATTGCCCTTGCGGACGAGGAAGACGATCGTCGAGGTATAGGGCGTCGCGTTGTTCGGCAGACGCGTTGCCCAGTTCTGCGCGAGCAGGCCCTTGTCGGCGATCGCGTCGATGTCGTAGCCGAGGCCGAGCGTGACGACATCGGCGTCGAGTCCGTCGATCACGGCGCGTGACTGCGCGCCGGAACCGCCGTGGCTCTGATTGATGGTGAGATCGTCGCCGGCCTTGGCCTTCCACTGCGGAATGAACGCAGCGTTGATAGCCTTGTAGAGCTCGCGCGTCGGATCGTAGCTCACGTTGAGAATTGTGACGTCAGCGGCCTGGGCGGTGCTCACCGCGAGGATGGCCGAAGCGGCAAGCGCCGCCAGGATACGCTTCATGTCGGGAAACTCCCTTTCGCTCAATCTTAGAGTGATAGCTGGGTTCGGAAGGAGACAGCGTCAAGGCGCGCGCCGATATCTCCGCCGGCGGCGTTCAGACGCGAAACATCCGTATGCTGAT
>DASZCC010000050.1:0-5378 GCA_035943485.1 Rhizomicrobium sp. | reverse complement strand
GGGGGTCAACCTGCGGTTAAGCGATCCGGAACCTGTTGCACAAATCCCGATCAAGCATTTCGACGGGCTCAATACCGGTAAGGACCTGCCAGCGGATGGGCGATGCGTCGCAGACTATTGGTCCTAGCCCCAAAGACCCCGGCTGCTATGAAACAGGCTTACGCCCTGAATATTCAAATTAGGACAGCACCGAGCTGCCGGTCAGTGGACGCGCGATCCGATGTCGATTGACATGGCAAATCAACGCTGGGGCTTGCTAGGGGATTTTACCCTAACATGTGCATTCATAATCTCATTGTGTCGGGAAGTGGTTGGCCAAATCGCGGAACGTTCGTCTGAAGGTCGTAGATCGTTTGCGAGGACTGGACCCATAGCATTCCTAAATGACATTGGGGTTGTCAGTGCCTGAAGTCTCCCCCTCCGAACTCAAGAAGGCCGTCGAGTCCCAGCACGGCGGTACGGCGACGTTTGTTCAGGCCGTGCCGGTGCAGGAGGTTCACGCCCAAGAGATAGTCTGGGACGGCATCGTCCATATCTTTGACCTTGCGGACAATCCCTACGCCAAGCGGGCCTATGCATGGTCCTACCAGCGCGACGATGGGCGCAGGCGGTTCTTCGCAGTACTGCACAGTGATCTAGTAGACTCCCCGGCCAAGGCTGTACGGGCCGCTATCGTGGCTGAGGCGAAGGCAAAATGATCCACTTTATCTTAGTCGCCTCGATGATCGCGCTTGTTTGGGCGGTATTCATCTTGCCACTTGTACGCATTTTGCAACGCATGGGGCTTAGTGGCTGGTGGGTGCCGCTAGGTCTTCTCACCATGCCAATCTCGTTCTGGGTTCTTGCGCATGTCCGCTGGCCCGCCGTGGACGGCAAATCAAATTAGGACACTACCGGCCTCTTGAACCGAGTCTCTGCCGGCACCATTTCTCTTATATTCCCGACAGGTGCGTCCAAGCCGTCCATGAAAATCATGGGCGGTTTTTTTGTGCCTGAAATCCTGGAAATGGAATCGCTACCATGAACGCTCGAGCACCGCCGGCGCGCGGCTGAACACGCGCGAGAAGTATTTTCGCACCCCAATCTGGTGGATGCCCGGACTCCGTCCGGCGCGAAATTAGAACGTGCATCGCGATGGGGACTCGAGATGCGTCCGGACGGAGGGTGAAAAATGAAAACTCGGGAGGTACGAATTGAATGCACGATTTCGTCGACGTCATCCCATCCCGTCGCGCCACTTCAGCATTGTCAGTGCCGCCGTCACCATCGGTTTGCGCAGGAGTGGGCCGCCAGGGAATTTCGCAGCGGGGACGGATGCCAGCGTGTCGAAGCGTGCGCTGTTGCCCATCGCCGCTTCCGCCAGCGCCTTGCCGCCGAGCGTCGCCAGCGCCACGCCATGACCGGAGTAGCCATGTCCGAAGAGCATGTTCGCCGCGAGCCGCCCGAAGTGCGGCATGCGCGTGCGGGTGATGCCGACCGTGCCGCTCCAGGCGTGATCGATGCGCGTCGCCGCAAGCTGCGGGAACACGCGCAGCATGCGGGGCCGCACAATCGCCGCGATATCCTTCGGCACGTTCCAGTAGCTTTCGCGGCCGGCGAAGAGCAGGCGATTGTCGGCGCTCTTGCGGTAGTAGTCGAGAACATGGCGTGTGTCGGCAACCGCGGCATCGTCGGGAAGCACGTTCAGCTTCGTGTTGAGCGGTTCGGTCGCGACAAGAAAGCTCTCGACATGCGCAATATAAGGCCCGAGTTCGGGCGCAATGGCACCGCTGAAAGCGTCGGTCGCAAGGATAACCTGTTTCGCGGTGACGGCGCCGTCCGCAGTTCTGATGATCGCCTGCGTGGTTCGTTGAATACGCACCGCGCGGGATCGTTCATGAAGTTGCGCGCCAGCCTGAACAGCCAGGGTCGCGAGCCGTCTCGCGAATTTCAGAGGATGAAGATGTCCGCCCGTCATATCGAGCCGCGCCGCCGGATAGATCGTCGTGCCGAGCTCAGAGGCGGTTTCGGATTGATCCATCATGCGGATGCCCGATACGCCGTAACGTGCGCGGAGATCATCGGTCTCCTCGGCGAGATCGCGGGCGGCGCTCGCATTGTGTGCGGCGATCACCAGGCCGTGCTTGATGTCACAGCCATCGGCACCGAGCGTGAAAATGAGATCGAGCGCTTCCTCGGAAAGCCGCCAGAGATCGCGCGTATGGCGATCACCCAGCCACGCTTCGAGTTCGGCCTGCGACTTGCGATGACCCGGATGTATCTGTCCGCCGTTACGGCCGGATGCCGCATAGCCGATTGTGTCCGCCTCCAGAAGCACAACGCCGGCGCCGGCTCTCGCGAGGTGCAAAGCGGCCGACAACCCGGTGAAACCGCCGCCGATGACGCAAACGTCACATGCCACCGCGCCATCCAACTGCGGAAGGCCGGCGAGCGCGCCAGCGCTGGCCGCGTAATAGCCCTGGGGCGCGTCTGTCATGGCCGCTGATTGCGCGTGGCCTGCGTGGACGTCAAGGGTTGACCGGGGCTGTGGCCTCATGCGAGTTGAACGCCGTACAGGGAGAAAGCCTTGACCCGCAGCGAAATCTGGCGCCTCGAAAAGTATCTTCGCAATCTATTCCGCCTCGACACGATCACGATCGCCGAGCGGCCGAAACAGGCCGACTCCGTCGAGGTGCAGGTTGCAGGCGAGTTCATCGGCGTCATCTTCAAGGACGAAGAAGACGGCGAGGTCTCCTACGCCTTCAACATGGCGATCCTGGAAATGGATCTGCCTGAGGCTCCGCCCACGCGCTGAAGCTTACTGCTTCGGTTGATCGGCGGCCGGCGGCGCCTTCTCGAATTTTGCGATCAGGTTGTCGATACCGCTGGCGATCTCGCGCCATTTCGCGAGATGCGCGCGCTTGAAGCGGTAGGACAAAGCGACACCATGCGCGACCGGCATGTCGCGCAGGCAGCTTGGGCTTGGCACTTCGGGCGAGAAGCGGACGCAGCGCAGCACGACCGGGCCCGTGCCCGACTGCCCGACAAACAGATCCTCGCGCCCGTAGCCCGAGTTCTCGCGGAACGCGAACTGCGTCAACCCGAATGGACCAGGCTGGCCGCGCGGATTGCCGACATACGCGATGTAGATGCGCGACAGGCGATCGGCCTCGCTGAGATTGACAGCCTCGTTGCGGATCAGGAGATAGACGACCGGCGAGTCCGGCGCGTTGCCGCTGAACAGCGGCGCGTCGACCGACGACCATCCGACAAGCGCGGGCAAGACCGTGAACAGGGCGATGTCGGCGCGCGCGCCGCCGCTGCGGGCGCTTTCGTGCTCGAGGTAGTTTGCCGGAATCCAGAGATGCAGGCCGTGAACGCGCAGGGCGATCTTGTCGGTCCGGGCCGTCGGCGCGACCTGTTCAGACTGGAAATTGGGTGCGCTGGGCGCCAGGTAGAAGAGGAGGAACAGCGCCGAAAACGCAAAGGTGATCAGGAACACGGCGAGCGGTATCAGCCAGCCCGAGCGCTTGTGAATTGTCCCATCGGTGTCGGAATAGTTCATCGTCGTTCCGGGCGCGCCCCCCAACGAGTCGCGCTTGGTTTACTTAACACGCCCCGATTGCAGGCACGCCGGTAGCGATGACGCGGGTTCATAATTCTTGAGATCGTGACGCAGAATCCGCTATCGGCCGAGCCCCCGGCTTGTCACGATCTGTAACGAAGCGAATCTCTGCGCCGAAACGGAACAATTCCGGCGTCCGGCCGCGCCTTTGGCGGGCACGTGGTGTGCAGTGAAAAGCCTGGCCGTACCGCCTGGAGATTGTCTTGTACCGGGACTTGATGCTCATCGTCTTTGCGACGCTCTCCGGCTTCACGGCGTCCGGCATCTTGGCCAATCTTTACTGTATCATCGCCAAGAAGCCGGAAGGCGTATTTGGCCGAGTGAGCTATCTGGTTATCATGACGGTGGCCGGCCCGAACGTGTTCTTCGAGAACGCCGCGACGTCGCTCCGCGAGAAGAAATCGTCGCCTGTCGCCTTCTGGATGGCAGCCGCGCTCGCGGGCTACTGGAGCTTCACGATCGGGCTGCTCGTCATCGGCGCCGTCCTTGCGCTGCAGGGCCGCTAGGCCTGGCGGAGTTCCAGACCTTTCAGTGAACCGTCCGCGCGCCACTCGTTCAGCAGACTGATGAACGCGATGGAGCCGGCGCCGTACGACCCATTCCGGGCCACCAGCGGCGAGGGCTTGCCTTCGTTGTTGTAGTAGCCGGGTGTGCACTCTTCTTGGAATTTCTGGCGCTGCAGCGCGGTCGCGATGATCGTCTCGACCCAGCTGGCTTCCGCTTCCGGCGTGGTCTCGATGACCTTTGCCTGCCGGTCGTTCGCCTGACGGATGACATAGGCGATGTGCTTGGACTGCTCGTTCAGCATGTGCGGAAAATTCGCGGTGAAGCCTGACTGCGTGTTGCTGACGACGAAGCAGTTGGGAAACCCGTTCACGAAGAAACCGTGGAAGGTGGAGACACCGTCCTTCCACTTGTCCGTCAGCGTCTGACCATCGCGGCCATAAACTTCGTAGCCGGCGCGCCGCGTATAGCTCGTGCCGACTTCGAAACCGGTGCCATAGATGAGGCAGTCGAGTTCGTACTCCTTGCCGTTGGCGACGATACCCTTCTCGGTGATGCGATCCACACCTCTGCCGTCGGTATCGACCAGCGTGACGTTGGGACGATTGAACGTGTCGAGGTACTCGTCATGGAAGCAGGGACGTTTGCAGAATTGATTGTAGTAGGGCTTGAGCGCTTCAGCGGTACGCGGATCCTTCACAATCTGTTCGGCGCGGGCGCGGATCGATTCCATCTTCTTGAAATCGGCCAGCTGCATGGTCGAGCCGAGATCAGATTCGGCGCCGGCCTCGCGCTGCTTGCGCATCAGCGTCAGCATGTTGCCGATGATGTCGGTCCAGCCATCGTTGACGAGGTCTTCGGCCTGCGGAACGCCGGAGACGAGCGCGTTGAAATTGTCCATGCGTGCCTGCTGCCAGCCAGGCTGCAGCGAGCTCGCCCACGCCGGGTCGGTCGGCCGGTTGTTGCGCACATCGATGGAGGAGGGCGTGCGCTGGAAAACGTAGAGATGCTTCGCGCCGGCGCCGAGATGCGGAACGCACTGCACCGAGGTGGCGCCTGTGCCGATGATGCCCACGACCTTGTCCTTCAGACCTGTCAGGTTTCCGTTGGAGTCGCCGCCCGTGTAGTCGTAATCCCACCGGCTGGTGTGGAACGAATGCCCCTTGTAGCTCTCGACACCGGGAATGCCGGGCAGCTTCGGACGATGGAGCGGACCGTTTGCCATAACGACGAAGCGGGTCTTCATCGCGTCGCCCTTGTTGGTCTTGAT
>DASZCC010000049.1:0-2585 GCA_035943485.1 Rhizomicrobium sp. | reverse complement strand
AGTCGGCCGATGCGGCCTTCGAATGTGGTCATGCTTGCTCCCCCGACAGCATCGTGAAGTATTTCGGGGTGAACAGCGCTCACTTGCGCGTGAGCACGCGACAGCTGTCATCCCGGAAGGCTCGCGCAGCGAGACTATCCGGGACCCATTCCCACGCGTGAGGATGGGTCCCGGATCGGCGCGATGCTGTCGCATCGCTTGTCCGGGATGACACTCAATATTTGTCATGGCCCGCCAGAGTGCGGGCCACCCCGGTGACGCTGTCGCGAATTAGAATGGCAATACGGCGCTAAACTTTCGCCATCTCAGCGCACCAACTGGGTGGCCCGCACTCCGGCGGGCCATGACAGTGGGAGCGTCGCCCTTACCCACCTCACCGCAGCCAGCGTTACGGCGCGAAGCTTGACCGCGCCTTCACGCCCCAGTGGCCATTCTCTTTCGTGATCACGTAGATCGAGTCGAAGCCGCCGATCACGCTGCCGTCCTTGGCGTAGCGCGTGAACCGCGTGTCGATGTGAACCTTGTCTTCGCCGGCATGGATCACCGCGCGGCGCTCCCAGGCGGAGTGGTCCCACTCCGCCAGCGCGCCGCGCGTGAACATGTCCGGCTTGTGATAGTCCGCGTCGATGATGGTCAGCGTGTTTGATGCCAGCCGCACCGACGGGAAGTTGAACGTCTTCTGCCACGCGTCGATGTCGCGCGCATTGAAGGCGGCCATGAAGTCGTCCAGCACCTTCTGCGCGGCGGCGACGGCCTCCTCATGGCCGGCCATCGCGCGCTAGACGCTTTCTTCCTGCTTTTTCTTTTTCGGCGGCGGCAGCGCCTTGGGGCGCTTGTCGTCGTTGGTGATGAACTCGAAGGCGAGCTTGTCGGTGTCGCGATCGAGCAGCACACGCACCGTGCCGCCATTCTTGAGCTTGCCGAAGAGAATCTCGTCCGCCAGCGGCTTCTTGAGGTTCTCCTGGATGACACGCGCCAGCGGCCTTGCGCCGAACGCGTCGTCATAGCCCTTCTCGCCGAGCCAGCGGGTCGCTTCCGGCGTCACGTCGAAGGTGACATCGCGATCCGAGAGCTGCAGCTCGAGCTCCAGCACGAACTTCTCCACCACGCGGTCGATCGTGTCGCGGCCCAGCGGCGCGAACGTGATGATCGAGTCCAGACGGTTGCGGAATTCCGGCGTGAACAGCTTCTTGATCGCTTCCTCGTCCTCGCCTTCGCGCTTGCCGCGGCCGAAGCCGATGGCTTCCTTGGCGGAGTCGGCGGCGCCGGCATTGGTCGTCATGATGAGGACGACATTGCGGAAGTCGATCTTCTTGCCGTTGTGGTCGGTCAGCTTGCCGTGATCCATGACCTGCAGAAGGATGTTGAACAGGTCGGGATGCGCCTTCTCGACTTCATCGAGCAGCAGCACGCAATGCGGATGCTGGTCGACGCCGTCGGTCAGCAGGCCACCCTGGTCGAAGCCGACATAACCCGGCGGCGCGCCGATCAGGCGGCTGACGGTGTGACGCTCCATGTATTCCGACATATCGAAGCGCAGCAGCTCCACGCCCATCGTCTTGGCGAGCTGCTTGGCGGCTTCCGTCTTGCCGACGCCCGTGGGGCCGGAGAACAGGTAGCAGCCGATCGGCTTCTCAGGCTGGCGCAGGCCTGCGCGTGCGAGCTTGATCGCACTGGCGAGCGCATGCAGCGCCTTGTCCTGGCCGAACACCGCGAGACGCAGGTCGTCTTCCAGCGTCTTGAGTGCGGCTGTGTCGTCCTTCGAGACCGATTTTGGCGGGATGCGCGCCATCGTGGCGATCACGTCCTCGACCTCTTTCACGCCGATGACTTTCTTGCGGCGCGACTCGGCGATCAGCATCTGCGAGGCGCCGACTTCGTCGATCACGTCGATCGCCTTGTCGGGCAGCTTGCGGTCGTTGATGTACTTCGCCGAGAGCTCAACCGCCGCCTTGATGGCATCGGTCGTGTAGCGGACCTTATGGAATTCCTCGTAATACGGCTTGATGCCCATCATGATCTTGATGGCGTCGGGGATGGTCGGCTCCACGACGTCGATCTTCTGGAAGCGGCGCACCAGGGCGCGGTCCTTCTCGAAATACTGGCGGTATTCCTTGTAGGTGGTCGAGCCGATGCAGCGGAGCGAGCCCTGCTGGAGTGCGGGCTTAAGCAGGTTCGACGCATCCATCGCGCCGCCGCTGGTGGCGCCGGCGCCGATCACGGTGTGGATCTCGTCGATGAACAGGATGGCGCCCTTGAGCGCTTCCAGCTCCTTCACGACGGATTTCAGGCGTTCCTCGAAGTCACCACGATAGCGCGTGCCGGCGATCAGTGCGCCCATGTCGAGCGAGTAGATGATGTTGCCGCGCAGGACTTCGGGCACTTCGTTCTTCACAATCTTGCGCGCCAGGCCTTCGGCGATCGCCGTCTTGCCGACGCCGGGATCGCCGACGAACAGCGGATTGTTCTTCTGGCGGCGGCACAGGATCTGGATCGTGCGGTCGACCTCGGCGGTGCGGCCGATCAGCGGATCGACACGGCCCTGCTTGGCCTTCTCGTTCAGGTTCACGCAATAGGCTTCGAGT